>NZ_JBICXG010000040.1:0-55650 GCF_043200175.1 Streptomyces sp. NPDC048462
TCCACGGTCGAGTACCCACACCCTCACGAACGGCCGAATCATCACACCGGTTACGCCTCACCAGCCAACATCAACAAGATCGTGTTACGAGCTCTGAAGGCCGGCGAAAAGACGGCAGGTTCCGCCGCATTTCCCGAATCGGCCGGAAGCGGAACCAGGGAATCGGAATCACGGAACAGGAATACCGCGGGGCTCAGCCCCTGGGGAATTCTCCGCCGTCCACGATGAGATTGCTCGCCGTCAGCCACTGCGCCCGGTCGGAAAGCAGGAACAGCACCGCGTCGGCGATGTCCTCGGCCCGGCCGTCGCGCCCCAGCGGCGTGGTGTCGGCTGCGTTGGTCGGACCGGGCGCCCCTCCCATGCGCGCGGACACCTCCGCCCACTGTTCGCGGGTCGCCTCGCCGCCCGGAGTGGCGGTCCTGCCGGGCGACACGGCGTTCACCCGGATTCCGAACGGGGCCAGCTCCACCGCCAGGCCCTGGCTGTACTTCTCCAGCGCCGCCTTCGCCGCCACGTAGTGCAGGAACGGCCCGACCGGGGTGAGGACCGCCGCCGAGGAGATGTGCACGATCCGCCCCGAACCGCGGTCCCGCATCCCCGGCACCAGCAGCGAGTCCAGCCGTACCGACGCCAGGAAGTTCAGGTCCAGCGCGTCCTGCCACTCCTCGTCGGAGATGGCCAGAGCGCCTTCGTGGGGCCGCGCGCCGCCCGCGTTGTGAACCAGGATGTCCACCCCGCCGAGCACCTCCCGCGCCGTCGCGGCGAGCGCCTCCGCCCCGGCCCGTGTCCGCACGTCGGCCGCGACGAACCGGGCGCCGTCCGGCACGGTGCCCGTCGCCGACCTGGCGGTCGTCAGGACCTCGGCGCCCGCGTCCAGGAGCTGGCGCACGACGGCCGCCCCGATTCCGCGGGAACCGCCCGTGACCAGAGCCCGCTTTCCGGCGAGTTCCGGAGTCCCCGATCCGTTCCCGGATTCCTGCACGGATTCTTTCCCTGATCCATTCTCGACTGTGGTCATGCCACCGGCCCTCTCGATCGTTGGTGAGTCCGCTCGACGGGACGGTTCGCCGTGCGCAGGGCGCGAATTCCGAAGAAATGGCGGCGCTTATCCCGTCGAGCTGGTTCACGGTACGACCGAAATGGAGCGCGGGACAAAGACGAAAAGGCAGCAGACGCTATAGGGAATTCCTATGCCGCCTCTCAGTTGCCCGCGCCGAGGCCGGACATGAAGGCGGACGGGTACCGGTCTCCGCGGGCCGCGCCGAGCGGAACCGCCTTCTCGATCTCGGCGAGGTCGTCGGCGGTGAGGCGCACGTCGAGCGCGGGCAGCGCCTCGGCCAGCCGTTCACGGGTGCGCGCGCCGACCAGGGGCACGATGTCCTCACCCTGTGCGGCCACCCACGCGATGGCCAGCTGGGCGACGGTGCAGCCCTTCGCCCCGGCAACCCGGCGCAGCGCCTCGACGAGGGCGAGGTTGTGATCCACGTTGGCCGCCGAGAACCGGGGACTGTGCCCGCGCGCATCGCCGGGCCCTGCGGCGTGGCCGGCCGACCAGTGCCCGGAGATCAGGCCCCGGCTCAGAACGCCGTACGCGGTCATCCCGATGCCCAGCTCCCGCAGGGTGGGCAGGATCTGTGCCTCCACCGCGCGGGAGATCAACGAGTACTCGATCTACAGGTCGGCGACCGGGTGCACGGCGTGCGCCCGGCGGATCGTCGCCGCGTCGACCTCTGAGAGGCCCAGGTGGCGCACGTGTCCGGCGTCGATCATCTCCTTGATCGCGCCCACCGTCTCCTCGATCGGGACCTCCGGGTCCAGCCGGGCCGGCCGGTATACGTCGATGTGGTCGACGCCCAGCCGGGTCAGCGAGTAGGCCAGGAAGTTCTTGACCGCCTCGGGGCGGCAGTCCTGCCCGCCGAACGCCGGGCCGGGCCCGCGCAGCATGCCGAATTTGACGCTCAGCCGGTAGCTGTCCCGGTCACGGCCGCGCAGCGCCTCGGCGAGCAGCAGTTCGTTGTGGCCCATGGCGTAGAAGTCGCCCGTGTCGATCAGCGTCACACCGGCGTCCAGCGCGGCGTGCACCGTGGCGATGCTCTCCGCGCGGTCCGCCTCGCCGTACGCACCGGACATGCCCATGGCTCCCAGGCCCAGGGCGGAAACGGTCGGGCCGCTGTGGCCCAGGGTTCGCGTCTGCATCGCGCTCTCCTTCGTCGTCGGTCCTTCCTTCCACTGTGGGCGGGATCAGCCGTGCACGGGAGAGGAGCGTTCATCCAGGGAGCGGCGCTCCCTGGATGGTCTGCCGTCCGGGCGCGACCATGGAGGTATGCAACGTGAACAGCTCGCCGACTTCCTGCGCCGCCGTCGCGAGGCGATCCGTCCCTCGGAGGCGGGCGTCACCGCCGGCCCGCGCCGCCGCACCAGTGGCCTGCGCCGGGAGGAGGTGGCCATGCTCGCGGGCATGTCCACGGACTACGTCGTCCGCCTGGAACAGGGCCGCAGCAGCCAGCCCACGGTGCAGCTCCTGGGCGCCCTGGCCCGGGCGCTGCGGCTGTCCGATGACGAGCGCGCCCACCTGTTCCACCTGGCCGGTCACCAGCCGCCGCCCGCCGGCGGGGCCGACCGGCCGGCCCGCGCCGGCCTGATCCGCATGATCGATCTCCTCGGCGAGACCCCCGCCATGGTCCTGTCCGACCTGGGCGAGATCCTCGCCCAGAACCGGACGTCCGCCCTGCTCACGGGCGATGCCGATTTCACCGGCGACCGCCGCTACACCGTCTACCGCTGGTTCACCGACCCGGCCGCCCGTAGCGGCGCTCCGGCAATGGAACGGGAGCATCACGCCCGCCAGCTGGTGGCGGACCTGCGCGCCGCGGCCGGCCGCCGCTCCGGCGACCCGACGGTCACCGGTCTGGTCGATCGGCTGCGGGCCGCGAGTGCGGACTTCGGCCGGCTGTGGGACGAGCACGAGGTGGCGGTCCGGCGCGCCGACCGCAAGATCATCCTGCATCCCCGGGTGGGACCGATGCTCATGGACTGCGAGACCCTGCTCACTCCGGACCAGCGCCAGCAGCTGCTGGTCCTCACCCCGGCGGACCCCGAGACCCGCGAGCGGCTGGACCTGCTGCGGGTACTCGGCACCCAGTCGTTCCCCACCGAGCCAAGCGAGCACTCCGAGCGCACCGACCCGCCCGCCGGCTGACCTGCCGGACCGGTGACCGGCCGCCCGGTCGGAGCCGTACGCGCGTGCGCATCCGGGCCCGCATCCGCAACCGTGTACGGCTCCGTGGCCGGTGCACGACCTTCAACACCCCTACATTCCTTGGTTACTTGCTCGCACCCGACAGGCAGGGGTGCGCGCCCGCGACGCCGCTGATCGAGGCCCTTCAGATCCTGCGGGAGCTGAACGCCACCGGCGCCCGCAACGTCCCCGACGGCGCCCCGACGCTGTTCGTCCCGACCCGCTTTCAGGGCTACCTGGATGAGGCCGCGGCGAAGGGGGACGCGACCGCCTACCGGCACTACTGGGAGCTGTGCACGCTGCTCGCGCTGCGCGACGGGCTGCGCTCGGGGGACGTGTACGTGCCCGGCTCGCGCCGCTACGACAACCCGGCTGCCTACCTGTTCAAGCCCGCCCAGTGGGTCACGCACCGGGCCGAGTTCTGCCGTCTGGTCGGGAAGAGCCCCGACGCCTCCGAGGCGTTGCCGCTGGTGATGGACGAACTGGACGAGGCTCTCACCGACCTGGAGGGCACCCTCAAGCAGGGTGACGGGCCGGTCCGGCTCAACGACGCGGGCGAGCTGGTGATCTCGCCGCTCACCGCGGAAGACATCCCGTCCGAGGCCGAGGAACTGCACGGCGAGCTGGAGCGGATGCTGCCGAACGTGCCGATCGTCTCGCTGCTGGTGGAGATGGACCGGCACACCGGCTTCCTGGACTGCTTCACACACGCCGGCGGCAAGCAGGCCCGCTCGCCGCAGCTCAAGCGGAATCTGATCGCCTGCCTGATCGGACTGTCCACGAACATGGGGCTGCACGGGATGGCCTCCTCCTGCGGCATCCCCTACGACGTGCTGGCGTGGACCGCAGAGTGGTACATCCGCGAGGACACGCTGCGCGAGGCGAACATCTGCCTGGTCAACTACCACCACCAGCTGCCCATGACCGCGATGTTCGGCTCCGGCACCCTGTCGTCCTCGGACGGACAGAGGTTCCCCACCCGCGGCAAGTCGATCACCGCGCGGCACCTGAACAAGTACTTCGTGAACGAGGGCATCTCCACCTACACGCACGTCTCCGACCAGCACTCCACCTTCGGCACGAAGGTCATCGTCGCCACCCACCGCGAGGCCCACTACGTGCTCGACGAGATCCTCGGCAACGCCACCGACCTGCCGATCACCGAGCACGCCACCGACACGCACGGCGTGACCCTGGTCAACTTCGCCCTGTTCGACCTGGTCGGCAAGCAGCTCTCCCCGCGCATCCGAGACCTCGGCAAGATCACCCTGTACCGGATGGGCGGAAAGGACGACTACGAGGAACGCTTCCCCACTGCGGGGCCGCTGCTGACGAAGAAGGCCAACCTCGACCTGGTCGCCGACCACTGGGACGACCTGCTCCGCCTCGCCGGATCGCTCAAGTACGGGCACGCCACCGTCTCCCTGATCGTCGGCAAGCTCTCCGCGTCCTCCCGGCAGAACGCGCTCGCTGCGGCGCTCAAGGAGTACGGAGCGATCCGCAGGACGATCTACGCGGCGAAGTATCTGTCCGATCCGGTGTACCGGCGCAAGATCGCGAGGCAGCTGAACAAGGGCGAGTCGATCCACGCGCTGCGCCGTCAGCTCCACTACGCCCGCGAAGGCAAGGTGAGTCGGCGCCAGCCCGAGCAGCAGAACGCGCAGGCGTGGTGCCTGACCGTCGTGACCAACGCGGTCGTGTGCTGGCACACCGAGTACATGGGCCTGGCCGTGGGCGAACTGCGCGGTGCTGGCCGTGAGGTGGACGCCGAGGTCCTGGCCCACATCTCCCCGGCCCGCAGCTCGGCGGTCAACTACTACGGCTCCATCACCGTCGACTACGACCGAGAACTCGCCCAGCTCGACGACCAGGGCCACCGGCCCCTGCGGACCGTGTCCGTCGACGAGCCCGGAGCCGGGCTGTAGGGCGCATGACCGCGCACCAAACAGCGCCAAAGGCAGTCGGGTTGGGCGTGTCGGCGCCTGGGGAGCTGGCCGAGGAGCGAACGGACGCGTGAGCCAAGGTCAGTTCTTCCGTGCGGTGAGTACCGGCCCGAACCTGAGCCGGCGGCGCAGGGACCAGTCTTCTCTATTCCTCGGTCTTGGTGCCGTATGTGTGCTGAATGGTGGGGACGTTGGGGGCGCGCCGCATGGCAGGCGGCAGGGGCGTCCCAGGCAGGGCCGGTCGGCCCAGCATGCGCCCTGGCGGCCTCGGGGCTGCAGGGTGGGGACGGGGTGGGGGGTCGGGGGGTCGGGGGTTCGACTGCTGTCTTCGAGCCGCAGGGTGAGCAGCGGGCCGTTGACGGTGTCGGCGTCGAGTTCGGCCCCGGTGTGGTGGGCTACGGCTCCCAGTACGGGAACCAGGCCGGGGTACTCCTCGCTCGATGCATCGAGTCGTTCCTGCACCGCATCCCACCAGGGGTGCGGTGGATTCGGTTTGGTGTGGGTGAAGCCGGGCTCGAACCGCTCGGTGCACTGTCCGTCACGCCAGTGAGCGAAGCCGTTCATGCCGTCCCCGCCGAGCAGGACGCTGAAGGTCTCTGTGCGGTGGGACAGTGCGGACAGGGGGCCTGGCATTATGCCCATGACCCCGTAGTCCTCAAAGCAGAACGACCAGTTACCCAGCGCCCCGGCACGCAGAACTGATCCCTCCGGCAGGCTGCTGTCGTTCAGCTGGGCGGCTTGCTGTCGGGTGAGGACCTGGGCGGTTGGTGTGTCAGCCCCGTACCGGGCGAGCACGTCTTCCGGCGTGATGCCGCGGGTGAAGGTCACGCACCACATCACGGCGTGCGGATCTTTGGCCCATGCCCACGGCCTGGTCGTGGAGTCTTCCACGAGTGTCTCCTCTGGCTGCTACGGGTCGGGGCCCCGAGAGCCATCCTCGGGGCCCCACCGTGGTGGTGCTGTGAAGTGTGTCAGGCGACGATGTTGACGTTGTACTTTTCGGTGTCGAGGACGCGCTGGTTCTTGACGAACGCACCGTACTTGCCGCCAGCGGACTCGTTGGCGTCCAGGGCGACGTGGCCACGCACGCACGGCTCGGTGCAGGTGACCGGTTTGTCAGCGCGGGCCTCGTAGATCATCCACTGGCCGTTCTCGTAGAGCGGGAGGATGTCAGCGCACTGGGCACCGTCGGTTCCCCCCTCGAACGAGCCGGCGAAGGGGAATTCGTCACACGAGTCGTTCGGGACGTAGTCGGGCATGGGCACGAACGGGTCGCTGCTCTGGGAACCGCACGTGCGTGCACGGTTGGCGGCAGAGAGGCCATCTGCCCGGCTCAACGGGGCCCAGTCACGCAGGTAGCCCTGAGCGAAGCTGTAGACGGCGGCGGCCGAACCGTGCTTCGGGTCGGAGAGCGAGTACTCCAGGTAGGCCCGCCGCTCGGGAATGACGCAGCCGGGCGTGGACAACTCGGCGTCGCAGCGGAGCTTCGCCTCGGCCGGGCTGTCCCAGTTCACGTTCGGCTGCGTGGGGATGCTGCCGGTGGTGGTGACGTACATGTGGTACTTGGTCTGGAAGCTGTCCCGCGTACCCGATGCCACGTTGCTTTTGTAGGTCACCGAACCCGACGCTTGAGCACCGAGACCCAGCGTCTTCGCCCCGGCCCAGGGGCGGTTGCTGGTCGGAGAGCAGGCGGAGGTGCAGTTCACGTCGAAGGCGATGTTGAGGTTCTTCACCTGGCCGGTCACGGCGGTCACCTTGACGGTGAGCAGCTCGTTCCAGGTGGTGCTGGTGGAACTGAGGTCCATGCTGCTCTTGACATCCATCCGGCCGGTGCCGAGGACTGCGCCCTTGTCGCTGTAGAGCGTGTATGTGGTCTGCATACCGTTCAGACAGATCCCACCGGTCCGGGTCCAGCCCCAGTAGCCCGGCTGAGTGATGGCGCAGGCTTCAGCAGCGGCGACCTGCTCGGCAGTCCGCGCGGCGACGGTGCTGGCGCTCTCCAGCGGCTTGGTCTCGACGCATGCCTTGACCGCGCCGCCCAACGCAGCCCGGGCGGAGGACGCGATGGGGGAGCATGACTCGCCGGTGGAGACCTTCACTTGGTTCTGTTCAGGCTCCGCTGACGGGAGGTCAACAGGCTTGATCGCGCCGAGCGCCTGCTGTCTGTTCTCAGGCTGCTGCCCCTGGTCGGCGGCCGTGGCACTACCGGCCACGGCGAGGGAGGCTACTGCTGCCAGCGATGCGGCTGCCGAGAGTATTCGCCAGTGTGGCGATTCATCAGTTTCCGTCCGCGGAACAATGATTCATGTTATCCGCACAAATGTGCGGGCGTCGTGAGGGACCCTACGGATGGAAGTCGCATACGCGCGGGGACTGGCTGAAGGACGGCGCTCGACGTTCGATTCTTGGCCTACGTAACGGTCTTGCGGACAGGCGGTCCATGCGCTTTGCGAGTGTCGGCAAACGATCGAATGACGACAGGCCGGGTGTGCGTCCAATCGACCCTGGATTTTCTGGGGTTCGGGGCGGTGCGAATCCAATCGGGTCCGATGGCCGTTGATGACAGGGTTAGACGACAGGCAAGATCCGATCCACCGTATGGAAGGGCCCCAAGATGGCGAACCTGGTCTACAAGCGGGTCTCGACCGACCAGCAGTCGACCGACCGGCAGAACCTCGTCCTTACCGGGGCCGGGATCGACGAGCCGGTCGTCTTCGAGGAAGAGGCCGGCACCTCTAGCCGCCTCCACCCGCTCCAGCGGACGAAGTTCGCCGAGCTTCTGACGTACGCGCGGCCCGGCGATGTCGTCCACGTCTCCGAGATGTTCCGCCTCGTGCGCGGCACCGGCCACATCCTCGACGTGCTCGACGTCCTGCACCGCGAGCGCCTCGCCCTGCAGATCCACGACGGCGCGTTCTCCGCGATGGACCTCACCGCCCGTCACCCGCGCACCGGAGAATTGGTGTCCACGGTGAAGTTCATGGTGCAGACCCTCGCGGCCGCTGGCGAACTCCAGCGCGACCTGCAGAGGGAGCTGACCTTCGACGGACTGCGGGCCGCCGAAGCCAAGGGCAACAAGGGCGGACGCCGCCCCGTGGTCACCGCGGCGACGGCCGTCGCCGTACGCGCCGCCTACCTGGAAGGCCGGTCCATCGCCGCCCTGGCCCGAGACCACCACGTCAGCCGCGGCGCCATCCGTACTGCCGTCGCCGACCTCATGCCCGACCACACCCCCGACGCAGCGCCCGCCCCGGCTCCAGAGGTGCCGGTCACCCTCGACATGCCGGGCAAGGTCGCTGACTACCTCCGCGCCGCCGAACTCGACGACGCCGAGCGCGCCGCGCTCGACCAGGGCGTCGCCGTACGACGCGGCCAGGGCTACACGCTCCGCGTCCCCGCCGTGCCCGCGGTCCATCGCCAACTCCTCAGCCGCTGCCAGCCGCTCGACGCCCCGGCGTCGATCCCGGCCCAGCGCAAGGCCCGCCGCGAGTACGAGAACCGCGTCAGCACCCTGGACCGGTGAACAGCCCCGCTGCGGCTACGCTGATCTGCCGTCTGAGCTGGACCGCAGCCGCATAGCGTTGTTTTCTCCGCGAGAACTACTGGGACCCCGAGGAGGGCGCGCGGAAGCTGGTCGCGGAGATCCTGGCCGACCCGACACAGGACGACCAGATGGGCGGCGCGGGCCTCGTCTCGGACCTCACCGTCCTCACCGGCGTCCTCACCTTCCTCCGCCTGCACGTCAACTTCCGCTTCAAGCGCGACGACGGACGCAACACCGTCGAGTTCCGCCTCGAGAAGAAGCCCCTCACCGACGGCACCCTCACCGCCCTCGTCCGCACCGTGCTCAGCCTGATGAACCGCGAGCAGTGACGGGAGGCCCGTCCTCGTACCCGTCGGCAGCCGTCCCCCGCCCTCAGCCGCCGAAGGACCAGGGCCCGAAGCGTCCCCAGGCCGTGAGGACGGCCAGGGCGAGATAGACGGAGTTCAGCAGCACCAGCCCGGGCTGACCGAGGCGCCCGTGGGTGATCATCGCGCCGGTCATGAGGACGACCCAGCAGCCGGCCGTCACCGGCACCATCACCGGTGCCGTGTCGAGCGCGGCAGGCAGGATCAGGCCTGCCGCCGCCAGGAGTTCGAGGACGCCCAGGGTCTTGATGTAACCCGCGCCGACATCCCGCGTCCACTCCCCTCCGTGCTGTGCGGCCAGCCTGGCCCTGGGAACGAAGGTCTTGCTGATGCCGCCGGCGAGGGCGACCGCGGCCAGTAGTCCGGCGGCGATCCAGAGGGTGAGGTTCATGGGTGGACTCCTGGTCCTGTGTGACGGCCTTGCGGGAAGTGAGCGACGTGAAGCGGCTGCCGGCCGATGAACGTCGGCATCGACGCCGATGCCGATGCCGACGTCGGCATCGGCATCGGCATCGGCATCGGCATCGGCATCAAACGCAGGTGATCGTCAGAGCTGCCCGGGCTCGTGGCGCACGGGCCCGGGATGCGAAGCCGGCGCCCCTGTGAGCGGCGTGGCGTCGGCGTACCTGACCTCGTAGACGCGTTCGCTGAACTTCCAGCCGTCGGGGGTACGCCGGTAACGGTCGTGGTACAGGGCCCAGTTGCCGTGCGAACTGCCGTCACGCATCCGCCCGAACTCGTGGATGTACACGCGTCCCCGCGCGGTGTCGCCGTCGATCCGGACGGCACCGGGGTGGACGGTCTGCACGAAGAACTCCCACAGCCCCTGGCCCCACTCGATCGCCTCGCGGATCTCCTCGCGGCCGACGAACTCCTTGCCGATGTGCGGCCACCGCATGGCACCGTCGGGTGTGAACAGCGAGGCGAAGCGGTCGAACTCGCGCATCATCACCGCATCGGTGACCTCGGCGCACAGCGCCTCGATCTCGACTCGATCGGCGACCGCCTGCAGACTGCTCATCGGGACTCCCTGCCTCATCGATGCGTCGGCCAGGCGCCGTTCGCCTGCCCTGTGGATGGTGTGTCCAGCATCGATGCATGTCAGAGGCGGAACAAGGACGAGCCCGTGGGGCGGTCCATAACACGGGGGTTATGCATGGAGCTTCGGGACATCGACATCTTCCTGACGCTGGCCGAGGAGCTGCACTTCGGCCGCACGGCGCAACGGCTCCACGTTTCCCAGGCCCGCGTCAGCCAGGCCATCGGCAAACAGGAACGGCGCCTGGGCGTGACCCTGTTCGACCGCACCAGCCGGCGCGTGACCCTGACCCCGGTCGGCCGACGGCTGCGCGAAGACCTCCAGCAGGCCGTCGATCTCCTCCACGCAGGACTCGCCCGCGCCCAAGCGGCGGGCCTCGGCGCGGGCCGGACCCTGCGCCTGGGCGTCTTCGGCCACGCCGGACACGAACTGCGGCCCCTCGTGGACGCGTTCCGCGTGCGTCATCCCGGCTGCGACATCCAGTTCGGCGAGATCAACGGCAACGACGCGTTCACCGCCCTGCGCGACGGGAAGCACGACGCGCACGTGCTGTGGCTGCCCGTCGCCGAACCGGACCTCACCGTCGGCCCCACCGTCCTCACCGGAGGCCGCGTGCTGGCCGTGTCCGCAGACCACCCGCTCGTCGCGCGCGGCGCCGCGTCCCTGGAGGACCTCGCCGACAACCAGGTCGTCGACCTGGGCCCCGAGCCCCCCGAGTACTGGGTCGCCGCCATGGTCCCCCACCGCACCCCGCTCGGCCGCCGCATCCCCCGGGGCCCGGCCGCACGGACCTTCCACGAGATCCTCTCCCTGGTCGCCGCCGGGCACTGCGTCCACGTCCTGGGCGAGATCGCCGCCCGCTACAACAAGCCCCCCGGCATCGTCTTCCTCCCCCTCCACGACGCCCCCGCCCTCGAATGGGCGCTCACCTGGCGCACCAGCACCGACAACCCGGCCCTCCACGCCCTGGCCCGGACAGCGGCCGCCCTCGGCCCGACCGCGCTGTAGAAGGCGGAACGTCGACGCGGTGGAGCCTTCCCACGGCCGGGCCGCCCGTCCGACATCCCCCGGCCGGTCGTCCGGCACCGGCGTCCGATCGGCCGGACATCTGTGAGTTGCAAGTTCCACCCCCCCCCAACGACCCACTATGGGTGACCTTTTGCGCACCTGGGGGACACGCGGGGACATCTCGGAAGAGCCGTCAACACCTGCACGCTGTCCGGCGCCACGGCTCCGCGGTCCATCCCGGCCTCCTCCGTCCCTGAAAGGGTGGCTGGTGATCGAGCTCACTGATCCTCGGTTAACGACGTACGACATAGTCCTGAGCGCCGATGACCCCGCGCGAGGAACCGGACAAGGACCCGCGGAGGGCGCCGAGCCCGAGGCCCTCGCCGGCCGCTTCCGGCTAGGCGGACCGCACTCCGTCCGGCTGCCCCCCGACGAACTCGCCGCAGACCCCGAGCTCGCCCGGTACGCCGAGGAACAGGCAGCCCTCTACGAGCACCACCTGGTGCGGCTCTCCCTCACCTTCGTCCCCCAAGCGGGCGGCGCTCGGATCAAGTGCGGCGCCTCGGCCCGCAGCTCTCCCTGCTCGGCGCGGACGCCTCCCTCGGCGAGCTGACTCGGACGGTCGGCTACATCACCAATCAGCCACTCGTTCAGGCACTCGACCTCGGCGGATCGACCCCGGCCCGGGACTTCAGGGTCACGCAGAACTCGGAGGTCTGGGGTTATGCGACTGACTGGTGCGAGGCGGCCGGACGGCTCGTGGACCCTGCCCTGTTGCTCGGCCAGAGTCGGTTCGCACCGGACTCCGTGGAACGAAAAGCCTTTGGGGCATCCCTGTGTTTCCGTCACCGGGGCTGGACGCTCTCGTGACCATTGAGCCGTGCATGCACAGAGAGGGGCATTGGCTCGCATACAGGTTCCGCCCTGAGTGGGGGGAGGAGCTTCACGCCTGTCTCAAGCATCTGGACAGCAAGGCGGTCACGGAATTCGCCCGCACACTCGCCGCCACCTCTGCTTACTTGATCACCAACGCTGATCCTCATACCGAGTAGCGCTTGAGACCGTGCGGTACTCAGTAGTGGTAACGAGCTGCCAGAATCACGATCTCCTTGTCCGTGACCAAGTAGACGAGACGATGCTCGTCGTCGATCCGCCTCGACCACGCCCCGGGCAAGTGATACTTCAGCGGCTCCGGCTTGCCGATGCCCGCGAAGGGGTCGCGTTTGACGTCCACGATGAGCTTGTTGATCCGAGTGAGCATTTTGCGGTCGTTCTTGAGCCAGGACGTGTAGTCCTCCCAGCCCTGGTCCTCGAAGACAAGCCTCACTCGGCACCCGCATCAGAGTCCGCTGCATCCGGATCGATCAGCACGCGCTCCGACACGTTGACGTTTCCCAGGGCGTTCTCGTACGCCTTGAGCAGTCGCCGTGCGTTCGCGGGCGAGCGCAGTAGGTACGAGCCCTCGCGCAGTGCCGCGTAGTCCTCGGCCGAGACGAGCACGGCGTTCCCGTGCTTGGACACGATCTCGATGGCCTCGTGATCGTCGTTGACCTGCTTGATCAGCGGAAAGAGAGCCTTGCGGGCTTCGCTCGCGGTTATCGACATGACTTGACCCTTCCCATCATGTGGTACGCAATAACGTACCACTCTCGA
This sequence comes from Streptomyces sp. NPDC048462, assembly GCF_043200175.1. NCBI lineage: Bacteria > Bacillati > Actinomycetota > Actinomycetes > Kitasatosporales > Streptomycetaceae > Streptomyces > Streptomyces sp. NPDC048462. The sequence goes on from NZ_JBICXG010000040.1 coordinate 12,791, forward strand.
CGCCCTTCGGTGGGGCCTGGTAGCTGACGGGGTAACAAATCCCCCAGCGCCATCCCAGCCCGGGGAACGTCATGGGGTCGACTCCCGGAGGAGCCGACCCCATCTGACCTGCAGGCTTGCCAGGTCGCCGACGTGGTGTTATTTCATCCGCTCACACGTTGAAGCGAACTCCACCACAACAGCTCTGACCTGCGGTTATGTGGGCGCATCCCAGCACCATCCCAGCACGGGATTCACTGCAAAGTACAAGAAGATCCAGAAGCGCCAAGACTACGCGCCAGCGCCGCCCCGGATACAGGCCGCGCAGCACTCCAGACGCTGTAATAGTTCCTGTACTAGACTTACGGCCATGAAGTCACCTCGCCCCGGCGGCACGGAGAACATCTCCGTCTCAATGCCATCGGAACTCCTCGGTGCTCTGCGCACCCGTACCGGTAAGCGCGGCGTGTCCGCGTACGTGACGGCGGCGGTGCAGCATCAGCTCGCCATGGACGGCCTCGCCGAGATCGTGGCCGCCTACGAAGCCGAGCACGAACCGCTGAGCGAAGCCGAGATCCAGGCCGCGCAGCACGAACTGTTCGGTGACGCACCGGCGCCGTACGCGTCGAACGACAGCGCCGCATGAAGGATCCCGCGGCCAGGTCCCTGGTTCTGGACTCCCAGGCACTGTCGCTGCTGCTGCGTAACGACCGCCAGATGGCCACCCGGATCGAGGCCGCGCGGCGCGTAGGCGTGCCCGTCCTCGTGTCGGCCCTGACGGTGGTGGAGGCCGTCTACGGGAAGACGGACACCGCCCGGCTGCGCTGGCTTCTCTCCCGCCTTGAGGTCCGGGACGTCACCCAGGCGGACAGTCTCACCGCGGTGCAGCTGCTGAGCGACGCCGGCGGCCTGCACGGCCACAAGTACGCCATCGACGCCCTCGTCGCCGCGATGGCGCTCCGCTCCCCAGCGCCCGTCCTTGTGCTGACCTCGGACCGCGACGACTGGTCGAAGCTGTGCGGCGACCGCGTACAGATCAAGGATGTCTGAGCTCGGCGCCTACCCTTTGTCGGGTCGCGCAGCGGAGCTGGCTTCCCGGGACGTCAGGGATTCATATCCCGCCACCCCGGCAGAGAAACACCAGGTCAAGGGTCCGATTCGGAAACGGATCAGGCCCTTCCTGCGTCTCCGGTAATCGTTTGGGAGAAATCTGGGAGAAGAGCTTGGTCGGAGTCTTCCCGTCAGGAGGTCCGGGGTCGCCCTGCCCGGCCTGCCGAGCCCGCCCCTGAATGTGCGCGGCAGCGAATCCACGCCGCGCGGCGCCCCGACCCTGTCACCACTGCTCGTCGACGCGGGCGTGATCACCCGTTTCATCGGGCGGTCTCCGCGACAGCCGGCACGGCCACCGCGAAGTGAAGCCCCGGCGCTCTCAGCCCGGGGCTCGGAGCGAGTCGAGAGCCGCATCGACGGTGCGGCTCAGGGAACGCGCGTCGCCACCCGCCTGCGACCGCGTGTTCACCCCGTACGCGAGCAGCGCGAGCAGATCAGCCGCAGAGACCGGATCGACAGAAGGCGCCAACTGTCCATCTCTTCTTGCTGCTTCGAGCGCGGAGCGCAGCGCGGCGCACAGCCCTTGGTGGTGCCGGTCGAGGACAGCCCGCACGTCCAGGTCGCCGCTCTCCGCGCCCGCGTGCGCGTTGGACACCAGGCAGCCCCAGCGCGCGTGCTCTCCCGACGTGCGCGCGCTGATCAGGCTGCGGAAGAAGTCCGCGACCGCGGGCAATCCCCGCCTGTCCTCGGCGAGCTGCCGGAAAACGGGCTGCGAGCGAGCCGCCACATAGCGGTTCAGTGCGGCAAGGTACAGCTGCTGCTTGCCGCCATATGTGGAGTAAAGACTGGAGCGGTTGAGCCCCGTGGCGTTCACGATGTCCTGCACGCCGGTAGCCGCCACACCCTGCTTCCAGAACAGGCGGACCACTGCCTCCAGGGTCGCGTCCGGATCGAAGTGCTTGATGTCCGCCATTCCTCACCTCACCACCATCTTGGAACAGTGGTTTCAAGATACCGCCCCGACCGCTATCTTGAAACGACCGTTCCAAGTTCTCGGGGCGGGCTCTTCACACCTGCCCCCCACAGGAAGGACACCGCCCTCATGACTCTCAACGCAGAACTGCGCGCCTTCTACGACGCCCGCCAGCAACAGATCCCCGCCGAGGTACGCGAGATCATGCAGCGGGCCGGCGCTGAACTCGCCGCGTCCGGTCAGACCCACCGCGCCCTCGCCGCCGGAGCGCAGGCTCCGCGTTTCACGCTCGCATCCGCGACCGGCGAGACCGTCACCCTCGACCGGCTCCTCGCCCAAGGCCCGGTCGTGCTCACCTTCTACCGCGGCGCCTGGTGCCCGTACTGCAACCTCGCGCTGCGCTCCCTGCAGCAGCACCACACCGGCATCACCGACCGCGGTGCCCAACTCATCGCCGTCTCCCCGCAGATCCCCGACGAATCGCTGTCTCTGACCGAGAAGCACGCCCTCGACTTCACCGTCCTCAGCGACGTCGGCTCCGTCACCGCCAAGTCATACGGCCTCGCCTTCGACCTGCCGGACGACCTCGCCGCCGTCTACGACAAGCTCGGCTTCGACCTTCACCGGGTCAACGGCGGCCACCCGCGCACCCTCCCGATCCCCGCGACGTACGTCATCGACCAGAGCGGCACCATCCGCTGGGCGTTCGCCGACACCGACTACACCAAGCGCGGCGAACCGGCTGACATCATCGCCGCGCTCGACGCCCTGCACTGACGCGCCGTCCTTCAGGCAGCCGCCCTGGACTGGCTGAAGGTGCGCCGGTAAGCACCCGGCGTGGTGCCCAGATGCGCCCGGAAGCGGCGGCGCAGGTTGACAGCCGAGGTGAGGCCGACGCGGGTGGCGATGGCCTCGACCGGCAGGTCGGTCTGCTCCAGCAAGACCCGGGCTGCATCGAGGCGTTGGCGCAACAGCCACTGCCCCGGGCTGACGCCAAGCTGTTCGCTGAAACGCCGGGCGAGGGTCCGGCTGGAAAGACCGGCTCGTTCGGCGAGCCGGTCCAGGGTCAGCGGAGAGTCGAGTCGGGGCGCGACCCACTCAAGGAGGGGCGCCAGTGACTCGTCCGCCCTCGCCGGGGCGGGCTGTGCAGCGTACTGGAGTTGGCTGCCCTCCCGGTGCGGGGGCAGGACCATGTTCCGGGCGATCTGTGCGGCGTAGGCGGCGCCGCGGTCGCGGCGCACCAGGTGCAGGCAGAGGTCAATGCCCGCGCCGGTTCCGGCGCTGGTGGCCACGTCGCCGTGATCCACGTACAGCACGTCGGGGTCGACCTCGATGTGGGGGAAGGTGGCGGCGAGCCGGTCCGCGTGGCGCCAGTGAGTGCTGACACGGCGGCCGTCGAGCAGTCCGGCATGGGCGAGAACGAACGCCCCCGTGCAGATGGCGACGATCCTGACTCCGCGCCGGTAGGCGGCCTGAAGCGCCGCGATGACGGTCGGCGGCACCGGCGCACTGGGCGTCTGCCAGCCGGGGACGATCACGGTGTCCGCCTCCTCCAACACCTCAAGCCCCGCGTCGACGAGCATCGGGTAACCGACAGTGGTCCGCAGCGGTCCGGGGCGCTCGGCACAGATCTGGAAGCTGTAGCGGGCCGGTACATCCGGCAGGACGGTGCCGAAAACCTCGGCAGCGCAGCCGAGTTCGAAGGGCGACTGCGGCGCATTGAGCAGCGCCACCACCCGGTGAAGACTCATGGCAAGAATGTACCCTCAGATGTCTTTTTGGACTCTCGGCGGGAGAGATCCGCTCCGGCCACAGTGGTCCCATGAGTGAACCCACCGAAACGACAGTGGTCAGGAGCGCGGTCCAGGTCGACGGCGAATCGGCCAGCTATCTGACCGCCGGGCGGCAGGACGGCCGGCCCGTGCTGCTGCTGCACGGAACGTACTGGAGCCGGGTCTGGCTCCCGGTACTGGACCACCTCGCCGACGCGGGGCTGCGGCCGATCGCGGTCGACCTCCCCGGACTTGGGCGCTCGGGCGGGGAACTCACCCCGGAAACGGCCACGGTCCCGGCCCTCGCGGACTGGATGACACGGTTCGCGTCCGCGCTGAAGCTCTCCGGACCGATCGCCGTGGCAGCCCACGACATCGGCGGCGCCGTCGCCCAGTACCTCCTCGCCCACGACCGGCTGGACATCTCCCGATTCGCCTTGGTCAACTCGGTGCTCTATGACTCCTGGCCCGCGCCCCACGTGGGCCGGTTCCGGGGCGGGGACACCACCGAGGACGTCCTCACCAACCGCCGGCAGGCCGTGACGAGGGTGCTGGCTCGTGTCGTCACCGAGCCGCTGATCGCGGACTACGTGGACCCATGGACCGATGCGCGGGTTCGCCGCTCCTGGACGGCCCTGGCGGGCGCGGCCGACAACCGCTACACCCTTGACCTCATCCCCGCGCTGCGGCGGTCCACCACACCCAAATTGCTCATCTGGGGCGAGGACGACCTCCACGAAACGGTGGAGTACGCCGAGCGATTCACCTCGGAGATCCCGAACACCGCGCTCATCCGTATCCCCGATGCGGATCACATTCCCACCGAGAACGCTCCTGACCAGATCGGCCGCGCGCTCGCCGACTTCTTCACGGCGTAGCCCTTGGACCGCGCGCCAGCGACGCACCTACTGGTTCCAGGCTGGAGCCCCGAAGGGGCTACGAGAGCAGGCGAGGTGCCGTCCCCCGTGCGCCCTCTTCCCGGCCGACTGTGAGCCATCTCCTCATCACCGCCACCGAAGCACAAGGCCACAAGGCAGCGCTCGGAACCACACAAGGCGCGCCCCCGCCCCATCGGCGCCGCAAGGCGCCACCGCACTTCACCATCACCGCCCAAGGCGAAAGCAACGGATTCCTCGTCCTTCAAGAACAGGACCGCAGCGAACACGTCCCCACGGACAAGGAACTCGCCGACGCCAAGGAGTACTCATGGATGCGCATCGCCCGCTTCGACTAAACCCCCTCCAGCCGGCTGCGTTTCATGCTCCGCGACAGCAGCCCGCACCGTGCAAGCGAATGGGCCGACCTCCCCGACCGGCTACTGGAAGAACAACTCGCCGAGATCGTGCAGGAGGTCGGTCTCCGTGGCGAAGCCGCGGAGCGTAAACGCCTTGCAGGCCAGCAAGCCAGAGAGGTACATCAAAAGCGCTGGAAAGTCGCCACGCAGGAAGCCCGCGCCGCCTACGCCTACCGCGTCAAACACCTCGGAGAACAGGCAGACGCCTGGTACCAGGCCAGCCGCCTTGCCAAATACATCGCAGCAGTACGCGACCACGCCACATCACTGTCGCCCGGGCAGGAACGGACCGAGATCGAGGAGTGGCTCGCGTTCGCGAACACGTACCTCCAACACCTCACCGAATCGGCCTCAGCACCGAAACTGCCCGCACCACCGAAGCCCAGCGGGAACGATCTCAAGCCCCCTCGGCCACTGAAGCCCCTACGGGCCCCACTCCTACTAAGCGGCAACGTAGCGGGGATCGCCGGTTACCGAAACCGGCGATCCGACGAATACTGGCATCTCCACCGCCACGAGCCGGACCCGCTCGCCGCACAGCTTGGCCATGTCGTCGATATCGGAAGTCAGCATGACCACGGGGCGGCGCTGTCGCAGCGCGGCCTCGGCGACGGCCGCATCAATCGCGTACTTGTGTTCGTGCAACCCGGCATCCATCAGCAGCTTCGAGGCCGCCCTCGCCTCCTCATCACCGACCGGTACGACCCGCAGTCCGGAAAGCACCCAGCTCAGGCGAGACTTGTTCGTACGGGCGTTGACGGCTTCGATGATGGTGAGCGCACTGATCACGACCTCCATGCCGCGCGAGCGCGCCTCAGCAACCAGAGCCACCACCCGCTCGTCCTCGACGAGCAGCTTCAAGAGTCCCTCGCTGTCGAGGGCCAGCGTCCCCTCGTGACTCAGCCTGCGGCGGGCCACTCGGTCTCCTCGGCGAACACCCCGTCGAAGACCTGCCGCGCCCGCTGACGAGCCGGGTCGGAGACCGGCCCCTTGCGGCTCTCATAGTCCGCCAGGTACTCGTCCCAGGACCTGCCCGCGTAGCTCACGCTCGACCGCCTCGGCGATGAACACAGAGAACTCCCGCTTCCCCACCCGCGCCCGGATCGCCTCCGCAGTCCCCTCCGGCAGCGACAGGCTCACCCGCGTCGCCGGGCCTTCCCCGATGCTGTACGTCGCCTCAGCCATGCCCCGATTGTGTCAAATGAGTAGGAAAAGCGTCACGGATCGAATCCGCACGGACCCCGGAATCGTGAAGAAGTCGTGCGGATGGAGCCCCACCCGCCCGCCTGTCGTATCGGGAGATCGCCGCCCGAAACCCAGCACAGGCTCCTCGTCCCATCCCAGCACAAGCCCAGCACGGTACGGATGACCAGGGATGACGACAGGTGACGAGAGGTCAGCTATCCCAGCACCATCCCAGCACGGGAAAACGCAAAGGGCCCGACCCTGAAGAGCCGGACCCCATCTGACCTGCATGTTTGCCAGATCAGCGACGTGGTGATATGTCAGCGGCTACACGTTGAAGCGGAACGTCTGCGGGCCGTTCCTGACCTGCGTCGGAGATGTACGCAGCGCTCTGACCAGGTGTTTCTCCGTTGGCGTGCGTTGGATCCCGACGGTCGCTTACGGGTGTCCTGCGGACTCTCTGCGGACTGGCCCACGGGGTATTGACGGAGTCAAGGTGCCTGAGCAGCTCTGCAGCGATGTCTTCGTTGCCACCCTCGCTGGGCAGCGACCAAGGACCGCGCTCGCCCTTCGCAACAGCGAGGCTGCTCGCGAACCGCGCGAAGACGGCTGCTTCGCCCGCAGCCACTTCAGTCAGTGGCGTAGGCATAGTCGGGCTTAGGTATCGATGCCGTCCCGTCCCCTCGGGGCCGAGGTGGTTGCCGCGCCGTCCTGCATACCCGTGGCCCCGACTGAGGGTGAGGGGCTGCGCGCTTCAACTCGCTCCAATACCGTAGCGAGGTCGACGCCGAGATCCTTCGCGAACGCCTCGATCTCGGCCAGGGCCGAACGGAGGTCTCGGGCCACAAACCGGGTCAGTGCGTCAATGGATGCCGGGGGCTCCTTGGCCGCCGAGGCTTCGGGGCTGAGGCGTGCGATGTCCAGATTCACCTGCTTCCCGGCAAGGAGATCGGCCGCCCGGTGGCGACGGAACCGGTCGGACTCCTTACGGTGCCTGCGGTCCAGGTCGGATGGCGCAAATGCCTGTTTCTCGAAGTCGGCCAGATGCTCGGGCTTCATCGGGTTCTTCTTAAGAGTGAAGCGGCTATCGGTGCGGAGGTCGTACGTCCACAGGTCAGTGGTGTGCGGCGGGTCGTCGTCCACGCGATGTCCGGGGACTGCTTCGAAGAAGAGGACGTGGGCCTTCACCCCACCGGCGTAGAAGATGTTCTCCGGCAGACGCAGCATGGTGTGCAGGTTGTAGCCGGTGAGCAGTTCGCGGCGGACCAGATCGCCCACGCTGCCGGGACCACCCTCGTACAGCACGCCGTCAGGGACGATCACGGCTGCCCGTCCCCTGTCGGTGAGTTGGGTTCCGATGTGCTGGAGGAAGTTCAACTGCTTGTTGGTCGTGGTTTGCTCTCCCACCCAGAAGTCCGGGCGGTTGTACGTCACGTTGTCGCGGTCGTCCGCCTCGGCATCGGCTTCCTTGCCTGAGACATTGATGCCAGATCTGCGGCCGAAGGGCGGGTTGGCGAGGACCAGGCTGGCATGCCGCTGGGGGGCCTGGCCAGGGCATCGCCGACCTCGATGATCGGCTCCCCGGTCGGATCCCCGAGCGAGTGCAGGAGGCAGTTCATCGCGGCGAGGCGCGCGGTCGCGGGCACGATCTCGTGACCCCAGATCGCCTTAGTGCGCAGGCGGTGGAGGTCGTCATCCGGGAGGTCGTCGCCGTACTCCCGGGTGATGTATTCGTACGCGGAGATCAGGAAGCCGCCGGTGCCACAGGCCGGGTCGGTGATCGTGTCGTACGGCGTCGGGCGCATGCAGCGCACGATTGACTCGATTAGCGGACGGGGGGTGAAGTACTGGCCCGCTCCGGCCTTGGTGTCCGACGCGCTGCGGGCGATCAGGGCCTCGTACGCGGCGCCGTTGATGTCCGAACGGGAGTCGCGCCATTTCTCCTTGTTGATGAGGTCGGCGATCAGCCGGCGTAGGTGGGTCGGGTTCTCGATGTGGTTGCGGGCCCGGTTAAAGATCAGGCTGAGGGTGGTGTGATCGTCCTCAGCGCTGCGGCGGCCGAGGTCGGCGAGGAGCTTGCTGTACGCCTCCTCCAGAGGGTCGCCTTCGAGGTCGATGAGCTCGGGCCAGCCGCGGCCCTTCCACTCGGGAGCGGTTGGCAGCATGTGCTCGTGATCGCCCACCGGCCGGTGGGCGTTGAGCTTTTCCGTCTCATCGGCCATCTTGAGGAAGACCAGCAGACTGAGCTGCTCCAGATAGCTGGAGGCCGAGACGCCATCGTCGCGCAGGACGTTGCAGTAGTTCCACAGGCGGTCTACAAGCCGGCGGGCTTCCTGATTCACGAGTTGAACTCCAGTGGGAGGGTGGTCTGTTCGCCGTCGGTGAGGATGGTGTCGTCCGGCCTGGCAGGAGGCGGCGCAGCGGTCTCCGCTTTGTCCTTTCGGCCGGCCCGGGCTGCTTTGCGGGCCGCCTTCCGCTCGGCCTCAGCTACCTCGCGCTCGACACGGATCCGTTTGAGCAGTTCCTCCGCAGGCTCGTCCTCAGCGTCCTGGGGGACGAGGCGGCCCGAGAACGCTTCGGCGAGGAGGGTATTGCGCAGGGCAGTGATGTGGCCGAGAGCGGACGCGGCGGCGTCTCGCGCCTGTTCGAGATGCGCTCGGGCAATCTGGGCTGCCGTCACCAGCGCGGCCTGGTCCTCTCGCGTAGCTACAGGGAGTTCCAGCTCCTTGAGCTTTCGCGTGCTGAGCGTGTAGAGACCGCTGGTTGATACCGATGCCTTCTGCAGGCGGCGGGACATCGTCGGCGAATTCCACACGAATTCTAGATATTCCGGAAGCAGGTCGGCTCCATGGCGCACTCGGATCAGGTGGTTCTGGTGGACGCAATCCTTGATCTCGCTGCGCCAGATGGCAGCTCTTCCGATTTGGTCAGCGCTGCCGTTGCCCTCTACGACTAGCAGGTCTCCGTCTTCGAGGCGGTAACGGTCGATCTCGTCCCCGAAGAGCTCAACCTCGTGTACATCGGTGAGATCGAGGGTGCCGCGGCCTACGTTGGCAACGCGCAGGAATGGATAGGGATTGTCCGCCGGGCGTCGACGTGACTGTTTCTGAATTCCGCCGCGCACTTCGGCGACAGTCTCGACCGGGCGGTCCACGAGGGTAGAAGTAGCCACTCCCGGCATGCAACCGGTCGCTACTGCATCCAATACTGCAGCCCACGTACGGTCAACGTGGTCGAGCGTGACTCGCAATTTGGATTCAATGGCGTAGAGCCGGGCCATGCGGGTATCGAGGGCAGTGGCGATCCGGTGCTGTTCGGCGGTGGGGGGAACGGGAATCGGCAGTTGCTTGATCTTAGAGATGCTGATCGATGCCAGATTCACGCTCTGTTTGGCATTGGCTTCGAGCCAGGGGCGCGCAACGGAGTTGAGGTAGAGGGCAAGCAGCTTCGGCTCGATGGAAGAACCGGTGATACGAGCCCGGAACACATGGTTCTGATGGATGCAGGTGTCGATCTGCCCCTCCCAGATCCACCCTCGGCCGAGCTTGTCCCGGTCTCCGCCCTCGGTCATGAGGACATCGCCTGGCTGCAGTCGGTACCGCTCGACAGCTTCAGCCGGGACTCGAATCGTTGTCACCTCGGCGAGGTCAAGCCACATGCGCTGAACGTTCGCCACACGCAAGTACGGAACTCCGGGGAGCGCGGGGTCGCTCTGTCGCTTGGAGTCTTTGGTGACACCGCCCACGACCTCAGCCAGGTCGTCTAGCGTCGCCCACGCCCACCCCTCCGGCAGCCCTGCTCTGCCAACCCCGCCGCCGTCCTCAACCCTGCTCGCGCTCACGCACCCAGTTCCCTATCCAACTCGTCCACCAGCTCACCCGGTTTCCACCGGCTGTCCTTGAAAGCGGCCACGAAGTCGCCGTAGCCACCGGCCTCCGCTCGGCGGCCCACGTCCAGCGAGGCGACCGTCAGCGTGGCGTTGGCCGCCACCACGTTCACGACCTGTCGCAGCCATGTCCGCTGCCGGTCGTCGAAGGTGACGCCGACTGTCTCCTGGCGGGCGAGCCACGCTTCGAGACGGCCCTCCACCGTACTGCGATATGGCCGAAACTCATTCCCGTCGAGCCCCAGCTCATACCGCATCACGGACAGGAACTCGACCAGTCCGGCGTTCCGCCTTGCGGCACCCCGGGCGATATCAAGGTCCACGTACGCCTTCCAGAGCCTGGCCTCGGTCCATTCACGCTGGGTCGCCCGAACCTTTTCGATCAGCACCTTCAGCTCACGGAGCACCTCGCGGGGCGGCCGGCGCTCCTGGAAGGCGATACGCAGCGGCAGTACCTCGTCCGCGTGCTCGGCCAGGTATGCCAGCCAGTCGTCGACGACCTTTTGGGCCTCTTCGCCGTCACGCAGCCCACGCGCCGCGAGGAGCTGATCCCGACTGAGATGGTCGATCAGCAGCCAGCTGTCCCGGGCCACCCTGAGCAGCGCGGCGCGAAGCTCCTCGCTCGCGGCCAGCAGGCCCACGGCGTCGATGGTCCCCGCCTCCTCGTCCGGGGCACCGCTGTCGGCACTCACCACCGTCGGCTGCTCGGTGTCGGCGGCCCGGACCAGCGAGCGGACCAGCCCTTCATACGTCCGGCCGGTCTCCAGATGCTCCTCAATGGCTGCTCGGCCCCTCTCGTCCAGGCGGCGTCCGAGACGGCTGAGGCGGCCGGCGAGAGTGGCGATGTCGTCGGCGTGGAGCAGCTTGCCCTCCTCGCAGGCGCGCAGGAGCCGCTCCAGGCTCGGCACAGGTGGGGCATCGTCCCGCACCAGCGGGCGTGCATCGGTCTTCGGGTGCTCAGCGACGCCCACCGTATCGACGATCACGAAACGGTCCTTGTGGACTGCGTCCGCCGTGACCTTCATCAGATCGGGGTCCTTAACGGTGCGGGCCCCGCGCCCCTTCATCTGTTCGAAGTACGACCAGGTCTGGATGTCTCGCATGAAAACCAGGCACTCCAGGGCCGGAATGTCCGTGCCTGTCGCGATCATGTCGACGGTCACGGCGATGCGCAGGCCGCGCTTGTTGCGGAATTCGGACAGCGCCTCGTCGGGGCGGGAGGCCTGACTGGTGATTTTCCGGCAGAAGCCATCTCCGGCTCCCTCGAACGCAGTGCGTACGGCCTCGACGATCGCGTCGGCGTGCAGGTCGTTCTGGGCGAAGAAGAGAGTCTTGGGGACGATCTCCCGGCTCCGGATCTCGCCGGTCTCCTGATCGACGGTCGGCGGGAAGATATCGGTGAAGAGCTTGTCCCGGAAGGTCTCCACGACCAGGCGGATCTGGTCCTTTGAACGCACCCGCTGGTTGATTTCGGTGCGGACGTAGGGGTCGTCCTCCTCCATGCTCTGCCAGTGCTCGGCACGGGTCAGCTTGTGGACCTTGGCAATGACGGAGTTGACCTGCTGGATCGTTCCGTCGGGATGGGCCTCCGTGCTGAGCGCGGGAATGGTCGACCCCTGCCGGGTGATCCGTGTGTCGATTTTGTAGATGTCGTAGTCGACGTTGACGCCATCGGCGACGGCCTGTTCGTTCGTGTACTGGCTGACCAGGTTGTTGTCGAAGAAGGCAAAGGTCTGCTGGATCGGTGTTGCGGTCAGCCCGACCACATGGGCATCGAAGTACTCGAGGACCGGGCGCCACCGCCCGTAGATCGACCGGTGGCACTCGTCGACCACGATCACGTCGAAGAAGTCGGGCGGCAGCTCGGGGCAGTAGCCCACGGACGCCACACTGCCCGCCAGCCGGTCGGCCCGCTCCGTCTCGAAGTTCTCGTCGTCCTCGGCCGGCACCGGGATCCCTGTGAGTTTGCACCACAGCCGCTGGATAGTGGAGATCACGATCTTGTCCGAGTCCGCGACCGCTCCCTTGCTGAACAGGCGCAGTGGCATCTGCTCGTGCAAGGGCGTCCTGGCCCCCAACGGAACGAAGTCCCGGTACGCGTTGTACGCCTGCCTGCCCAGGTTATTGCGGTCCACCAGGAACAGCACCCGACGGGCCCCCGCGTGGCGCAGCAGGCGGTAGCTGCTCTGCACGACGGTGTAGGTCTTGCCCGCGCCGGTCGCCATCTGGATCAGGGCACGCTGGTCGTCGCGGGCAAGGGACTTCTCCAGCGCCTTGATGGACTTGTACTGCACGGCCCGCAGCCGCTTGTGGTCGAGGCGCGATGCGGGGAGCTTCCGCAGGCGGGCTCGGAAAGTCGGAGCGGTCGGCATCCGCTCGGCCTCCCGCATCCAGCGCTCCACCGTGGTGGGCTGGTGCGGGGCGAATACTCGACGGCTGCGGGCACCGCCCAGAGGGCTGTCGGGGGCGGGGGTGCCATCGAAGTGCTCAACGTCGAGCGCGTTACGGAACCTCCAGGTGACGCCATTGGTGGCGTACTGGAACGGCAAGGGGTGGGCGCCTCGCCACGCCCGCTCAGCGTGACGGCCCGCGATCCGTACGCCCTGTTCGGCAGCGGCATCGAGTAGGGCCTGTTCGTCGCCCTGCGAGGGACCGGCGGCGACAATCCCGCAGAGTCGGCGGTGCACGTACAGAGTGAAAAGGACCAGCTCCGGCGAGACCGGGGAGCGCACCGCCTCATGGGCGACACCCAGCTCTCGCTCCTCGGGTCCGTAGACCCGCCAGCCCGAGGCGGCCAGGGCCGCCTCCACCGTCTTGGCCCACTCCGGTGCGTCGCCGCTCATGGTCCCTCCCCAGCAGTTCCCAGTCCGGACCGGTCGATTGTCCGTACGCCGATTACAGCAGCCGGTGTACGCGGCCTGGGAGCATACGCAAAGATCAGGCCCGGGACTGCTGCTGTCACCAACGGTCCGTACAGTGGGCGACATCACACACGGCGCATGGAGCGTCACGCCGAGGGAAGGACGGGCTGGTGTATGTGACGGGGCTCGGAGTCGACGGGGTGCGTGGATTCCACGGACCACGCGCTTGCGACCTCGATTTCACCAGGCCCGGCGGCGGATACGCGGGCTGGACGGTGATGGCCGGGCGGAACGGCTCAGGCAAGACCACCCTGCTGCGCATGCTCGCGCTCGCCTTGACCGGGGGGCGCCGTGCACACCAGGTGGAACCGGAGCTCGAAGAGTACCTGGCCCACGGTGCCACCCACGGCTCGGTGGTCGCCAAGGTCCTCGCGGACCGGGCCGCCGACACGATGGCTCCGGACGGGTCCGGACCGGTGGAGGCGCGGCTCGACTGGCGGCCCGAGCAGGACTCCGGCCTCTTCGACGAGCTCGTCGAGGGCTTCGAGCCGCCCACCGAGGTAGTCTTCTCAGCCCCCCGGCCTCTCACCTCCGCTCTATGGTCCTCGGCCCCGCCGCCCGGCTGGTTCTGCGCCGCATACGGGCCCTTCCGGCGCCTCACCGGCACCGGCCTCTACGAGCGCACTCCGCAGCAACTCGACCGGACCGCCGCGCTCCGCACTCTCTTCGAGGAGCACTCGGCCCTCACCGAGGCCTTCGACTGGCTGCTCTCCCTCCACCTGCGCTCCCTGGAGGAGCGCCCCGGGATCGCCGAGCTCAAGGCCGGGGTGCTCAGGCTACTCAACGACGGACTGCTGCCCGGTGGCTACCGCATCGAGGACGTGGACTCGGACGGGATGTGGCTGCGGCAGCAGGGCGACAGCGGCCCGGGGGCGCCCGGATCGAACTGCGGCGGATGAGCGACGGGCAGCGGACCGTGATCGCCCTAGTCCTGGACATCGTCCGGCAGATGCACTCGGCATATGGGGTCCTCACGTTCGAGGAACGGGACGGAGGCACGGTCGCACTGCCGCACCCGGGCGTGGTACTCATCGACGAGATCGACGCCCACCTACACATGACCTGGCAGAAGAGCATCGGGCAGTGGCTCACTGCGCACTTCCCGGCAATCCAGTTCATCGTCACCACCCACAGCCCCTACATCTGCCAGGCCGCGGACCCGGGCGGGCTGATCCGGTTGCCAGGCGTGGGAGAGCAGAAGCCACCACAGGTGGTGGACGAAGACCTGTACGGACGAATCGTCTACGGGACGGGGGACGACGCGGCACTCTCGGACTTGTTCGGCCTGGACTCGCCGTATTCCGACGAGGCACGTGAACTCCGGGGCAGACTAGCTGAGTTGGAGTACGACGTCTTGCTCGGGCGGGCTGATGCCGGGCAGACCGAGGAATACCTGCGGCTGCGCGAACGCCTTTCCAGTTCGCCGGTGGCCCGTGTCGATGAAGTGATGGAGCGGTACCGGCTGTCCCGGGAGCGCGACGCGTGATCCCGATCCAACGTCTCGCGCTGCCCGAGGCCGTAACGGCACGGATGACGGTACTCACGGAACGGATCGGCCTCCGGGACACAGCGAGTGGCGCGCGCAAGAAGTACGCGGACAACCTGTGGAACGACGAGGCCGACGTCAAAAGGGGACTACGTGAAGTACTCCTCAAGATGGCCCCGGGCGTCCTCGGCTGCTGCATGTACTGCGGTGGCTTTACCGCGACCGACATCGAGCACTTCGAGCCACGGGAACACAACGCGCTCAAGTCCTTCTTCTGGCCCAACCATCTTCTGGCGTGCGGCCCGTGCAACAGCACGTACAAGCGGGACTGGTGGGAGTGTGACGAGAAAACCGGCGAGCCCCTGCTGCTCGATCCGACCCAGGACGACCCCTTCGACCACTTGCTGCTGAACCTCAGGGAGGGCGAGTATCGCGGTGAGACGGACAAGGGACGAACAACCATCAACGTGCTCGCCCTCAACCTCCCCGAGCGGCGTTTGGTGGCCGGCCGAAAAATTGCGCGGCTGAACATTCGGACCGTTTTGAGAGATTGGGGCCGGGCCCGGCAGCAGGAAGACGCGGAGGCCGAGCGCGATGCCCTTGACGTGCTGAAGGGGCAGCCATTCGCCGATGTGTGGCAGGCGATGCTGCGCCAAGCCGTGCTCCCGGGAGCCGCCTTGATCATGAGCGACGAGCCGCCCGAGATTCTCTCCCTCCTGCGGAACGAAGAACTGCGTGCGGCGACGCTAATCCGGTTCCCTCTGCAGCCGACACCGGCAGAGGGAACCTGAGGGCCTCCGGAGATCACTCGGCACGCACGCGGACGCCGAGATCGTCACCGCCTACCTCGAACGCAAACTCCCCCACACCGACCTCGCATACGCCCAGCTGGCCACCCTCGGCGGCCTCCTCCGCCTCGACGCCCACCACATCGACCGCTTCACCAAGCCGGACGGTCTCTGGGACCAGTGGGTGCAAGCTCTGCTTCACGTCCGGGACCAGCTCGGCCTCACTCCGGCCGAACAACACCGCTGGACGGACCTTTTACTGCCACTTCGCCAACGCCTGGTCTTGCCCGTAGCCGCAGCTCAGTAGGCGTCGCTTCGGGCTCCTACTTTGGCTTCTGAACGTTGAACGCCATGGGTCCGTCGTATCTAAAGGCGATCAGTACGGTGACTGGCTCATTCTCATCGCTTCCACGGAGCAGTCCCGAGGCCGAGGGGTTCATGAACACCTCCAAGCCGTTCGCGATGCTTATCGTGCCTGCGGTGGGCGTGCTAATCGACTTTACTCGGCCAGGAACTCGTTTCAGGATTGACGGTTCCGGGCTTCCGCTTCTGCGATCCCAGCCAGCAAGGTCCGAATGGTGAACCAGACCCGCGATCCCGTCGCCTTCTCCTAGCCATTCGTAAGGGAACCGCCTGTTACCAAACCACGCAGCGCGTTCGCGGCTTCGGTCAAGCTTGCGCTGATAGTCGGCGACGGCCGCACCTTGACCCGACATAGCCAGGAGGAACGACATGACATAGTCATAGAAGAGCGCCTCGCGGGTTCCCTCGGAGCTGGCCCAGCCGCCTACCAGGTCGGCGGCCTGATCCAGAGAAGCATCAGTAAAGCGGGCGGACCAGAGCCACTCCAAAAGACTCCGCGAATCTCGCGGATTATCCCGGAGATTCTCTTGAAGCAACCCCACAGCCTGCTTGACATCCTTAAGCGGCGCCTTGCGCCAAGAGCCCGCTCGATTCCGGTAGGCCCGTGCCAACCTACGACGGATTGGCGGCTTTGCCAGGTCAGCTCGCTCTAGAAGATTCCGCCACCCCTGGAGCAGCCCGGAATAATCGTCGTAAAGCTCCTTCAGCTGATTCTCCGCTCGTTCAGCAGAGACCGAAGCGCGATCGGATCCTCGGATCTCTCTAGCCGCTTCAAGGCTACCCTCGGCCTCGGCAAGAAGATCGCGGTAGATACCGGTCGACGGTCGCGCCAAGAATTGAGCATACTTGCTACATCCAGAAACTTCGTAGCCAAACCGGATAACAGAAATATTCGTCTGCGCCAGCGCAATGTGACCGTACTCAGTGGTGTCGTCAAGCTCGGACACGGCACGAAAAGCATCGCCGGCCGATTGGCCGAGACCGAGAACCTTCTCTTCTTTCTCCGCGCCGCTGACATTCCGGTCGCGAATACGCGCACGCATCTCGTTACGGAAAACCATTCCACGCATGTGGTGTAGCAGCGGATCCTTGGGTGAGAGCACAACCGCCCGATCCATTGCTTCAAGCGCTTCTATGAAGTCACCTGCATCGTACGAAAGAAGGCGCCCCAGATGCGCCCAGTAGTGCGGCTCATCAGGAAATGAGGAAACAAGCTCTCGGAGGATCTGGATCCGCCCCGGAGAGGATACATTCTGCATAAATTCGGTGTAGGTTGCGTTCGCCGGACTCTCAATTTCAAGCGAATCTCGACTCTCACGCGTCGTAAAGAGACGGTCCAGAATCACCTTCATATCGCTCGGTAGACGCTGACCGAAGATATCGGCAGTCAACTCGATGAGCTGAAGGCTCCAGGTCGGCAGAGCCGCCTTCCAGTCCTCGCGCCCGGGCGCCGAAATGGTCGGCGCGAGCAACTGCCGCAGTATTTCCTCGGCGATAAGACTATGCGAGGTGCGCCAAGATCCCTTTGGCTCCTCGACCAGGAGAGCAGCCAATGTCGAAGTAACTTCCCTCTCCAAGCGGACCGGCTCAGACAATGGCACATTTAGGCTCTCTGCGAAGAGTTCCGCCGGCACCGGAACGCCACAGAAGTGGTGAGACATGCTGATGAAGATCGCGATCTCGCGCTCAGCCTCGGACAGGTTTTCCATGAACTGCTCGACGTAGCTACGGAGCCCTTTAAACTCCGCGCCGAAGGCCGCCAAGGCATAAAAGAATGGGACGTTGTTGTCGCCTGCACGTGCTGCAAGTTCGAATAGATCGGCCCCCCGGTCCGGGGCCAACTCACTGAATCGCCGGGCCATCTCGTGTCGCTCAGGTCGACTCTCCATCGCACCGACGTGCTGGCTTCGATATCGACGCTCCCCCTCCGGGCTCCGGGAGGAAGCCTGCCCGCCGCGGCTTGAGCCGCGACGAGTGGTGATGAGCAACACTGCAGGAACCGAACTCGCACGCAGCGCTTCAAATACGCTGCGAAGAGTGGAATCTGGAACCAACTCGGCCACCACCAGGACAGAGGTGTCGCACAGTTGCGCCAGCTCGCCCACGGCCTGGACCAGCACAGTCTCATCAACAGAGCCGCGAACGTAGACGGTAGGAAACTCGCTCCTTAGGTCCCAAGCTGCCCGACGAGCGATTGTAGTGCCGCCTGCCCCTGGGGCATGTGTCAGCGTTACCCGAAGAGTGTTGCGTTGCCGAAGGCTTGGTCGTAGCACATCGTCGATAAGACTTGCCGTCTCCGCACGATCGACGTCAAAGCCCAGCCCTAGCTCGAACCACGTGATGGGCCTGCCTTTATAGAAGGCATCGGATTCCGCATCGCGTTCACCGGTGACACCGACCTCGGAGTGCAGAAGGTCCATCCAGTCGGAATACCGACTGATCAACTGCTGTGGTAGCACAACCGGGCCACTTTGCCCCGGAAGAGTGGCCGCGCGTACGGCCTCAACGACGGAAGGCACCTCTGGGACAGCGAAAAGGAGTTCGTCTGGACTGCACGAGATGGAATCCGCAGCGTATTCAGAGAGATCTCCGGAATCCACTGCCGAAACTACGAGAACGCTGACTCGCTCACCGAAGGCATCAACGCAAGCTTCCACGACGGCACGTTCCGCACCACGCGGCTCACCCAAGCACACCACGGTTGCCGGGTGCGACATAACCTTCGACACCGCCTCGATGGCCTGGGCCACGAATCGGCGATGCCTGAAGCGCCACCCTCGGAGTTCGGCTACAGGGTCGATGGGGTCCATGTCACTGAGACCTGCCGCTGCGAGCCAAACCGTGCTCGCGCGGCCGAAAAGCGGATCCTGCCCCATGGTGACCAACCGCCGATCGCCAGGCATGCCCTGCGCGGCCGCCCAACCACCGTCAATATCAGTTGACGAATTTAGGTCTACTACGACCCTCCAGCGCAACGACGAGATCTTCGCCTGGGATTCTGGAGTGAGTCGAGCTGAATCGACGACCAAGATCGTGGTGTGCGTTGCCGACCATTCTGTGCATGCCGTAGCCAGCGTTTCGAAGGCTCGCGCGGCGTCGAAGGGGGCTGGCTCTTGACTCCCAATTAGGGAAGCGCTCGGTGCATCATTTGGTGCCTCGATTCCCCGGGTAACACAGAACCTTCCTAGCGCCTCACAGGCCAGGTCGAAGCACCACTGCTTCATCGATGCATCAGGCAGTCGCGCAGCGAACATCAACGCATTCGCGGCAAGTGCAATCTGAGTCTGGTCCTGCCAGTGGTCAAGGAGGCCCAATTGGGCAGCGAACTGTTCACCGACTCTGGCCACTTCCTTGATCAATACGAGCAGCCCGGACACCTGCAGATATTCGGACTGCCCCACCGACGGGTCAAGGAGAAATGTTGATACGGCCTGGCGTTTAAGTTCGCCCAAGTCAGCGATCTCAGCCATCAGCATTGAAAGCAACAGGTGGCTGGGGTCTCGGGCCAATGGAGCGTCTCCCGCGTATGCGGAGAGATCGATCAGCCGGTACCCAGACGGGTTGGGTAGGGGCTTCTGCGGAATCAAGATGTTGTCGGCATGCAGATCCCCATGTGCGCATCCCAAGACAACCATGAGGTGCTCGTCACTAAGTGCCTCTTGCCAGGAATCCGTCGACGCCCAAGCCAGGGCATTGGGGACGACGTTACCGGTTCGGCCTGTGACCCACAGCGGTGCGATCTCCCCAGGATCCAATCCGTATGTCACCTGTTCGGCAAGCTGGTCCAGCGGACCGCCCTTGTCGATTCTGCTACCTAGCAACTCACGGAAGAAGTCCACCGCGGTGACTCGCCGAGTCCTGGGAGCGGAATTCCAATCCGACAGGACGGAACTGACCACAGTTGCAGTCACCTGAGCGAGATCGACGCCTTGGATCGACGAGAGGGGTCGAATTGTTCGTAGCGACCCACCAGCAACCTCTTGGAACATGATCGACCAGCCGCGCGAGCCGCGGATGGGCTCGACGGGCTGGGTCACCAGATGGGTGGCGGCGAACTCGGGGGACACCTCGAGTGCCTCGGCGTGACGTTGAGCCTCTTTGCCAGTCACTTTGCCAGGTGGGCAGATCTTCATAATCAGACCGACGGCCGCACGTCCAGGGACATTTAGAACCACGGTAGCGAGGAGGGCACCGCTCAGCCCCGGAGTGATCCACCGGTCAAAGTGCAGGACCGTCTCGGACTCGCTGAGCCACTTGGCCAGTGCTGTCTGGACAGCCGGATCAACCGCAATCGTGATCTCTTGCGGGACAAGCCCCTGGCCAACGGTCGAATCGCTCTTGTCTGAGTCCGACACGGACCGCCTCACAGTCTGACGCAGGATCACTTGATGGAGAGCATAGGGCAGAGAGCCAAAGGCCGAGCACGATTCAGCAATACACTTAGTGCCAGCCGCTCAGGGATACCTCAGGGCCGCCAGCAAGGGCCTCGCGCAGGGCACTTGCCGTGCTCGGCACGAAGGCATCGGGGATTGCATCGGCGTCAACCCAACAGACTCGCGAGTGCTTGCGGGGTTCGCGGTTTTCGGGTTGGCCGGTCCATTCGTGGGTTGCGAAGACGACCGTGAGGAAGCCATTGGGGGACTCAACGCCCCAGGCTCCGTGGATGATGTGGGCGACCTTGAGGGACTCGGGCTTCACCCTGAGGCCGGTCTCCTCGTAGAGCTCCCGGACAGCCGTCTCAGTGATCGGTTCGCCCGGTTCGCTCTTGCCGACGGGCAGGTCCCACATCCCTTGGGCGAACTTCGCATTCTCGCTGCGCTGGAGGAGGACCACCCGGTTGGTGGCCTTGTCGTGGACGATGACGGCCGCGACCAGCAGCGTCATCGAGTCGAGCGCCGGCTCCAGGGCTGGAGGGCGGTTGTCGGTCTGCTGAGCCACGGGGTTCCCTTCGTCGGGCAGGTTGTTGGGCATGTTAGGCGAGGGCCTCGCGGGCTCGGCGGGCGAGATCTGCGGCGCCGGGGACGCCGCGGCGCTGGTAGATCGCGAGCGTGGATCGGATCGAGGTGATCGCCTTGCGTGTGCGGTCGGAGGTCATGCCCTCCATGAGGACCAAGGCCTGGGTCCATGCAGCGACGGCCTCGTCGGCGCGAGCCTGGGCGGCGAGGCTGTCGCCGAGATCGGCGTGGGTGAGGGCGTGGACGCGCTTGTACTTCTCCGGGTCCCAGCGGGTGAGGGCGTCACGGTGCTGTTGCTCGGTGCCGATGTGGTCGGCGAGGTCGGTCAGCGTGCGTGCGGTGTGGCTGGCCACGGTGCCGGCGGCGGGGCCGCTGACGCGGGAGAAGCTGGGCTGGGGACCGTCCTCGCGCAGGAGGGCGTCTTCGGCGGCGAGGAGAGCGCGGGCGGCCAATGGGTTCTCGCCGACCGCTGCGTAGGCGCGGGCGTGCGTGATGCGAAGAAGGGCTTCGGTCTGTCCGTCGACGTGGCCGAGGCCGCGGGTGAGGGCGCCTTTGACGAGGTCCACGCAGTGGTGGGGTTGCTTGAGGCTGAGGGACTGGTGGGCGAGGGCGCGCATCATCCAGGCGGCATGGCCGTGGGGGTCGGCTTCGCAGGCGAGCTGGTAGCCGACCTGGTAGTAGCGCTGGGCAGCGCCTTCGTGTCCAAGGTCGTGGTGCTTCCACCCTGCGAGGTAGGCGAGTTCGGCGACGGCGCCGAAGGCGGCCTGACGTAAGGGCTCAGAGGGGAAGCGGCCCCGCAGCATGGGGGCCGCCGTGTCGGCGAGGTACGCGGTGACCGTGGTCAGGCCGTGCCCGCCGCCGAGCCGTTCATCGGCGGCGCTGAAGGCTGCCGTGATCTGTCGTACGACGTCGATGTCGTCGCTGCCGACGAGGGAGCGGGCGGTGCGGGCGCGGAGCATCCGCGAGGTGGCTTCGTGGTCGTGCAGGAGCGGCATGGCCACGCCGGCCGTGGTGAACGCGGCGATGGCAAGGAAGCGGCGGCGCTCGACGTCCGCGCGGCCGAGGTCGGTGACCGCGGTGACGGGGTCGGTGTCCGGTAGCAACTCCGTGTCCGGTGAGTGGAGGCCGAGCTCGGTTCGGGTAACGACGCGGCCCAGCCGCCGGGAGAGGGCTTCGGCGAGGTACTGGCCTGCCTGGCCGGATGGCGTGCGGGCACCGCCCACCCAGTGGGAGATGGCTGACTTGTTGGTCTGGAGCAGTTCGCCGTTCTCGGCGGCGATGCGGCGTACGTCCTTGGCGAGCGCGTCGTACGTGCACCCGGTGGCGTTGATCGTGTCGCGTAGGCGGGAGTTGGCGCTGGTCGGTGTCGGCACGATCGCCTCCGCTCCGAGTCCGTAAACCGTGTATACCGCTTGACCCCGGTCACACCGTACCCACTCTGCGTAGCGGGCGGTTCACTTATCGACAGCCGCCCCACTCACGGCATCGCGGGCCGGGCGGCCCCCAAGTTCCGTACGCCCCACCGGGCTCGGGCATTCCTGTGCCCCGGCCCGGACGATCAGAGACGGAGACACGGTGACCACCATCGACACTGCGACCATCACGGTCGAGCTGCCCGACGCCTTCGACCCGCGCTGGAACCGCCTGCCCGGCATCCAGGTGGACGGCCGGCGCATCACCATCGACCCAGCCGAGTACTTCTTCCGCTTCGAGTCCAACACCTGGCTCGTCGCCGACTGGGAGTTGGTGAAGGCCCAGCTCCTGGACGTGGACGAGACCACCGAGAGCACGGTCGAGCAGCTCGCGCTCGACTTCATCAAGAACCACGGCGAGTCCACCTCCGACGCGGCCCGCGTGCTGGCGACGGCGGACGGGGTGTACTCGTACCTCTTCCGCGAGGAGCACCTGGCCGGCCTCGGCCTCCCGCAGATCACCGCCGACCACCTGCGCATGCTGCGCGAGGCAGCGACGTTGATGGCGCTCAACAAGGTCGAGCTGGACGGGCACATCTCCAACGTCGGCCCGTGCTGGTTCTTTCCTGCCGCCACCTCCGTCGTCTTCGACCTGGACGACGCGACGGGCGGAATGCTGGACGAGGTCTACCACGGCGGCTGGTTCAACGAGCACCGCCGGATCGAGTCCATCAAGGCCCACGCCGCGCTCGGCGGCCGACTGGTGCACGGCTGCCAGTCCGTGCCGGACCAGTCCGGCGGCGTCGTCGCACCCTACGGTGCCTCGATGGCCAACTTCCGTGACGACCTGGCCGAGTTCAAGGCGGGCTGGATCGAGCAGGTCTACGCCCACCGCGTGACCGCAGCCGAGTAACCCTGCCCCCGGTACGGCTCCGGGGCGGGCCAGCTCGCGCGCGCCCGCCCCGGAGCCCACCAGTCCCCTGGAGACCCCATGGCCCAGAGCCTGTCCGCCACCCTGCTGAACGACCTGTGCGCTCTCATCGGCAAGCCCCTCCCCGAACGTACCGAGATTCGCGTCTGGGGCATGTCCGGCGTCGAACGCGTCACCTTCCCCGACAGCACCACGGCCGTCTTCAAATACGCCAAGGAACCCTTCGACCGCGAGGCCCAGTCCCTGCGATTGGCCTACCAGCGACGGCTCCCGGTCCCCGCGCTCCACGCCACCGCCATGCAGGACAAGTGGCTCGGGATGCTCATGGACGACCTCGGCAACCCCGTACGGGATGCAGACGACCTCGACGGCGTCGCCGCCGCCGTCATGCTCCATGCCGCCCGCCCGGCCAGCGGTCTGCCCCTCCTCGACGGCGAGGGCCTCGCAGCCCTGCCCGGCCGAGCCCTCGATCACCTCCAACGGCTACGGAAAGCTGACCGCTGGGCGGACTGCGATGACGTCGAGACCGCGCTGGGGAAGATCTCCGCCGCGGCCGAGGCCCGTGTCCAGGGTGCGACGCTCGACCCGTTCGGATGGGTCCACTCCGAGTTCCACCCCACGAGCGTCCACATCGGGGAGAACGGCTGGCACCTCCTCGACTTCGCACGCGCCTTCACCGGACCCGGCCTGATCGACCTCGCCTCCTACCACGGCACCACCGACGTGCCGAGCCCCTTCCGCATGCGGGTGTTCCTGGAGCAGTACGTCACCGCAGGCGGTCACGCGGACGCCCTCGCCGCCCGGGGCGGCCTGGCCGCCGAGGCATGGGCCCTGGGCTGGCATCGCATGTGGGCCGTGGAGTGGTTCATGGAGCAGGCCATCCGCTGGATCGACGATCCGGCCAAGGACCCCGCGTACATCCCCGTCGTCCGCCGCCACCTCAACGACGTGGTCCAACTCCTGGAGGTCTAGGTGCTCGCCCAGGTCTCCCCCTGGTACGCCCACGCAGCCCAGCGCACAGCCGCTGCCCCCGCGCACGCCCTCGCCGCGCCTACCCGGATGGAATGGAGCACCCACGCGGGCATCGGTCCCGGCGCCGAGATCCTGGGCCGGGATCTGTGCGGGAAGCACGTCCTGGAGCTGGGCTGCGGCCCCGGCCACAACGTGGCCCACCTCGCGAAGCACCACCAGGCCCGCGTCACCGGCGTGGACCTGGTCGGCCTCCAGGTGCGCCGGGCCCGCTCCCACTATGGCCACATCGACGGCGCCACCTTCGCCGCCGGCCACGCACTGCACCACCTGCAGGCCACCGGCCGGACCTTCGACGCGATCTACTCCGTCTTCGGCGCCGTCGGCCTCGTCGCCCCCGAGCTCCTCCTCACCGCCGTTTCCCGACGCCTGAAACCTGGCGGCGTCCTAGCCTTCTCCGTCCCTCACCCGGCACGGGCCGGAAGACATCCATCCACGGACGACCGTCCGCGCGAGGACTACGTCACCATGCCCGACCGCACCCGACTGCCCCTCGCTCGATGGGAGTTCGACGCCAGCCGCTGGGGAGCTCACCTCTCCCGGACCGGCCTGCGCATCACCTCGACGGTGGAGCTGCGGCACCCGCGCCGCGACCTGTGGCCCACCACCCTCCTGATCACCGCCCGCAAACGCTGACCGCCGGAGGCACCAATGTCCCTGCCCTACCTGCTCCTGGACATCGACGGCGTCCTCATCCCGTTCCCGGCCGCCGACGGCAGCACCCCGCCCACCCACGTCCGCCACACCATCGTGCCCACTGGTCGGCACCCCGACGATCCCGTGCCCATCTGGCTCGACCCTCGCCAGGGCGGCATTCTCACCGACCTCCTGACCAGCGGACTCGTCACCCCCGTGTGGTGCACGAGCTGGCGCAGGGACGCCACCACGATCATCGGCCCTCTCCTGGGGCTGCCCGACTTCCCTTACCTCGACCTGCCTCGCCCCCAGATCACCACCAGCCACCCCGACGGCTACCTCTGGAAACGCGACTACGCCGACACCTGGCTCGGCAGAGCTCCCGCCGTCTGGATCGACGACGATTTCACCAGCCTCGACCATGCCTGGGCGGCGGAGCGAACTGCCAAAGGAGTGGCGACTCTCCTTGTCGAACCCGATCCACATCTTGGGCTGCAAGCCGAGCACCTGGCCGAAGTCACGACGTGGATCTCGCAGCTACCCGCAGCCCGCGCTGCTATGGGAAGTGGGGGCCGCGGGCGCTCTGTGGGCCCCGTCTGAGTGTCGTTACCTCGGGGAACGAGTCGGGCGAATCCATTCACGAAAACGGCCTCTTGATCGACTTGGAAGCTTGGGTATGCCCCTCATCTCGCCAACCGAGAACGCGTCAGCGCTGGGTGGCAGGCGCCGCTCCCGCAACGGCGGGTAAACATGTTGGCTGGGTGCCGGCGAGCTGCGAAGATGTCTCTGCTTCCCAAGTGGAGGACTCTTGTTCGTTTTCGTGTGTGCGGGATGTGGCGCTGAGCTGACTAGCCCTCTGTCCCAGGTCTCACTGCCCATCCACGCCCGTCAGAAGTACGGGAACGGGGCTCAGCTTCCGGTGCTCATGCACTCAGGGACGTTTGCCGTGGACCCGGATCCCTGGGGCGGGCCGTGGCGAATGTGGGACGAGATCGATCCGGGCGAGGCGGAGGCACGCGGCATTTATGCGCCAGTCCACGCACTGTCCCACGGCATGCCCGGGGCGAGTGTCATCGCGCCCGGTGATATCCGTGGAACCCGGCTGATTCCTGAGGCACGCGGTGGTGCCTGCTGTGGCCTCGACGGAGCCGACGGGCCCAACATGGCCTGCGAGGCATGCGACCTCCCCGTGGCAACCAGGGTCGACGACTGTTCGCTCTGGCAGGCAGTGCGGCTCAGCTCGGACGCCGTACACCGCGTCCCCGTCGACGGACACCACGCTGCGCCCCGCTCCTGGACGGAGCTGGCAGAGAAGGGGGAGGAAACGCCCCCGTTCGAGCCGATTGCCACGTGGGGAGGACGGTTGGGATCGAACCACTACTGGTCGTGGAGTCCGCAGTGGGAGGCGGCAGTCGGCCATGCGCTCGCCCACCTGCTGGTGGCCTCCAAAGGGCAGCCGGTAAAGGTCCCCGGCGGCCTGACAGCAGGCGTGTTCCAACGCGCGCTCGCTGTGTTATTGCCCGCAGGTGCCCCGAAGCGGCGTGCCGTCCTGGCTGGACCGGGACGACCTTCCCCCGACGCAGACGTCGACATCCTCCTCGTGCCAGTCCATCCCCAGACGGGGCAGACCTGGGCCCCCGAGAGGCCAACCGCGTCGGCGTACCTGGTGCCCCTGCCGCTGGGGGTGTGGCTGTGGCTGGTCTCGCCCCAGCCATACTTGCCAGTTCCCGCGTCGGGCCGCATACCCCAAGACGTTCTCCGCGACGACCCGCTCCCGCCGCTCCCCCACTATCTGTTCAGGGCCGACCGGGGAACGTTCCAGCACACCTTGGTCCGCCTACCAGCCGTTCGCAGCCCGTGGCTGCGCACGATCCTCGAGAACCTCACGCACGGCACCTCGGCAGACCCTTTCTAGGGTGCTGTCTCGTGAACGGGTTCAGCGCCCTGGCTTCCCGCTGCTGAAGTAGCTGAAACTTCCGGCCTCGGTGCTATCGGCCCTTGCTCCGGGATTCTGGCTTGGAGCGATCGGCCGCGGGCTTGGCCGAAGAGTATGACGTGGCGGATATGGACGACGTTCCGCTGATGGTGCTTCGGTTGCGAGCCGCTTGCGTCCGCCGGTTCGGCTGAGTGGTGATGCGCCAGTTGAGGATCTCGGCGGGGTGCTCGGCGCTGTCGAGTTCCCGCTGGGCGCCCACCTCGGCCAGGAGTCGTCGGGGGTTGTGGCCGGCGGTCTCGGCTTTGGCGAGGGTTGTGGTCAGGGCGGTCCACGTGGGGTCGGCGAGGATCCGGTCGGCGTAATCGGGGAGGGCCGCGCGAACGTCCTGCTCGAAGCGACGAGCGGTTGCGGCTCGCGGTGCGCGGCGGTTCAGGTCAGCCAAGATGGGTGTGGCGGCCTGCTGGTACGCCACCTGAAGGTGCCGGACGGTTTCCTCGGCTGCAGCAGCCTGCTGTTGAAAGCCGCGTTGCTCGTGCCATGTGGCGGCCGCGCGGGCCAGGTGCACGGTGGCGAAGAGCAGGGCGATGGCGAATCCTCCGGGCGCGTTGGAGGCGTAGGCGAGTTCCTTGGCGGCCTTGCGCAGGGCAGTGGCGGCCTGGTGGTCGGCGCGGGTGGCGGAGCGGCGGGCGCGGTTGAACGCCATTGCCGCCGCTCGTAGTTCCGCCCGGCGTGGGCCGGTCGTGGCGCTGGAGAAGTTGTAGAGGGCATCGCCGAAGGCGGCGAGGTGGGCCTGGGCGCCGGCATCGTCGTCGGAGTCGAGGGCGGTGTGCGCCGTCTGTATCGCGGTGATGGAGTGCCGCCACGGCTCGGCGGGATCTGCCGCGAACCTGGGGCGGTCGGCTATCTCCTGGTCAGGGAGGCGTTCGCGGAGGCGGTTGATGGAGAGGTCGGGGGCGAGCTTCGAGCCGCCGTACCAGACGGGTTCGCCGACGCTGTTGGTGTCGCCGGGTGCGGCGAGGCTGTAGCCGATCACGTCGCCGCTCTCGGGGCCGAGGCGCGTCTTGAACTTGATGCCGAGGGACTGCAGAACGGTGAAGTAGTCGGCCTCGGTCTGCACGGCGGCGGCGACGGCGTATGCCCGCTCGCGCAGCCACTGTCGTGCTGTCACGGTCTGGCCTTGGCGCTCGGCCTTGGCGCGTTCGGCACCGGTGGGGGTGCGAGGGGCTGTGAGGTCGCCGGACTTCAGGCGGCGCAGGCCGAACTCGGCTTCGACCCGGCGGCACTCGGCTTGGGCCCGTCGGCCGTCCTGGTGGGTGCGTGGGCGGCGTCCGTCGGCGCGGACGGTGGTGGCCATGATGTGGATGTGGTCGTCGGCGTGGCGTACCGCGATCCATCGGCAGGCCCGCTCGTCGCCGTCGGGTGCGATGCCCGTGGCGTGCACGACGCGGCGGGCGACCTCGGCCCACTCGGTGTCTGTGAGGTAGCGGTCGCCGGGCGCGGTGCGGACCGGGCAGTGCCAGACGTGCTGCGGTGGCTTCTTGCCGCCCAGCTCGCGGGTGCGGAGGTCGACGTGGTGGTCGAGTCGCCTGGCGAGCTGGGAGTAAGTGGCTGCCGGGTCGCGGCCGGGGTCCGGGGCGCCGGCCATGTTCCAGGCGGCGACGATGTGGGGGTTGGTGTGCTCGTCGCGGCGGCCGGGGCCGAAGAGGTAGGCGATCAGTCCGCGGCTGTCGGAGCCGGTGGAGACGTCAGGAACCATGAGCCGTGCCGTCCGACAGGAGCTGGTCGATGAGGTGGAAACTGTTCTGTGCTGCCTCCTCGACGCGGTCCAGAACCGCCTCGGCGCGCTCGGGGACGGTTCCTCGGTTGATGGCTGCGGTGATCTGGTTGAGGTTGCCGCCGATGCGGTTCAGCGCGACCGTGTGCGCCTCGACGGCCTCGATCAGCGGGCGCAGAGGATCGTCTTCCGGACTGCCGACCATCCTCGCCTTGCCCACCGCAACGGCCAGGGCCGCGTCCCCGACGAATCCGGCGAACCTCTGACCGCGCTGGTGAGCGGCGGCGCTGATCACCTGGACCGCGGTGCGCGTGAAGCGGATGGTTTTCTCCTGGTCGCGCTTCTCCACGGTGCGCTTGCGGTTCATCTGCGCGGGCAGGGCGGGGGCGTCGAGATCCCGCCATGAGGGCTGCTCGACAAGCGGTGGGGCATCGGCCGGCGTACTGCGAGGAGCGAAGTCGGCTGCGGGCTGGCCGGAGCCCTCGGCCACCCCCTCCTCCGGCTCGGGCGCCCCCTGGCGCTCGGCCTTGTCCTCCGCCACCCCTGGGGCGGGGGCAAGCGCGGACGAAGCCTCGTTAGAGGCTCGTTCGCTCCAGCTTGCTGCTGGTCGTCGGGTGAGCCTGAACAGCCTCCTGCGGCGGCGGGAGGTGGGGTCGTCGGCGTTCGATTCGGGCATGGTGATGCTCCGTCAGTCGTGTGGGGTGGCCCGTCGTCGCATCCGTCGCATCCGTCGCGTGGCTGGTCAGCACAGGTACGGAGAGGGCCGCAGGTACGGATCGATCCGTAACGGCGAGGAGATCCGTCCCCGCGCTGACCTGCGCGGGGACGGATGCGACGGATTGATGCGGACCTGGTGTCAGCGAGTGGGCCTGGGCCCTGCGGGCCTTCCCGGCGGGCCGGTGGGCAGCGCCCCGGACGGAGGGGCGGGCGGCCTGCCCTGGGCCGGACGTGCCGGGACCTCGGCGGTGGGTGCCGACGGGGCGGGGTCGGGGCAGTAGCGAGCCCATGCGTCCACGAACTGGTTGCGGGCGTACGCCTTGGCCTGCCGGCCGTTCTCGAACCGGTAGTTGGCCGGGCTGATGCCGAAGTCGCGCAGCAGATTCGCCAGGTGGTAGGCGTTCAACCCCTTCGTGCCGTACTCCGCCCACGGGGCCTCGGC
The DNA here is from genome assembly GCF_043200175.1 of Streptomyces sp. NPDC048462. Classification (NCBI taxonomy): domain Bacteria; kingdom Bacillati; phylum Actinomycetota; class Actinomycetes; order Kitasatosporales; family Streptomycetaceae; genus Streptomyces; species Streptomyces sp. NPDC048462. The sequence continues at coordinate 42,320 of NZ_JBICXG010000040.1, forward strand.
GTCCTGGATCAGCACGGCCAGCAGGTCCTGGCTGCGCAGTGCCTCCCTGCCGCCCTCCTGGTCGAAGACACGGCGGATGTCACGCAGCAGCCGTGTCTTCAGCGTCGTCTGCTCGTCCTGGACCACCTCGTTGCGCGTCATCGCCAGACAGGCGGCACGTGCCCGCGCGGGCCAGTGCCCACCGGCGAGGTCGGCGACGATGACGAGCGGCTCCCATGTGTCGGCGGCGCGGTCCTCGACGGGCATCTTCGGCACCGCGCCCGCGACGGTGCCGCGCTGCGGGACCAGCCAGTCGGCCAGCCGGTCGCGAAGCGCGTGCAGTTCCGGTACGGAGTACCGCGATCGGAACGGGGTGATCCGCTCGCCCGGCTTGCGCTTCTGCATGCGGATGACGATTGCCCGGTCCATGATCGTGTCCGGCAGGTCACCGATACCGGCCAGCGCCGCCATCGCGAAGGTGGGGAATGCGGTCGGCTTGTGCTCCGGCCCGGAGATCCGCCAGGCGGGCCGGTTGCGCTGGTGCCCGGCGTTCAGCAGGCCGCGCAGGTCCTCTTTGTCGCCCGCTTTGGGGCCGAAGATGGTGTCGGCCTCGTCCACCAGCAGCGTCGGCGGGTTCTTGCCGATGACGCGGAAGACGACGGCGGGGGAGGTGTTGACCGTCATCATCGGCTGGTGGACGGTCTCGTAGAGAACGTCCAGGAGACGGGACTTGCCGCACCCCTTGGTCGGTCCGACGACCGCCAGCCGTGGTGCGTGCTGGAGGCCAGGCTGGATGTGGGAGGCCGCGACCCAGAGGGTGACGGCGGTCAGGGCCTCGTCGCTGGGCAGCACCACGTACCGCCTGATCGCCGTGCGGAGGTCGTCCAGCAGCGCGCTGCCTTCGCCTGCCGCCTCGCCGCCGTCTTGGGTTTCTGATCCGCCTGCAGCAGGATCGACTGCGCTGTCCGACGCGGTTGTCGGGGCGCTGACCTGAGCAGGTCGCGAACCGGGAGTGCTCCGATTCGGAGCATCGGAGGTCGCGCCTCCCGTGCCGGCACGTGGTTCCGTCCGCTCTTCGCGGTTCCGAGGCAGACCCTGGCCCGGGATCGCGATCGGTGGCCAGGCAACACCGGATGCCTTCGAGGTGGCGGGGGACGTAGGGTCCTTCATAGACGTTCCTCTCGGGTGAGGGGCGAGACGGGCTAGGTCTCGCCCCCACCGGTTCGTTCGTTCAGGGATGGGCGGCGTGCAGGGGGATCTCCGGCCCTCGGCGTAGGCGCGCCGAGGGCCTTTGCTGTGTCCGGACGGGCCGGCGGCTCATGAGGCCAGGCCCCAGTCCTCTCCGCCGTCGATCAGCGCGCGCTCGTAGCGCAGCAGTTCGGCCTCGGGGTAGAGCACCCGCTTGCCGACCTTGATGCCGCGGGGCCCCTTCTGGAGATGGCGCCAGTAACGGACGGTGCTCTCGGCGGTGCGGTAGCGCTCGGCGACCTCGGCGGTGGTCAGATATCGCATGCGTTCCCATTCGGCTAGGTAGCGATTCGATCTGCATAATCAGTACCTCATGATCGGCGGTTAGCCAAACCGGGAAGCCCGTGTTTCAATTTGGATAGCGACGGTCGCGATGGAGGTTCGATGGCAAGCGAGAAGGTCGAGGGTGGCGAAGTGCCGCTGCTCTACAGCGAAGGCAACGTGGCGGGCCGCGTGGCCCTGGAGCGCGAGGTCAGAGGGTGGAGCACGACCGAGCTGGCCGAGCGGGTGACCAGAGCGGGCGTGAAGATGAACCAGACGGCCGTGTGGCGCATCGAGAACGGCTCACCCCGCCGTCGGATCAACCTCGATGAGGCGCTCGCCTTCTCCCGCGTCTTCGAGCTGCCCCTCGAAGAACTCATGTCACCGCCCCTGGAAGGGCTCGACATCGATAGCCGACGGCTCGTCCAGGAAGCCGTCGAATCGTTCTACGAAACCCGTGACGCCCGCGACCGCCTGCACCGCGCCGTGGTCGCCGTGGCCGACCACATCAAGGCACACCCCGACAGCTCACGCGCGATCAACGAGCAGTGCCTCCGCCTCATGGGCGACGAGCGGGACGCTCGCACCCTCACCAGCGACATCGAGGACGGCGGCCACTACTGACAACCAGCACAAAGGAGAAGCCACTTGGCGAACATCCAGAAGCGACCCAACGGCAAATGGCGTGCCCGCTACCGCGACCTCGACGGCAAGGAACACGCCCGCCACTTCGACCGCAAGATCGACGCCCAGCGCTGGCTCGACGAGGTCACGACCAGCGTGGTCACCGGGCAGTACGTCGACCCGCGCTCGGCGAAGAAACCCTTCAAGGAGTACGCGGAGGAGTGGCGGGCCAGCCAGCCGCACAGGCCGTCGACGGCCAAGGCCGTAGCCCAGCACCTGCGTTGCTACGCCTACCCCGTCTGGGAGAAGCGGGCACTCGGCGCGATCAAGCCCGGTGACGTGCAGAGCTGGATCACCAGCCTGACGACCACCCACAAGCTGGCTGCGAGCACTTCCCGCACCGTCTTCAACACGGTCAACGCCGTCTTCCGGGCAGCGGTCCGCGACCGCATGATTCCGCACAACCCCTGCACCGACGCGAAGCTGCCCTCAGTTCCGAGGAAGAAGGTCGTACCCCTGGCCGTCGAACAGGTGCGGACGCTGGCCGAGGAGATACCCGGCCGCTACAAGGGCCTGGTCCTGCTGGGCGCATGCACGGGGCTCCGCCCCGGCGAGCTCTTCGGCCTCCAGCTCCGGCACGTGGACCTGCTGCACGCGACCGTCTCGGTCGAGCAGCAGATCCAGCAGACCGCCAAGCACGGCGTGTACGTCTGCCCGCCCAAGACTGCTCGCTCGCACCGCACGGTCCCGCTCCCCCGCATGGCGGTGGACGCGATGAAGGCCCACCTGCGGGACTTCCCCGCCGATGGGCCCGAGGGCTGGATCTTCACGGCGCCGCAAGGCGGGCCCGCGGTCTACACGCACTTCATGGACGGGTCCTGGCGGCCCGCCTGTGCGAAGGCCGGCATACCGAAGGGCACCGGACCCCACGCCCTCCGGCACCACTACGCCAGCCTGCTGATCAAGCACGGCGAGTCCGTGAAGACGGTCTCCGAGCGTCTCGGCCACACCAATGCGGCCATGACGCTGAACATCTACACCCACCTGTGGCCCGACTCCGAGGAGCGGACCCGGGCTGCCGTCGACAAGGCGTACGCGGACCAGTCCGCCGATACCCAGCCGCAGGTCGACGAAGCGGCATAGCCGCTCCCCCGCGCGCTGACCGAAGTCAGCACGCTGCGGACTCCGTGCGGACCGCAAAGGCCGCCCAACCCGCTCCGCCGCAGGTCAGACGGCCTTTCGCCGAACGTATTAGACGTTGAAGCGGAACTCCACCACGTCCCCGTCCTGCATGACGTAGTCCTTGCCCTCCATGCGCGCCTTGCCCTTGGCGCGGGCCTCGGCGACCGAGCCCGTTTCGACCAGGTCGTCGAAGGAGATGATCTCCGCCTTGATGAAGCCCTTCTGGAAGTCGGTGTGGATCACACCGGCCGCCTCGGGGGCCGTGGCGCCCTTCTTGATCGTCCAGGCGCGGGTCTCCTTGGGGCCTGCCGTGAGGTAGGTCTGGAGGCCCAGGGTGTCGAAGCCGACGCGGCCGAGGGTGGCGAGGCCGGGCTCTTCCTGGCCCATGGACTGGAGGAGCTCCAGGGCCTCGTCGTCGTCGAGCTCGATCAGTTCGGACTCGATCTTGGCGTTGAGGAAGATCGCCTCGGCGGGGGCCACGAGGGCGCGCTGCTCGTTCTTGAAGTCCTCGTCGACCAGCTCGTCCTCGTCCACGTTGAAGACGTAGAGGAAGGGCTTGGTCGTGAGCAGGTGCAGCTCGTGGAGGAGGCGGCCCTTCTCGGTGCCGGCGGTGATGCCTGCGTGGAAGAGGGTGTCGCCCGCTTCGAGGATCTTCTGGGCCTCCTCGACCGCGGCCAGGACGGCGACCTTCTCCTTCTGGAGGCGGGCCTCCTTCGTGAGGCGCGGGACGGCCTTCTCGACGGACTGGAGGTCGGCGAGGATCAGCTCGGTGTTGATCGTCTCGATGTCGTCCTTGGGCGAGACCTTGCCGTCCACGTGGACGACGTTCTCGTCCTTGAAGGCGCGGATGACCTGGCAGATCGCGTCCGACTCACGGATGTTCGCGAGAAACTTGTTGCCCAGGCCCTCCCCCTCGCTCGCGCCGCGCACGATGCCCGCGATGTCGACGAAGTCGACCGTCGCCGGGAGCAGCTTCTGGGAGCTGAAGATCTCCGCGAGGGTCTTCAGGCGCGGGTCGGGGACGCCGACGACGCCGACGTTCGGCTCGATCGTGGCGAACGGGTAGTTGGCCGCCAGCACGTCGTTCTTGGTCAGGGCGTTGAACAGGGTCGACTTGCCGACATTCGGCAGGCCGACGATTCCGATCGTGAGCGACACGTTGGCGACTTCCCTAGAGGGTGGGCGGGCTGGGCAGTGAGGTCCGGCCCGGTGGACCGATTCTCCAGTTTACGGGCGGGGGCGAGCGCCCGGCCACGGGTCCCGCCGGGGGCCGATCCGGTTCCCATTGGGCCGTGTGGCATCGAACTCATCGCCAAGGTCACCCAAAGCGCGTGTCCCGCACCTGATTCCTGCCGCTCGGCAACCTACGTTGTCCCGGTGGAGCAGCACAGGACACGTCCCCCGCAGCGCAGCCAGACTCAGCAGGCCCCGCTGTCCCCGCTCGGGACCAAGGGAGCCAACGGAACCAAGGGAGCAAAGGCGGCGGTCGGCGAGAGCGCCGCCGTCTACCGGGTGATGAGCACACCCGCTGGCCGGGCCCGCCCGGTGCCGCCTGCCGTGCTCGCCCTGCGGCGGCTGCCGAATCCGCGGCTGACGGGTATCGGGGCCGGGCTCTTCGCGGCGGCCACCATGTTCGTGCTGGCCTGTGTGGACTGGCTGCTGTTCGACGGCTCAGCCGTCGTGTTCGGTGTGCTGTTCCTGCCGGTCAGCGCCCTGACCGCGTTCTGGGTGCGCCCTGCGGACCTGGTGACCGCGCCGATCAGCGTGCCGATCGCGTTCGCCGTCGGGATCATCCCGATCTCGGGCGGCACGGGCGGCCTCGGCGGGCAGATGATGGCCGTCGTCACCGCCCTCGCCGTCCACGCCGGCTGGCTGTACGGCGGCACGCTCGTCGCCGGGCTCATCGCGACCGTGCGCAAGGTCCGGCTGATGCGGGCCCGGCAGCGACGGATGCTGCTGGCCGCACAGACCGCGCGGGCGGGCGCGCAGCCGCAGTCCCCGCGATCCGGCGGGCAGGCACCCCGGGCCGCTGCACAGGGACCACGGCGCCGGCAGCGCTGAGCCCCGGCCGGGAAACGGGCGGGACGGGCAAACGGGCGGGACGGGCAGGGAACCGGCCAGGGATAAGGGCGGGCGGGTACGGAATCCGGCCCGAGGAGTGGCAGGCCCGGTTGCGGAAGCGGTCCGGGAGCGTCTCAGCTGCCCGCTGCCGCCATGGCCGCGCCCACGATGCCGGCGTTGTTCTGCAGCTCGGCCGGCACCATCTCGGACCGTACGTGCTCGATCAGCGGCAGGAACTTGTCGGCCTTGCGGCTGACACCGCCGCCGATGATGAACAGTTCGGGCGAGAACAGCATCTCCACGTGGACCAGGTACTTCTGCACCCGGTGCGCCCAGTGGTGCCAGCTCAGGTCCTCGTCCTCCTTGGCCTTGGTGGAGGCGTGCTTCTCCGCGTCGTGGCCGTTCAGCTCCAGATGGCCGAGCTCGGTGTTGGGCACGAGCCTGCCGTCGATGAACAGCGCGCTGCCGATGCCCGTACCGAGTGTCAGCACGATGACCGTGCCCTTGCGGCCGCGCCCCGCGCCGAAGGTCATCTCCGCGACACCGGCCGCGTCCGCGTCGTTCAGCACGGTGACGGGCAGGCCGAGCCTGTCGCTCAGCAGCGTGCGGGCGTCCAGGTCGATCCAGCCCTTGTCGACATTGGCCGCGGAGCGGGTGACACCGCTGGTCACCACGCCCGGGAAGGTGATGCCCACCGGGCCCGACCAGTCGAAGTGCCCGACCACCTCGGCCACTGCCCCGGCCACGTCATCAGGCGTGGCCGGGTGCGGTGTGAGTACTTTGTGGCGCTCCCGCGCCAGGTCTCCGCGGTCCAGGTCCACGGGAGCACCCTTGATCCCGGATCCGCCGATGTCCACGCCGAAGATCTCCATGTGATCCACGTTACGGGCAGGCGGCCCCGCTCACTTCCCGGAGCGGAAACCCGGTACGGAAAGGCGGTCGGACGACCTTGGTCACCGGGTCATTCCGCCGACAGCGCCGCCGCCTCCGCGCGCAGGTCCCGGCGGAGCTCCTTGGGCAGCGAGAAGATGATGGACTCCTCGGCCGCCTTCACGATCTCCACGTCCTCGAAACCCCGCTCGGACAGCCAGGCCAGCACACCGTCGACCAGCACCTCGGGCACGGATGCTCCGGAGGTGACGCCGACCGTGGAGACGCCGTCCAGCCAGGCCTCGTCGATCTCGTCGGCGGAATCGACCAGGTGCGAGTCGCCCGCGCCCGCGCCGAGTGCGACCTCGACCAGGCGGACCGAGTTGGAGGAGTTCTTGGAGCCGACGACGATCACCAGGTCGGCGTCCGCGCCCATCTGCTTGACCGCGATCTGGCGGTTCTGCGTGGCGTAGCAGATGTCGTCGCTCGGCGGCGAGATCAGCAGCGGGAACTTCTCCTTGAGCGCGCCGACGGTCTCCATCGTCTCGTCGACCGAGAGCGTGGTCTGGGAGAGCCAGACGACCCGGGACGGGTCGCGCACCTCGACGTTCGCGACGTCCTCGGGGCCGTCCACCAGCGTGATGTGGTCGGGGGCCTCGCCGGAGGTGCCGATGACCTCCTCGTGGCCCTCGTGGCCGATGAGGAGGATGTCGAAGTCGTCCTGCGCGAAGCGGACGGCCTCCTTGTGGACCTTGGTGACGAGCGGGCAGGTCGCGTCGATCGTGGCGAGCTTCCGTTCGGCCGCCTCGTCGTGCACGGTCGGCGCGACGCCGTGGGCGGAGAACATCACGATCGAGCCCTCGGGGACCTCGGCGGTCTCCTCGACGAAGATCGCGCCCTTCTTCTCCAGCGTCTGCACGACGTATTTGTTGTGGACGATCTCGTGGCGCACGTAGACCGGTGAGCCGTACTGCTCCAGAGCCTTCTCCACGGCGATCACGGCACGGTCCACGCCCGCGCAGTAGCCACGGGGAGCGGCGAGCAGGACGCGTCGGGGTGTCGTAGCAGTCATGCGCCCCATCGTAACGGCCTCCCCCCGAGGCAGGGCGCGGAGCCGGAGGGCGCCTGGAGTCCGCTCCCCGGGGCAGGGGAGGCCGTTAGGCCGTACCGAACAGGCGCGGGGCCGACGGGGTCGGGAGACTGATCATCACGCGAACAACGGAGGACTCATGGCCGGCAGCGACAGCCGCAGCGATTCCGGCAGCGGTACGGGTTCCGGCAGCGGTACGGGTTCCGGCCGCCGCGACGCGGATTCCGGCGAGGTCTCCGGCAGCACCGCAGGCCGGGCGGGGCTGCGGCGGACGCTGGGCTTCCGGGATCTGGTGGTCTACGGGCTGCTGTTCATCGCCCCGATGGCCCCGGTCGGCGTCTTCGGCACGCTCGACGCCAAATCCCACGGCGCGGTGGCGCTGGTCTACATCGCGGCGACCGTGGTGATGGCGTTCACCGCCTTCAGCTACGCCCAGATGGTGCGGGTCGCTCCCCTGGCGGGTTCGGTGTTCGCGTACGCGCGCAAGGGGCTCGGGGAGGCGCCGGGATTCATCGCCGGGTGGATGGCGATGCTGGACTACCTGCTGATCCCGGCGGTCGCCTACCTCTTCTCCGGCATCGCGATGAACTCGCTGGTGCCGGAGGTGTCACGGTGGGTGTGGACCGCGCTGGCCGTGGTCCTCACGACGCTGCTGAACCTCTGGGGAGTACGGGCGGCGGCCCGGGTCGGCTTCGCGGTGCTCGCCATGGAGATCGTGGTGCTGCTGGTGTTCCTGGTGTCCGCCGTGGTGGTCCTGGTACAGGACGGGGCGCAGCGCGGCTGGCTGACGCCGCTCAACGGCGACGCGGGCTTCTCCGCGTCGGCCGTGCTGGGGGCGGTGTCCGTGGCCGTGCTGTCGTACCTGGGCTTCGACGCCATCGCCACGTTCGCGGAGGAGGTGACGGGCGGCTCGGCCAAGGTGGCGCGGGCGCTGCTGTTCTGCCTGGTGCTGGCGGGGTTCCTGTTCGTGGCACAGGCGTATCTGGCGGCGCTGCTCGAACCGATGACATCGGCCGAGCTGGCCGCCGACCCGGCCGCCCAGGGCTCCGCCTTCTACGACACGGTGGACTCCGCGGTCGGCTCCTGGCTGCACGATCTGGTGGCGGTCAGCAAGGCGATCGGGGCGGCGTTCGCGGCGCTGGCCGGGCAGGCGGCCGCAGGCCGGCTGCTGTTCGCGATGGCCCGGGAGCGCCGGCTGCCCGCGCTGCTGTCCAAGGTCGATCCGCGCTCGGGGGTGCCCCGGATCGCGATCCTGATCGCGGCGGTCGTGACGCTGGTGGCGGCGGTCTGGGCGGCCCGGCGCGACGACGGCCTGGACCATCTGGTGTCGGTGGTGGACGTGGGCGCGCTGACCGCGTTCGTGCTGCTGCACGCTTCGGTGGTCGGCTGGTTCGTGGTGCGCCGGATGGAGGGGCCGCCGAGCTGGTGGCGGCACGTCCTGATCCCGGTGGTGGGCGCCGGCGTGCTGATCGCGGTGATCGTGGAGGCGACGTCGAGCGCGCAGGTGGTGGGGGCGTGCTGGCTCGTGGTGGGGCTCGCGGTACTCCTGGTGCAGCGCGGACGGCGGGCGGCGTGAGGGACACGGCGGGCAGCGTGAGGGACACGGGCGGGCAGCGTCAGGAGCGCGGCGGGTGGCGCGCTCGGCGCCCGCAGGTTCGATGCCCGCGGGTTCCTTCTCCCGGGCTCCTTCCGCGGGACCGGCCGGTTGTCGGTGCCGACGGATACGCTCGCTCGCATGGCTCTCCAAACATCCGCGGAAGCTCCGCTGCCCGTCGGTGACGTGTCACGGCTCATCGGCGGCTGGATCGACCGGCTCGGTGCCGTCTGGGTCGAGGGACAGATCACCCAGCTCTCGCGGCGGCCGGGGGCCGGAGTGGTGTTCCTGACACTGCGCGACCCCTCGCACGACATCTCGGTGAGCGTGACGTGCTTCCGGCAGGTCTTCGACCGGATCGCCGACGTGGTCACGGAGGGCGCGCGGGTCGTCGTCCTCGCCAAGCCCGAGTGGTACGCCCCCCGCGGGCAGCTCTCGCTGCGTGCCACGGAGATACGGCCGGTCGGCATCGGCGAGCTGCTGGTCCGGCTGGAGCTGCTGAAGAAGTCACTGGCCGGGGAGGGCCTCTTCGCCCTCGACCGCAAGAAGCCGCTGCCCTTCCTGCCGCAGCTGATCGGCCTCGTCTGCGGCCGGGCCTCGGCGGCCGAACGCGATGTCCTGGAGAACACCCGGCGCCGGTGGCCCGCGGTCCGCTTCGAGGTCCGCAACACCGCCGTGCAGGGCGTGCACGCGGTGAACCAGGTGGTCCAGGCCGTGCAGGAGCTGGACGGGATCCCGGAGGTCGACGTGATCGTCGTGGCGCGCGGCGGCGGCAGCGTGGAGGATCTGCTGCCGTTCTCGGACGAGCAGCTGATCCGTACGGTCGCGGCCTGCCGCACCCCGGTGGTCTCGGCCATCGGGCACGAGCCGGACTCCCCGCTCCTCGACCTGGTGGCCGACGTACGGGCTTCCACCCCCACGGACGCCGCGAAGCGGATCGTGCCCGATGTGAGCGAGGAGCTGGACCGGGTGCAGCAGCTGCGGGACCGGGCGCTGCGGTCGCTGCGGGGCCTGCTCGACCGGGAGGAGCGGGGGCTGGCCCACGCGCTGGGGCGGCCCTCGATGGAGCGTCCGCAGCGGATGGTGGACGAGCGCGCGGCGGAGGTCGACGCGCTGATCGGGCGCGGCCGGCGGGTGCTGGGCCATCTGCTGGACCGTGCGGACTCGGAGCTCTCCCACACCAGGGCCCGGGTGGTCGCGCTGTCGCCCGCGGCGACCCTGGAGCGCGGCTACGCGGTGCTGCAGCGGGCGGACGGGCACGTGGTGCGCGATCCCTCGGACGCGGGGGCGGCCGGGGACGCGCTGCGGGCCCGGGTGTCGGGGGGCGAGTTCGTGGTGCGGGTCGACGGATGAGCAACACCTTCCGGTCCCTGCGGACAGGGCCCCGGAAGGCCGGCCGGGGCCGGAACCGACGGACATGCCGACGCATAGGGTGGATCACATGACGGACGACGGGACGACGGCGGCTGCGGCCACGGGCACGCTCGGATACGAGCAGGCGCGCGACGAGCTGATCGAGGTGGTGCGCCGGCTGGAGGCGGGCGGGACGAGCCTGGAGGAGTCCCTGGCCCTGTGGGAGCGGGGCGAGGAGCTGGCGAAGGTGTGCCGGCACTGGCTGGAGGGCGCCCGCGCCCGGCTGGACGCCGCGCTGGCGGGGCCGGCCGGGACCGACGGCGCCGAGGGCCCGGCGGCCGACGCCGGCTGAATCGGGCGGTGCACGGCCGAAGGGCCACCCGTCGCCGTCGCTGTCACCGTTGTGGAGTGGATCACTCCCCTCCAGTTTTAGTTGAAAGTTAACCTACCCCTCCCTTACGGTGACCGGAGTAGTTCGACACCCGTGTTCGTCCGGAAGGTAATACGCAAGATGTCCCTCGTTCTTGACCCCGCCGCCCAGGACCTCCTCTTCCGTGAGGCCCGCACCGCCAACACCTTCACCGACGAGCCGGTGACCGAGGAGCAGGTCCAGGCGATTTACGACCTGGTCAAGTACGGCCCGACCGCGTTCAACCAGTCGCCGCTGCGCGTCATCCTGGTGCGCTCGGACGACGCCCGCGCGCGCCTCGTCCAGCACATGGCCGAGGGCAACCAGCCCAAGACCTCGACCGCCCCGCTGGTCGCGATCCTGGCCACCGACAACGAGTTCCACGAGGAGCTCCCGGCGCTGCTGCCGCACTTCCCGCAGGCCAAGGACGCGTTCTTCTCCGAGCGCCCGGTCCGCGAGTCCGCCGCCGTGCTGAACGGCGCACTGCAGGCCGCCTACTTCATCATCGGCGTCCGCGCCGCCGGCCTGGCCGCCGGCCCGATGACCGGCTACGACGCCGCGGGCATCGAGAAGGAGTTCCTGGACGGCGACCACAACGTGCTGATGGTCGTCAACATCGGCAAGCCGGGCGACGACGCCTGGTTCCCGCGTCTGCCGCGCCTGGCCTACGACGAGGTCATCAAGAGCGTCTGAGTCCGAGCACGCCGCGGCATACGGGAAAGGCCCTGGAGCAGGTGCTCCAGGGCCTTTCCCGTATGCCGGAAGGCGCCGTCAGGACGTCTTGAGCGCCGCCGCCATCTCCGCCAGCCGCTCCGGCGAGGCGGAGCCGGTGACGACCGTGGTCGCCCCCTTGCCCTCGCGCACGAGGGCGTCGTACTTGGGGCCCTCCCAGTGCTGCCAGCTCTCACCGGCGACCTGCTGGGTGCGGCCGGTGTTCTTCGCGTCCTGACTGACAGCGGTGATGTACTTCTTCGCCGGCGACGTGGACTGCTCCACCGCGACGTACCCGCCGTCCGGATCGAGGAAGCCCAGGTGCCAGCTGTTGCCGGCCTCGCGCTCGTAGCTGACGGAGGTCGGCTTCCACTTCTGCGTCAGACCGCTGGGCGCCGCCACCGGGTACGGAGCCGCGCGCCGCGCCGTCAGGAGCTCGACCCGGTAGTCGACCGCCTTGACCGGATCGGCCTTGTCGTCGTGCGGGACGAAGATGTAGACGACCCCCGCCACGGCGGCGATCACCGCCAACGACAGGAACATGTCCCGCACTGTCTGCTTGCCTCGCTTGCTTGCCACGGGTCCATCGTCGCATCAGCCCCGACGGCACCGAACCGGGGGCGCCCGCTCATAAGTGACCCGGTCTGCTCATTTTATCGACCTGACGATAGAGTCACATCACCCTCATCCGGTCGTCGTCGTACAGAAAGGTGCGCTCCGATGTCCGAGCATCATCTGCCGTCCCAGCTGGAGGTCTCCCCGGAGGCCCCCGACCGCAACCTCGCCCTGGAGCTCGTCCGGGTCACCGAGGCCGCCGCCATGGCCGCCGGGCGCTGGGTCGGCCGCGGGGACAAGATCGGCGCCGACGGCGCCGCCGTGAAGGCCATGCGGACCCTCGTCTCCACCGTGTCGATGAACGGCATCGTCGTCATCGGTGAGGGCGAGAAGGACGAAGCCCCCATGCTGTTCAACGGCGAGCGGGTCGGTGACGGCACCGGCCCCGAGGTCGACATCGCCGTCGACCCGATCGACGGCACGACCCTGAACGCCAAGGGCATGCCGAACGCGATCGCCGTGCTGGCCGCCGCCGACCGGGGCGCGATGTTCGACCCGTCCGCGGTCTTCTACATGGACAAGCTGGTCACCGGCCCCGAGGCCGCCGACTTCGTCGACATCAACGCCCCCGTCTCGGTGAACATCCGACGGGTCGCGAGGGCGAAGAACTCCACCCCCGAGGACGTCACCGTCGTCATCCTGGACCGCCCGCGCCACGAGGGCATCGTCAAGGAGATCCGGGAGACCGGCGCGCGGATCAAGTTCATCTCCGACGGAGATGTCGCGGGCTCGATCATGGCCGCCCGCGACGACACCGGCGTCGACCTGCTGATGGGGATCGGCGGCACCCCGGAAGGCATCATCTCGGCCTGCGCCATAAAGTGCCTCGGCGGTGTCATCCAGGGCAAGCTCTGGCCGAAGGACGCGGCCGAGCGCCAGCGCGCGCTGGACGCCGGGCACGACCTGGACCGGGTGCTGTCCACGGACGACCTGGTCAGCGGCGACAACGTGTTCTTCGTGGCGACCGGCATCACGGACGGCGAACTGATGCGCGGTGTGCGCTACCGCGCGGAGACGGCGACCACCGAGTCGATCGTGATGCGGTCCAAGTCGGGCACCATCCGGAAGATCGACTCGACCCACCGGCTGTCGAAGCTGCGGGCCTACAGCGCGATCGACTTCGACCGCGCGAAGTGACGCAGGCGCGTACGTCGTAGACGCCTGCGTCGCGTACGTCGTAGACGCCTACGACGCAGGCTCGTTCACGTTCGCGTGAGAGGGGCGCCCCCCATGTGCGGTGGATGCTGTTGGCGAATGCCCCTTCGTTCCGCCCCATCGGATTTATCCGGTGGGGCGGAGTGCTGCGAAGTGTGAGGTGCGTGTTGGGGCGAGTG
>NZ_JBICXG010000041.1:0-54511 GCF_043200175.1 Streptomyces sp. NPDC048462
CCCGCGGGCCGGCGCCCGCGCGCGTGGGGGGTCGATGGCGGGGGCGCCGCGGCCGCCGTCTTCGTGGGGGGGGGGGGGGGGCGCGGGGGGGGGGGCCCCCCCCCCCCACGGCCGTACGACGGGGCTTCGCCGTCCCGGTCAGCCGTTGACGGTGAACCAGGTGGCGCGGGACTTCTTCCACTCGTCGTGGTCGAGGTCCTTGGCCTCCGTACCGTCGCCGTACAGGTCGGCCGAGCCCGCGTCCGTGAGCAGCTGGGCGCGCGCGCCGGGCGTGTTCAGGTCGGGGACAGTGACGACGGCCTCCCAGCCGCCCGGGTCGGCGGTCGGCAGGTCGAGCCGCTTCTGGGGGGCGCGTCCCGCGATGCCGTCCCAGGAGTAGAGGGCGTACGGGTCGGAGTTGTCGTCCGCCGCCCAGGAACCGGCCACGATCAGGTACTGGTCGGCGGAGTTCTTACGGATGTCACGGATGCTGAGCCCGCCGAGGTCCAGCTCGATCGGGGTACCGATCGTCGCCTTCGCGCCGGAGCCGGCCACCTTGTCGAAGTTGGTGACGGGCACGATCAGCGCCTTGCCGCCGCCCTTCGGCGGGACGAGCGGGGCGCGGAAGCCGATGTAGGCGGTGGTCGTGGAGCCGGGGGCGAACTCCAGGCCCTCGACGTTGAAGCCGTCGATCTGCTTGGGGACCTCGCCGTCCTCGGTGCCCGCCGCGAAGCCGTAGCGGTTGCCGTTCGCCTTGTCCCAGGCGACCAGGTCGTCGCGGAGCTTCTTGTACTTGCCGCCCACCGTCAGCTGGGTGGAGGCGCCGGAGCCGCTCACCGTGGTCGTGAAGACGGTGTTGCGGTCCGACTTGTACTCGCCGTCCTTGTTGTTGCCCAGCGAACCGGTCCAGTAGATGGTGTTCCCGACCCGGGCCGCGCCCTCGATGTCGACCTCCTTGGAGACACCCAGCTTCGAGGCGACGTCCCAGCTGCGGACGGGGGCGCCGGAGGCCGAACCGTCGTAGAGGCGGAGTGTGTTGGTCTCGTCGTCGGCCACCACTAGGTACCCGCCGCCGACGTCGACCGCCGCCGAGGCGTCCGAGGAGCCGGTGAGGTAGCGGGTGTCGGCGGCGTTCTGCACGGCGGCGGACGCGGCGTAGTGCAGGGACTTGGTGGCGGTCTTCCCGCCGAGGCCGGTGACCTTGATCGTGAGGTCGGTGTAGCCCCGGGCGTGTGCGGCGACCCGGAGCTGCCGGGTGGCGCCCGTACCGCTCACCGACACATCGCCGGTCGCGGCGACGGACGACTTGGAGCTGGCCGACGCCGCCACGCCGAGGGCGGACACATCCGCGCCGCTCTGCCCGACGGTGACCGTGACCACCGGGTCGGCACTCGCGCCGACGGCGCCGGAGAGGTAGCCGGCCGACAGCGTGATCGTCGGCGTCCCGTAGCTCGCGGCGTGCGCGGGCTCGGCGAGGCCGAGGGCGGCCAGCGCCAGCGCACCTCCCGCGGCGACGACGGTCCGGCGGTGAGGGAGGACAAGCTGATGCAGCACGGTGTGCCTCTCGTCGGCGTGGTGTCGGGGATCAGGTTCCGCACCCTGCACCAACGCGCGGCGCACACCAGGGGTACGGCGGGCGAACAACGACGAACGGCCCCCGGCGCCACTGGGATTCCAGCGGTACCGGGGGCCGTTCAGGTCGTACGGGTGGGACTCAGACGTTGAAGCCCAGCGCGCGCAGCTGCTCGCGGCCGTCGTCCGTGATCTTGTCCGGGCCCCACGGCGGCATCCAGACCCAGTTGATCCGGAGCTCGTTGACGATGCCGTCGGTGGCGGACTTCGCCTGGTCCTCGATGACATCGGTCAGCGGGCAGGCCGCCGACGTCAGGGTCATGTCGAGGGTGGCGATGTTCGCGTCGTCCACGTGGATGCCGTAGATCAGGCCCAGGTTGACGACGTCGATGCCCAGCTCGGGGTCGACGACGTCGTACAGGGCCTCGCGGACCTCCTCCTCGGAGGCAGGCTTGGTGGTGAGAGTCTCGTTGTCGCTCATGCCGTCTTCCCTTCGGACAGCGCCTTCGCCGTCGCGTCCTTCCACGCCATCCAGCTCAGCAGCGCGCATTTGACCCGGGCCGGGTACTTGGAGACACCGGCGAACGCGACCGCGTCCTCCAGTACCTCCTCCATCGCGTCGTCCGGCTCCAGCTGTCCCTTGGACTGCATCAGCTCCAGGAACGCGGCCTGGATCTTCTGCGCCTCGCCCAGTTCCTTGCCTACCAGCAGCTCGTTCAGCACGGAGGCGCTGGCCTGGCTGATGGAGCAGCCCTGGCCCTCGTAACTCACATCGGCGATGGTCTCGCCGTCGTACCGTACGCGCAGCGTGATCTCGTCACCGCACGTCGGATTGACGTGATGCACCTCGGCGTCGCCGTCCCGCAGGCCACGCCCGTGGGGGTGCTTGTAGTGGTCCAGGATCACTTCCTGGTACATGGAATCAAGCTTCACCAGTCAACCCTCGCCGCTGTCTAACCGAAAAAGTTCCGGACGTGTTCCAGGCCGTCCACCAGGGCGTCGACCTCGGCGGGCGTGGAGTACAGATAGAACGACGCTCGCGTCGTCGCAGGAATTCCGTACCGCAGGCAGACCGGCCGTGCGCAGTGGTGTCCGACCCGGACCGCGATGCCCTGCTCGTCGAGCACCTGGCCCACGTCGTGCGGGTGGATGTCGCCGAGCGTGAAGGAGATCGTGGCCCCCCGGTCCTCGGCGGTGGCCGGACCGATGATCCGGAGGTCCGGGACCTCCAGGAGCCGCTTCACCGCGTACTCGGTGATCGCCTGCTCGTGGCGGTGGATGTTCTCCATGCCGATCGCCGAGAGGTAGTCCACGGCCGCGCCGAGGCCGACGGCCTGGGCGATCGGGGGCGTACCGGCCTCGAACTTGTGCGGCGCCGGGGCGTAGGTCGAGGAGTGCATCGACACGGTCTCGATCATCTCGCCGCCGCCGAGGAACGGCGGCAGGTCCTCCAGGAGCTCCTGCCGTCCCCAGAGCACGCCGATACCGGTCGGGCCTACCATCTTGTGGCCGGTGAAGGCCACGAAGTCGGCCTGCAGCGCCTGCACGTCGAGCACCATGTGCGGGGCGGCCTGCGAGGCGTCGATGCAGACCAGCGCGCCGACTTCCTGGGCGCGCCGGACGATCTGCTCGACCGGGTTGATCGTGCCCATGATGTTCGAGACCAGCGTGAAGGAGACGATCTTCGTCTTCTCGGTGATGATCTCGTTGATGTTGGACAGGTCGAGCCGGCCGTCGTCGGTGATGCCGAACCACTTCAGCTTCGCGCCGGTGCGCTGCGAGAGCAGCTGCCACGGCACGATGTTGGAGTGGTGCTCCATCTCCGTGGTGACGATCTCGGTCTCGTGGTCGACCCGGTAGGGCTCATCCGCCCAGCCGAGCATGTTGGCCACGAGGTTGAGCGACTCCGAGGCGTTCTTGGTGAAGATCACCTCGTTGCGGCTGGGTGCGTTGATGAACGCGGCGACCTTGTCACGGGCGCCTTCGTACAGCGCCGTGGCCTCTTCCGCGATCGTGTACACGCCGCGGTGCACATTGGCGTTGTGCCGCTCGTAGTACTCGTTGAGGGCATCGAGCACCTGGCGCGGCTTCTGCGAGGTCGCCGCGCTGTCCAGGTACACGATCTTCTTGCCGTCGTGGACCGTGCGGTCCAGGATCGGGAAGTCCTTGCGGATCGCCTCGGTGTCGAGGAGGCCGGAGAGCCCCTGTCGGGCGTCAGTCACGCGGAAGCGCCACCCTTCGTGTAGGCCTCGTAGCCCTCGTTCTCCAGCTTGTCGGCCAGCTCGGCGCCACCGGACGCGGCGATGCGGCCGTTGGCGAAGACGTGCACGAAGTCGGGCTTGATGTACTTGAGGATGCGCGTGTAGTGCGTGATCAGCAGCGTGCCGACCTCGCCGGACTCACGGACCCGGTTGACGCCCTCGGAAACGGTCTTCAGCGCGTCGACGTCCAGACCGGAGTCGGTCTCGTCGAGGATCGCGACCTTCGGCTTGAGGAGCTCCAGCTGAAGGATCTCGTGGCGCTTCTTCTCGCCGCCGGAGAAGCCCTCGTTGACGTTGCGCTCGGCGAAGGCGGGGTCCATCTGGAGCTCGGACATCGCCTCCTTGACCTCCTTCACCCAGGTACGCAGCTTGGGCGCCTCGCCGCGGACGGCGGTGGCGGAGGTGCGCAGGAAGTTGGAGACCGAGACACCGGGGATCTCGACCGGGTACTGCATGGCGAGGAACAGACCGGCGCGGGCGCGCTCGTCGACGGACATCTCCAGGACGTTCTCGCCGTCCAGGGTCACCGTGCCGCTGGTGACCGTGTACTTGGGGTGGCCTGCGAGGGAGTAGGCGAGGGTGGACTTGCCGGACCCGTTGGGGCCCATGATGGCGTGGGTCTCGCCCTGCTTCACGGTCAGGTCGACGCCCTTGAGGATCTCCTTCGTGGCGTTGTCGGCCTCGACGGTGACGTGCAGGTCGCGGATTTCAAGCGTTGCCATGGGTGACTCAGGTCTCCTGTGTGACGGAGACGAGCACATCGTCCCCTTGGATCTTGACGGGGTATACGGGGACGGGGCGCGTCGCGGGAAGGCCGGACGGCTTGCCGGTGCGCAGGTCGAAGCTCGATCCGTGCAGCCAGCACTCGATCATGCAGTCCTCGACCTCGCCCTCGGACAGCGAGACGTTCGCGTGCGAGCAGATGTCGTTGATCGCGAACACCTCGCCCTCGGTGCGGACGACGGACACCGGCGTGCCGTCGAGCTCCACCCGCTTGGGGGTGTCGTCCTCCAGCTCGCTCAGCGCACAGGCTTTGACGAAGGCCATCAGACCGACGCCTTCAGCTCGGTCTCGATCTTGGCGAGCAGACGGGCCTCGACGTCCGGCAGGCCGATCTGCTGCACCAGCTCGGCGAAGAAGCCGCGCACGACGAGGCGGCGGGCCTCCTCGGCGGGGATGCCTCGGGACTGGAGGTAGAACAGCTGCTCGTCGTCGAAGCGGCCGGTCGCGGAGGCGTGGCCGGCGCCGACGATCTCGCCGGTCTCGATCTCCAGGTTCGGCACCGAGTCGACCCGCGCACCGTCGGTGAGAACCAGGTTGCGGTTCATCTCGTAGGTGTCGGTGCCCTCGGCGGCGGCCTGGATCAGGACGTCACCGATCCACACGGCGTGCGCGCCGTCGCCCTGCAGCGCGCCCTTGTAGGCCACGTTGGACTTGCAGTGCGGGGTGTTGTGGTCGACCAGGAGGCGGTGCTCCTGGTGCTGGCCCTTGTCGGTGAAGTACAGGCCGAACAGCTCGGCCTCACCGCCGGGGCCCGCGTACGCGATCCGCGGGTGGATGCGGACGACGTCGCCGCCGAAGGTGACGACGATGGACTTGAACGAGGCGTCCCGGCCGACCAGCGCGTTGTGCTGGCCGACGTGGACGGCGCTCTCGTCCCAGTCCTGGACGGAGACGACGGTCAGCTTCGCACCGTCGCCCAGGACGTAGTCGACGTTGGCGGCGAGCACCGCGTCACCGGTGTGGTCGATGACGACGACGGCCTCGGCGAAGGCGCCCAGCTCGATGACCTGGTGGCCGTAGGCCACCCCGCCCTCGCCGTGCACCGTGATCCGGATCGGCTCGGTGAGCACGGCTTCCTTGTCGACGGAGACGACGGAGGCCTGCTCGAAGGACGAGTAGGCCTGTGCGGCCACCCGGTCCACCGGCGTACCGGCCTTGCCCAGGCGGGCGTCGTCGCGGCCGACGGTCTCGACCGTGACACCCGAGGGGGCCTCGATCGCGACCTTCACGCCGTCGCCGGTGGCGACGGCCGTGCCGTCGTGCAGTCCGCGCAGCCGCTCCAGCGGCGTGAACCGCCACTCCTCCTCGCGGCCGTGCGGGACCGGGAAGTCCGCGACGTCGAAGGACGGGGGCGCGCTCATGCGCGTGGCGACGGTCGACTCGGCGGCCACCGCGATGGAGCCGACGGTGCTGGAACCCGCCGGAGGGGGTCCCCCCGCTCGAGCGGAGCCGAGAGTGGGGGAGTTCTGAGCCTCAGCCATGGCTGTCGTAGTGCTCGCTTTCTCAGTCAGACAGGTGTCAGGGGGATTCGGTCGTCGGCGTACTAGCCGACGGAACCCTCCATCTGCAGCTCGATCAGCCGGTTGAGCTCAAGGGCGTACTCCATCGGGAGCTCCTTCGCGATCGGCTCCACGAAGCCGCGCACGATCATCGCCATCGCCTCGAACTCGGTCATGCCCCGGCTCATCAGGTAGAAGAGCTGGTCCTCGGAGACCTTGGAGACGGTCGCCTCGTGCCCCATCGACACGTCGTCCTCGCGGACGTCGACGTAGGGGTAGGTGTCGGAGCGCGAGATCGTGTCGACCAGCAGCGCGTCACAGAGCACGTTGGACTTCGCGCCCGGCGCGCCCTCGCCGATCTCGATGAGACCTCGGTAGGAGGTGCGGCCGCCGCCTCGTGCCACCGACTTGGAGACGATGTTGGACGAGGTGTTCGGGGCCATGTGGACCATCTTGGCGCCGGCGTCCTGGTGCTGGCCCTCGCCCGCGAAGGCGATGGACAGGGTCTCGCCCTTGGCGTGCTCGCCCATCAGGTAGATGGCCGGGTACTTCATGGTGACCTTGGAGCCGATGTTGCCGTCGACCCACTCCATGGTCGCGCCCTCGTAGGCGACGGCGCGCTTGGTCACCAGGTTGTAGACGTTGTTCGACCAGTTCTGGATCGTCGTGTAGCGGCAGCGGCCGCCCTTCTTCACGATGATCTCGACGACCGCGGAGTGCAGCGAGTCCGAGGAGTAGATCGGCGCGGTGCAGCCCTCGACGTAGTGGACGTAGGCGTCCTCGTCGACGATGATCAGCGTCCGCTCGAACTGGCCCATGTTCTCCGTGTTGATACGGAAGTAGGCCTGGAGCGGGATCTCGACGTGCACGCCCTTCGGCACGTAGATGAACGAGCCGCCGGACCACACGGCCGAGTTCAGCGAGGCGAACTTGTTGTCACCGACGGGGATGACGGTGCCGAAGTACTCCTTGAAGAGCTCCGGGTGCTCCTTCAGCGCGGTGTCGGTGTCCATGAAGATGACACCCTGCGCCTCCAGCTCCTCGTTGATCTGGTGGTAGACGACCTCGGACTCGTACTGCGCGGCGACACCGGCGACCAGGCGCTGCTTCTCCGCCTCCGGGATGCCGAGCTTGTCGTAGGTGTTCTTGATGTCCTCGGGCAGGTCCTCCCAGGACTCCGCCTGCTTCTCCGTGGAACGCACGAAGTACTTGATGTTGTCGAAGTCGATGCCCGACAGGTCCGAGCCCCAGTTCGGCATGGGCTTCTTGCCGAAGAGCTTGAGGCCCTTGAGACGCAGCTTCAGCATCCACTCGGGCTCGTTCTTCTTGTCCGAGATGTCGCGGACGACAGCCTCGGAGAGGCCGCGCTTGGCCGCCGCGCCTGCCGCGTCGGAGTCGGCCCAGCCGAATTCGTACGTGCCCAGGCCATCGAGCTCAGGGTGGGCAGTCTCCGTAGGGAGCGTCATGCGGGGTTCCTCCCGGACTTGCTGGTGGATGCTGAATCAGTGGATTGCGGGGTGGTGTGAGCGCTGCGCGGGATGTAGGTCGTACACACCCCGTCGCCGTGGGCGATCGTGGCCAGACGCTGCACATGGGTCCCCAGGAGGCTGGAGAAGATCTCCGTCTCCGCCTCGCACAGCTGCGGGTACTGCTCGGCGACGTGTGCGACCGGGCAGTGGTGCTGGCACAACTGCTCACCCTGCTGCGGGTCCGGCGCGCTGCGCGCCGTAGCAGCGTACCCGTCGGCGGACAAGGCCTTGGCCAGCGCGTCCGTACGGGTTTCGGGATCGGCGGCCTCGATCGCCGCGCGGTACGCGGCGGACTGGCCGGCCACCCTGGCACGGGCGAAGGCCATGACCGCGTCCTCCCCCGCGCTCTCGGCGATCCAGCGCAGGGCGTCCGCCGCGAGCTGGTCGTAGGACTGGTCGAAGGCGTCCCGGCCGCAGTCGGTCAGGGCGAACACCTTGGCCGGGCGGCCACGGGTCCGCGTCCCGTACACCCGCTGCTCGCGGGCCTCGACGACATCGTCGGAGACGAGGGCGTCGAGCTGGCGGCGGACGGCTGCCTGGGTGAGCCCCAGGCGCTTCGCGAGATCGGCGGCGGTGGACGGGCCGTGGTCCAGGACGGAGCGCGCGATCCGGTTGCGCGTCGAACGCTCACCGGTCGCGAGTTCCTCCTGCGGAGCCTCGCCAACGTATTTCACAACGCCATTGTTGCGTAATTCCCTCGGCCCTGACAACCACGGTCCGAAACGATCTACCGTGGAATCGATCACTTAGGGTTACCTAATCAGGCCCCCGGCCCTGATCCCCCGAGACGGCTGCCTAGACTCACTTCCTATGAATAGCCCCCCCGTTTCGCCCCTCTCCGGCCCGGCTGTCCAGGTCCGTGGCCTGGTGAAGCGGTACGGCGCGAAGACCGCGGTGGACGGCCTCGACCTGTGTATGGCGGCCGGTGCGGTCACCGCGGTCCTCGGCCCCAACGGCGCCGGCAAGACCACCACGATCGAGACATGCGAGGGATACCGCCGTCCGGACGAAGGCACGGTCCGGGTCCTCGGCCTGGACCCCGTCACCGACGCGGCGCGGCTGCGCCCCCGCATCGGCGTGATGCTCCAGTCCGGCGGCGTCTACTCCGGCGCCCGCGCCGACGAGATGCTCCGGCACATGGCGAAACTGCACGCCCACCCGCTCGACGTGGACGCCCTGATCGAACGGCTGGGCCTCGGCGGCTGCGGCCGCACCACCTACCGCCGGCTCTCCGGCGGCCAGCAGCAGCGGCTCGCCCTGGCGACGGCCGTCGTCGGCCGCCCCGAGCTGGTCTTCCTGGACGAGCCGACCGCGGGCCTCGACCCGCAGGCCCGCCGCTCCACCTGGGAACTCGTCCGGGAGCTGCGCGGCGACGGCGTGTCGGTCGTGCTCACCACCCACTTCATGGACGAGGCCGAGGAGCTCGCCGACGACGTCGCGATCATCGACGCGGGCCGGATCGTCGCCCAGGGCAGCCCGGAGATGCTCTGCCGGGGCGGCGCCGAGAACACCCTGCGCTTCACCGGCCGCCCCGGCCTCGACCTCGGCTCCCTGCTCAAGGCGCTGCCCGACGGCAGCGAGGCGGCCGAGCTCAGCACCGGCACGTACCGCATCACCGGCGACGTCGACCCGCAGCTGCTGGCCACCGTCACCTCCTGGTGCGCGCAGAACGGTGTGATGCCCTCCGGCATCGCCGTCGAGCGCCACACCCTGGAGGACGTCTTCCTGGAACTGACCGGCAAGGAGCTGCGCGCATGAGCGCCGGTACGTACACCCCCCGGCCGGGCGCCGCCCCGCTGCCCCGGATGATCGCCGCGCAGACCGCGCTGGAGACCCGGATGCTGCTGCGCAACGGCGAGCAGCTGCTGCTGACGGTGGTCATCCCGACGCTGCTGCTCGTGCTGTTCAGCGCGGTCGACATCGTGGACACCGGCTCGGGCGAGCCGGTCGACTTCCTGACGCCCGGCATCCTCGCGCTCGCCGTGATGTCCACCGCCTTCACCGGCCAGGCCATCGCCACCGGGTTCGAGCGGCGCTACGGGGTGCTCAAGCGGCTCGGCGCCTCCCCGCTCCCCCGCTGGGGGCTGATGACCGCCAAGACGCTGGCCGTGCTGGTCACCGAGGTGCTCCAGGTGGTGCTGCTGACGGTGATCGCCTTCGCGCTGGGCTGGTCGCCGCACGGCAACCCGTTCGCCGTCCTGCTGCTGCTCGTGCTCGGCACCGCCGCGTTCTCCGGTCTCGGGCTGCTGATGGCCGGGACGCTGAAGGCGGAGGCGACCCTCGCGGCGGCCAACCTGGTCTTCCTGCTGCTGCTGGTCGGCGGCGGGGTCATCGTGCCCCTCGACAAGTTCCCGGACGCGGTCCAGTCGGTGCTGGGGCTGCTGCCGATCGCGGCCCTGTCCGACGGTCTGCGCGACGTCCTGCAGCACGGTGCGGCGGTGCCGTGGGGCGACCTGGCCATCCTGGCCGTCTGGGCGGTGCTGGGGCTGGGCGCGGCGGCGCGGTTCTTCCGCTGGGAGTGAGCCGGCGGGCGCGCTCCGTAGGCGTATGAGACAACTCGTCCCCCTCGTGAAAGCTTGCACAAGCGGCCGCCTACGATGGTGCGCGTGCCCAAGCTGACCCGAGCCGAAGTCGCTCAAGCCGTGCGGAACCCGCTTCAGTACATCGCCGAACGCTGGACGCCCACTCCCCGGACGGTGCGCCGTGCCGCGATGTCGGCCGTCGTACTGGCCGTGGTGATCATCGTGGCCGGCGGTGCGGTGCGGCTGACCGGTTCCGGTCTCGGCTGCCCGACCTGGCCCAAGTGCTCCGACGAGTCGCTGACGGCCACGAGCGAGATGGGCCTGCACGGCGCCATCGAATTCGGCAACCGGATGCTCACCTACGTCCTGTGCGCCGTGGTCGGCTGGGCGATCATCACCGCCCGGTCCGCGAAGCCCTGGCGACGCAGCCTCACCCGGCTCGGCTGGGCGCAGTTCTGGGTGGTGATGGGCAACGCCGTGCTCGGCGGCGTCGTCGTGCTGGTGGGCCTCAACCCGTACACCGTCGCGGCGCACTTCCTGCTGGCCACCGCGCTGCTCACGGTCGCCCTGGTGACCTGGCAGCGGACCCGGGAGGGCGACTCGGCGCCCCGTCCGCTGGTCGGCAAGGCCGTCTCGCAGCTGACCTGGCTGCTGGTCGTCGCGGCCGGGCTGCTGATCGCCGTCGGCACGGTGGTCACCGGGGCCGGCCGGCACGCCGGGGACTCCAGCGACGTCCACCGCATCCCGATCGACTGGAAGATGATCGCGCAGCTGCACGCCGATCTCGCCTGGGTCGTGGTGGCGCTGACCGTCGCGCTCTGGTTCGTCCTGAAGGCCGTCGACGCCCCCGTCGGACCGCTGCACCGCGCCCGCGACCTCTTCCTGATCCTGATGGCGCAGGGCGTGATCGGGTACGTCCAGTACTTCACCGACACGCCGGAGATCCTGGTCGGGCTGCACATGTTCGGCTCGTGCCTGGTGTGGATCGGCGTGGTGCGCGTCCTGCTGTCGCAGCGCGAGCGGCCGGTTGACGTCGCACAGGTGCCCGGCCCGGCCGCCGAACGGCCGGAGCCCGCGACGGCCTGAGCCCATCGCCGCAACAACGCGAACGGCCCGGTCCGCACCCCCCGCTCGGGGGTGCGGACCGGGCCGTTCTCCGGTCCCGTGCGGCCTGACCCGCACGGGACCGGGGGCGGTCGCTACCCGTTGACCGAGCGCGACACGTTGTATCCCTCCACCACGAGCCGGGGCCGGGCCCGGCCCTTGGTGTCGTGGCTCCACTCCGCCTCGACCTCGCGCTGCTCGCCGGGCAGCAGCCAGAGGTAGTTGTCGTCGAAGTAGGCCGGCAGCACCCGCTCGTCGGTGCGCCGGTCGCGCAGCGAGAGCCGCACCATGGCGGCGACGGTGGCGCCGTCGTTGCGGAGAGTCGCCTTCAGTTTTCCGCCGGAATCCCGGCCGTGCCCGGAGACGTCCGACACCGAGCGCACCGTGACCCGGGTACGGGCCAGCTTGTTGAGTGCGGACAGGTCGGTGGTGGCGCGGTAGCGCCAGTAGGTGTTGCGCGACAGCAGGGTGCCGTGCGCGTCGCGGAGTTCGAGCCGCAGCAGGTGGAGTGCGGGCAGCGAGTCCCCGAACGGCACCACGTCCCCGGTCGCGGCGGCCGACGGGGCGAGGTCGACGGTGCTGTGCACCGGCTTGCCGAGGCGCTGTCCCCGCAGGTCGTACAGGGTCGCGGTGACGGTCGCCCGCTCGATGGCCCGGGTGGTGTGGTTGACCGCGCCGGTGCGCCGGTCGACCGGGTTGATCTGGACGTGCACGGGCTCGGTGCCCTTGCGGACGCCGTGGTAGAAGCCGTTGACGTCCAGGTCGTAGTCGTACGTCTGCCAGACGGTGCTGTGCCACGCGGGGTGCGACATCCACAGCAGCAGCCCGGAGGCGTTGTCCCACAGGCGCGTGTTCCACGCCTCGAACATCGCCCGGCCGTTCTCGTAGTTGATCAGCTGCGCCTTGCGGGTGAAGTCCGCCAGGCCCGTCGCCGTCCCGAGCCGCTCCTCGATCGCCGCCTGGTAGCCCTGCGGCTGCTGGTTGCCCTTGCGGGCCCAGTCGTGGGCGCCCCACACATCGCCGATGGGCCACGCCGGCTCGTCGCCGACGAGGTTCCTCATCGACTCCTCGACGGGCAGGACGGGCATCCCGATCTCGGTGTGGAACCCGAAGTCACCGGTACGGAAGTAGGAGGCGGGGTCCACCCAGTTGTACGGGCCCCGGCCCTTGACCACGCCGTCCGCCGAGCTGCCCATGTAGAGGATGCCGGGTGCCTCGGCGGCCACCAGTTCCCGTACGCCGGTGTCGATGTCGGCGGGCGGGGTGCCCTCGTTGGAGCCGCACCACACGACGATGGACGCGTGGTGGCGGTAGGCGCGGACGGTGTCCAGCGCGTTGCGCAGGTACTCGGCGTGGTCCGGCGGGTCCATCGACCAGCCGTTCCAGAAGTCGTTCCAGACCAGCAGGCCGTTCTCGTCGCAGGCCGCGAAGAACTCCTCGCGGTTGCTGCTGCCCACCCAGTTGCGGATCATCGTGAAGTTCATGTCACGGTGCATCCGCACGGTGTCCTCGGTGCGGCCGTCCAGGGCGCGGCGCAGCAGTTCGTCGTAGCCCCAGTTCCCGCCCCGGCAGAACACCCGGGTGCCGTTGACGGTGATCTGGAGCTGGCGTACCGGCGGCTGCTCGACGCTCTTGGCGTCGGTCCACTCCTTGCCGTCCGCCGAGACCTGGATGACGAACTTCTTCGCGTACGCGCTCTCCCAGTCGAGCACCACCTTGTGCACCGAGAGGTCCGAGCCGAGGTCGGCCTGGATCCACTCGCCGTCGGCGAACTCGGAGGACCAGCGGGTCGTGCGGTCGCCGTCGAAGACGCTGGAGGCGGGACCGGTGCCGTCCGAGGTGGAGGCCTCGGCCTTCGCTCCCCTGGCCAGGTCCTTGTCCGGGTCGGCGTCACCGTACACCGACATGGACCACAGGGACATGCCCCAGTCGGTCGCGCGCTCGGTACCGACCAGCCGTACGTAACGTGCCTGGTGTGCCTCGAACTCCACGGTCTGGCCGCCGTGGCCGCCGGCGAAGTCGACCGGCATGCCGTAGCTGTAGCCGAACTCCCTGATGCCGAAGCGCAGCCCGCGCCGGTCGGTCACCGTGCCGCCGGTCTCGGCCTTCAGCGCGAGGTCGTACAGGTCGGGCCTGCCGTAGCCGTTGGGCCACCAGAGCTTCGGCCGGCGCACCCGCAGGGCCGGGAACTCCTTCGGGGCGAGCACCGCGTCGACGCTCTTCCCGGCGGGCACGGTCACGGTCTTCGCGACCCGGACGTCCCCGAACGCGGCGCGCACGGTGACCCGCTTCGTGTCGGGGCCGGTGTTGCTGACCGGGACGGTGAGGGTGACCTCGGCGATGTCGAGCGCGGGCAGGCCGGGCAGCGTGGTGGTGATCTGCGGGTCGCCCAGCAGCGCGGTGCCGGTGGAGCGCAGCCGCACGTGGTTCCAGATGCCGGCGGCCCGGTCGCGGACCGGCGGCATCCAGTCCCAGCCGGAGACGGAGAGGTAGGTCGGCCCGTTGCGCATCATCATGGTGGCGCCGGCGTCGAGCCAGGACTCACCGCCTGGGCCCTTGTCCGCGGGGCTGCCCGGCAGCGGCATCGGGCTGATCCGCACGGCCAGGACGTTGTCCTGGCGGCCGTCCTGGTGGAGCGCGCCGGTGACGTCGAAGGACTCGCGGGCGAAGGGCCGGCTCATCGTGCCGATCCGGGTGCCGTTCAGCCAGATCTGCGCGGCGTGGTTGATGCCGTCGAACTCCAGCCGGACCCGGCGGCCGCGTCCGGTGTCCAGGCCGCGCGGCAGCCGGAACACCCTGCGGTACCACCAGGAGTGCCGGGACAGCGCCTCGGGGACCTTGAGGTTGTTGAGGCCGGTCACCGGGTCGGGCAGATGGCCCTGCTCGACGAGGGAGGCCAGCACGGTGCCGGGGACGGTGGCCGGGAGCCAGTGGGCGGTGTCCACGCCGGAGCCGGAGACCACCTTGCCGTCGTCGGCCGGTGCGAAGTCGTCCATGGTCAGCGCCCAGCCCGATTCGAGCGGCACGGTGCCGTCGGCCGCGACCGCCAGGGCGGGCGCGGGGGTGCGGGGCATCGACCAGTCGGTCCAGCTCTCGGCTGCGGGCCGCCCGGCCGAGGTGCGGCCGTGGACGCGGAAGCCGTTGAGGCCGAGGGGGTTGTCGTTGGAGCGCCTGGTGACGGTCAGCCGGACCCAGCGGGCGGTGGCCGGCTTGTCGAGCGTGATGGTCATGGCGCCGCCCCGGCCGTCGGTGGCCCGGTGCACGGTGGTCCACTTCCGCTCGTCCTCGGACACCTCAAGGGTGAACGCGACCGCGCAGCTGGAAAGGATCTCGCTGCCGTCCGTGCCGTCACGGGGGTTGCCGCCCGTGCCGGGGACGAAGGGCGGGTCGGAGACGGCGGCCTCGAAGACCAGCTCCACCGACTCCACGGTGCACCGGCCCTGGAGGTCCACGGCGATCCACTGCGGGTCGCCCGGCCCGGCCCGCCAGCCGGTCCCCCGGACCCCGGGCACGGCGAGGCCGTCCACGGCGAACTCCGCCGGGGTGGCCGCGTACGCGGTGGAGGAGACCTTGACCGGGCGCGCGGCGGCGAGTTCGGCCGCCGCCGCACCGGGCCGGCCCTTGCCGTCGGCGGCGGCGAGGGTGGCGGGCAGTGCGGCGCTGATGCCGAAGGCGGCCAGCAGCGTGGTGTTGGTGGCCAGGAAGCGGCGCCGGGAGACCTGGGAGCTGCTTACCGGCCCGGCGGGACCGCTCCCACCCGTTCCGTCGTTGTCCGCTGCCGACCTGAGGTCGCTGTCCAGCGGTGTGTCAGCGGGTTGTTCCGGCACTCCGGCCTCCTGGCTGAGGGAAAAGGAGAAAAGCACGAGGATGACAACGTTGTCAGACTTCAGGGGCAGGCCCTGAGGTCAAGAGGGAAGGGGGTGGGCCCGTCGGCCCGCCGGCGCCGGCCGGCCCGGTGGGGGCCGGCGGCTGCCGGACGATGAAGCTGTGGCACGGCGATTCGCGGGTGGGGACCGGGGTTTTGAGGGACCGTCCGGTACCGGCTGCGCCGTGTGCCTCATTAAAGATCGATTGCCGGGCGCTTGTAAAGAGATGGCAACGTGCGGATTACGGCGTCGTGTACAGGGGTCGGCCGGCCGCCCATTCCTCCTCCCCCGCGTCCAGCAGCGCGGCAAGACGGGCCCGGTCCGGCAGCGGGCCGTGGTCACCGGTGACCCGCAGCGCGGCGCCGGCGGTGAGGTGGCCGAGGCGCAGCGCCCGTACGGTGTCCTCGCCGCGCAGCAGCCCGGCGAGGAACCCGGCGGCGAACGCGTCGCCCGCGCCCACCGGTTCGACGACCGCGACCCTGGGCGCGGGCACGGTGTGCGCGCGGTCGCCCTCGAAGGCGGTGGCGGCCCGCCCGCCGTCCTTGACCACCAGGACGCGCGGCTGGGGCAGCAGTTCGCGTACGGCGGCCGCGTCGGTCAGCCCGGCACCCCACAGGGCCTGCGCCTCGTCGAGGCCGACGAAGGTGATGTCCGCCTGCCGGGCGAAGCCGAGCAGCACCCCGGGCGCCGTGCCGTCCGGCCACAGGGCGGGCCGGTGGTTGACGTCGAAGCTGACCGGGCGGGGCCGCTGCGCGGCGGGGACCTCCAGCAGCGCGGCGACCAGCTGCCGGCAGCCCGGGGAGAGCGCCGGGGTGATGCCGCTGAGGTGGACCAGCCCGGCGGTGCGCACCGCGTCGTCGTCCAGCACGTCCTCGGTCAGGGCCGAGGCCGCCGAGCCGCCGCGGTAGTAGTGGACCCGGGTCGCCTCGGTGCCCGGGTCCTTGACCAGGAGTCCGGTCGGGCGGTGCGGGTCGGTGCGCACCCCGCTGACGTCCACCCCTGCCGAGGCGACCTCGGCGCGGATCCGGCGGCCGAAGGGGTCGTCGCCCAGGGCGGAGACCCAGCGGGCGGGCACCGCGTGGTCGGCGAGGTAGACGGCAACGTTGGACTCGGCGCCCGCGATGCGCACGCCGAGCCGCTCGGCGCCCTCCAGCGGGGCGGCGGGGTCCGGGACCAGCGCGGCCATCGTCTCCCCGACGCAGGCCACCGGGGAGCGGGCGGGCTGTCCGGGCCAGGTACGGGACACGGCGCTCATGCGGGGCTCTCCTGCCGGTAGGCGGCGGTGGGCGGTCCCGGGACGTCGACCCGTACGGAGAACACCGCGCCGTCCAGCGGACCGGGCGCGGCGAGACCGTGCCGGGCGCTGGTGACGTACAGGGTGTCGCCGTCGAGGCAGACCCCGGCGGGCTGGGCGGCGGGGAGCCGGAGCTGCCGGTCGGGGGCACCGTCGGGGCGCAGCCGGTGGACGGTTCCGGTGCCCCAGACCGCGGTCCACAGGCCGCCCTCGGCGTCGACCGCCATGCCGTCCGGGCTGCCCCCGTCGAACACGGCGAAGGTCTCCGGCGCGCCCGGCGTCCCGCTGTCCGGGTCGACGGGGTAGCGGCGGATGACGCCCTTCGCGCTGTCCGCGAGGTACATCGCGCAGCCGTCCGCGGTGAACGCCGGGCCGTTGGGCACGGTGAGCCCGTCCAGCACCCGGTCGACCGTGCCGTCGTGGCCGACCCGGTAGAGGGAGCCGGCGCCCTCCACCGCGTCGTAGGCCATGCTCCCGGCCCAGAACCGGCCGTGCGGATCGGCGGTGGCGTCGTTCATCCGCATGGCGTGCGCCGCCCCCTCCTCGGGGCGGGCCGGCCACTCGGCGGAGCCGTCCGGGGCGATCAGGCAGATGCCGGTGCCGGCGGCGGCGATCCAGTGGCCGGGGCGTCCATGGACGGGGGCCACGGCACCGAGCGGTTCGTCGAGCCGGGCCAGCTGGGCCAGGGGTGCGGTGCGGTCGTCGGGGCCGGTCAGCAGCCTGCCGGTCAGGATGTCGACGAGGACGATGCGGCCGTCGACCGCCCGGATGCCCTCACCGAGCCCGAGCCGGTCGGGCCAGAGGGCGGCCGGTGCGGCGGCGCTCACCTTCCGGCGTCCGGCGCGCGGCGGACCGCGTCGAGGAAGGCGCGGGTGCGCTCGCGCAGCGCGTCGGTGCTGCCGCCGTCGGCCGCGTCGCCGATCAGCGGGGAGCCGACGCCCACGGCGGTGGCGCCCCGGGCGAGGTAGTCGCGGGCCGCTTCGGCGTCCACCCCGCCGACCGGGACGAACGGCAGGTCCGGGAACGGTCCGCGCAGGGCCTTCAGATAGCCGGGGCCGCCGGCCTGCGCGGCGGGGAAGAGCTTGTAGGCGTCGGCGCCGAGCCGCTGGGCGGCGACGATGTCGCTCGGGGTCATGACGCCGGCCAGCACCGGCAGTCCGAGGCGCTTGGCCTCGCCGACGCCCTCGCAGACGGCCGGGGTGACGACGAAGTCGGCTCCCGCGTCGCGTACCGCCTGTGCGTCCCGGGCGGTCAGGACGGTGCCGGCGCCGAGCGGGGCGGCGGGGCCGAGGGCGGCGCGGACCCGGCGGATGACGCCGAGCGCGTCCTGTCCGCTGAGGGAGACCTCGATGAGCGGGAGTCCCTCCTCGGCCATGGCGATGACGGTCCTGAGTGCGGCGTCCGCGTCGGCGCCGCGCACGATGGCGACGATCCGGTGGGTGCGCAGCGCGGTCAGCAGCTCCACGTGCGGGTTCCCCTTCCTATCGGTTCTGTTCTGGTGGGGTGGTGTGCGCCGTCACGGTGAGGCGCCAGCGCACCTCGCCGCCGGCCGGGACGACGGCGGCGTCGCCCTCCCCGGCGGCGGCCAGGCCGAAGACCCGGCCGAGCATCGGTTCGACGCCGACGGAGCGGTACGGGTCCCGGTCGGGGAACCCGCCGAGGTTGCGCCACAGCGCCACGGACACCGGCTGGTCCCCGGCCTCGACGGCCAGCCGCAGCACGGCCGTCCCGTCGTGGACGGACACCTGCCCGGCGCCGACGACGGCGCCGGTGGCCGTCCCGTCGTCCGGGCCGATCCGGTCCAGGCCCGAGGGCCAGGCGCAGGTGGTGTACCGGTCACCGCCGTCCGGGTAGCGGCGGACCGGGGCGCCCTCCGCGATCCTGACACGGGCGCCCGGCGCCAGGTCGAGCAGGGCGTGGGCGGCCCACAGGAAACGGTAACCGGGCTCGGCGGTGAGCCGGTACTCGGCCACCGCCCGGTCCCCCTCGGCGCGGATCCGGCGGGCGAGGCGGAAGCCGGGGCAGTCGACCGACTCGGTGCCGTCGGCCGCGCGCCGCCAGGGCCGGGACCAGGCGTCGCCGTGGTCGGGGGTGCCGCGTACCGTCGGCACGCACTCCTCCAGGCCGCCGGCGTCGGCGAACGCGTCGCCGGGCCGGACGCCGGGGCGGCGCGGCTCGGGCCGGTGCCAGAGCCATTCGCGGCCGGCCGCCCACAGGGACGTCCAGCGGCCGCCGTGCTCCGGGTCGGTCTCGATCCGTACCGGGGACGCGGCCGGGGCCGGGGCGCTCACCACTCCGCGAACGATCCGTCGTCGTGCCGCCACACCGGGTTGCGCCACGCGTGACCGGAGCGGTCGGCCGCGCGGACGGCGTTCTCGTCGACGGTGATGCCGAGCCCGGGGAGTCCGGTGCGCCGGGCGTGGCCCGCCTCGAAGCGGAAGGGCTCGGTGTCCACGACGTAGCTGAGCAGGTCGGCGTCCTTGTTGTAGTGGATGCCCCGGCTCTGCTCCTGGATGAGGAAGTTGGGGGTGGCGAAGGCGATCTGGAGGCTGGCCGCCAGTGCGATGGGGCCGAGCGGGCAGTGCGGGGCGAGCTGCACCCCGAAGGTCTCGGCCAGCGAGCCGATGCGGTGGACCTCGGAGATGCCCCCGGCGTGCGAGAGGTCCGGCTGGGCGACCGCGATCCCGGCCGTCAGCACGGGAAGGAACTCGGCCCGCCCGTAGAGCCGTTCGCCGGTGGCGATGGGGACGCAGGTGGCGGCCGTGAGGGCGGGCAGCAGGTGCCCCTGCTCGGGCAGGAGGGGTTCCTCCACGAACAGCGGGTGCAGCGGTTCGATGGCGTGCAGCACCCGGCGGGCGCCGGCCGGTCCGAACCGGCCGTGCATGTCGATGGCGACGTCGCGTCCGGGGCCGAGCACATCGCGGACGGCGGCGACCCGTTCCACCACGGCGGCGGTCTCGGCGGGGCTGGCCAGCGGTGAGGTGCGCCCGGCCGCGTTCATCTTGACGGCGGTGAAGCCGGCCTCGACCTGGGCGGTGACCTCCTCCGCGAGGCGGGCGGGCTCGTCGCCGCCGACCCAGGCGTAGACCCGGACGCGGTCGCGCACGGGGCCGCCGAGCAGGGCGTGGACGGGGGCGCCGTACGCCTTGCCGGCGATGTCCCACAGGGCCTGGTCGATTCCGGCGACGGCGCTGGAGAGCACGGGGCCGCCCCGGTAGAAGCCGCCCTTGCTGAGCACCTGCCAGTGGTCCTGGACGCGCAGCGGGTCCTGGCCGATCAGGTATTCGGCCAGGACGTCGACGGCGGCGCGGACGACCTCGGCGCGGCCCTCGACGACGGGTTCGCCCCAGCCGACGACGCCCTCGTCGGTCTCGATCCGGCAGAACAGCCAGCGCGGCGGGACGAGGAAGGTCTCGATACGGGTGATCTTCACCGGTTCACGGTCCCCTCGTCGGTGCCGGGCGTCTCCGCGGTCCCCGGGGCGGTGCCGTGCACCCGGTCGAGGTCGCGGACGGCCTGGTCGAGCAGGGCGCGCATGGCGTGTTCGGCGGCGGCCGGGTCCCGGTCGCGGACGGCGTCCAGGACGGCGCGGTGGCTGGGGACCGGGTCCTCGCCGGCCTGTGAGCTGTGCACGATCTCGTCCCGGTGGGCGAGGCCGGACTCGATGACCATCTCCATGCGTTCCAGCAGCTCGTTGTGGGTGGCCGCGAGGAGGGCGCGGTGGAAGGCGAGGTCGGCCTCGACCGCGTGGGCGGCGCCGCCCTCCTGCTCGCCCATCGCGGTGATCGCCGCTTCGAGGGTGACCAGGTCCTCCTCGGTGCGGCGCTCGGCGGCCAGCCGGACGGCGGCCGGTTCGATGATGCCGCGGACCTCTCCGAGGTTGCGCAGGAGCGCCAGGTCGGTGCCCGACTCGGTGCCGCCGGCGAACTGCCAGCGCAGTACGTCGGCGTCGAGCAGGTTCCAGTCCGCGCGGGCTCTGACGAAGGTGCCGCGCTTCTGGCGGGCGTCGACGATCCCCTTGGCCGCGAGGACCTTCAGGGACTCGCGCAAGGCGGTCAGGCTGACGTCAAGCTCGCCCTGGAGCGCCACGAGGTCGAGTGTCGCCCCTTCGGGGATCTCGCCGCTCAGGACCCGGCGCGCGAGAGTCTCCACGGTCTGGCCGTGCACTCCGCGGCGCGCGTATGGCGTCATGTCTGTGTGCCTTTCTGCTGTGCTGTGCAACGGGTGGGGCCGGGCGGCGGTCAGGCCGAGGCCTTGACGACGGACCAGCCGCCGTCCACGAGCAGGCTCGATCCGGTGATGTAGGACGCTTCGTCGGCGGCGAGGAACGCGATGGCCGCGGCCGCCTCCGCGGGGGTGCCGAACCGGCCGGCGGCGGTCTCGGCGACGCTTCTGCGGCGGTCCTCCTCGCCCACCCGGTCCCAGGCCCCGGTGAGGATGGGGCCGGGCAGTACGGCGTTGACCCGCACCTCGGGCCCGTACTCCACCGCGAGCTGTCCGCACAGCGACAGCAGCGCCCCCTTGGACGCGGCGTAGGCGGGGTGTCCGGGGATGCCCTTG
Organism: Streptomyces sp. NPDC048462; assembly: GCF_043200175.1. Lineage (NCBI taxonomy): Bacteria > Bacillati > Actinomycetota > Actinomycetes > Kitasatosporales > Streptomycetaceae > Streptomyces > Streptomyces sp. NPDC048462. Next base: position 20,970 of record NZ_JBICXG010000041.1, read on the forward strand.
TGGGCGTGGACCGAGGAGGTCAGCACGGCGGCGCCGCGCTGTGCGCGCAGGTCGGGCAGGACGGCGCGGAAGCCGAGGAAGGTGCCGGTGAGGTTGACCGCGAGCTGACGCTCCCAGGAGGCGACGGTCATCTCGTGGGCGGGGGTGACGTCGACCGTGTAGGCGTTGCTCACCAGGACCCCGACGGGTCCGAAGGTGTGCGCGGCGTCCACGGCCCGCTGCCAGTCGTCCTCCCGGGAGACGTCCGTGCGTACGAAGCGGGCCCGGCCGCCGCCGTCGCGGATGCCTTCGGCGACGCTCTCGCCGGGGCCCTGCGCGATGTCCGCGAGGATCACCGCGGCGCCCTCCGCGGCGAGCCGTTCGGCGGTGGCCGCGCCGATGCCCGAGGCGGCTCCGGTGACCACGGCCACCTTGTCTGCGAAGCGGGGGATTGCGTTCATGCTGCGGGTCGACTCCTCGGGTTCAGCGGTGCTGTCGTGACTCTAGTGACGGTGCGTCGGGCCGGCCGGACTACTGCCGCACGAGTACGACGAGTTCCGCGTCGTAGCGCGCGGTCCAGGCGAACGGCAGTCCGTAGTGCCGCAGATGGGCTCCGCTGTACACGGCTCCGCTCCGCTGGTCCGTGTAGCGGGCGGCCGGGTCCGTACCGCGCAGCCGGAGCCGGGCGGGGCGGCCCGGGACGAGCGGCGCACCGTCGAGGCGGCCGGTGTTCCAGGCGGTGACGGCGATCCGGGCGCCGCCCTCCTGCTCGTACTGGACGCCGCAGGTGGCGTCGGCCGGGGAGCCCAGGAGCCGGATCTCGCCGTGGTGCAGGAGGTCGCGGATCTCCTTGTACCGGTTGACCCAGCCGGCGGCCTCGGCGCGCTGTCCGGCGGACCAGGTGCGGATGTCGGCGCCGATGCCCAGGACTCCGGCCATCGCGAGGACGAAGCGGAAGCCGAGCGAGCGGGGTCGCGGGTCGAAGACGCCGGGCGCGTCGGTGACCCAGGAGCTCATGGTGTGCGGGGCGTGCGCGTGCAGGTATCCGTACTGGGTGGCGAGGCGGTCCAGCGGGGCGGTGTTGTCGCTGGGCCACATCACGTCGGTGCGGGCGAGGGTGGCGTGCTCGACGCGGCCGCCGCCCCCGGCACAGCCCTCGACGGTGACGTGCGGGTGGTGCGCGCGCAGGTGGTCCAGGACCCGCAGGTACCCGGCGACGTGGTCGGCGTCCAGGTCCTGTTCGTCGGGCGGTCCGCCGCCGGGCCGGCCGCGTTCGGTGGGCGGGCGGTTCATGTCCCACTTGAGGTAGCCGATGGCGTGGTCGCCGAGCAGCCGGTCGAGGGTGGCGATGACGAAGTCCTGGACGTCCTGGCGGCCGAGGTCGAGGAGCAGCTGTTCGCGCACCAGCGTGGCGGGGCGGCCGTCGATCCGGTAGACCCATTCGGGGTGTTCGGCGTACAGCCGGGACGCCGGGCTGATCGCCTCGGGTTCGACCCAGAGGCCGAAGTCCATTCCGGTGGCCCGGACTTCGTCGATGAAGGCGTCGAAGCCGTCCGGGAAGTTCGCCGGGTCGGGGTGCCAGTCGCCGAGGCCGCCCTTCTCGCCGTGCCGTCCGGTGAACCAGCCGTCGTCCACGACGAAGAGTTCGGCGCCCATGTCCGCGGCGATCCGGGCCAGTTCGAGCTGGGCGGACGCCTCGACGTCGAAGCCGGTCGCCTCCCAGGAGTTGTAGAGGACCTTGCGGGTGCGGTTCATCCGCTCACCGCTGAGCCGGCGCTCGTAGCGGTGCCAGACCCGGGCCAGGCCCTCCAGGCCCTCGGGGCTGAAGGCGCAGGCCAGCCGGGGCGTGGTGAGGGTGGCGCCGGGGGCGAGCCGGACGGCGCCCTCGTGGGGCACCCGGCCGGCCGCGACGCGTACCGCGCCGCCGGGTTCGGCGTCGGCGCTCAGGTGCCAGTTGCCGGACCACTCCAGGGCGACGCCGTAGGTCGGGGTGTCGTGCCCGTCCGGCTCGGCGGCGTCCTGGACGGCGAGCCAGGGGGCGTAGGCGTGGCCGGCGACACCCTGTGTGGAGGACATCTCGTAGCGGCCGCGGGTCAGTTCGTGCTGGGTGCGGGTGAACTCCTGGCACCACTGGCCGGTGAGGGTGGTGAGCCGGGCGCCGCCGCTGACGGGGATGCTGACGGCCGCCGAGTCGAGGCGTTCCAGGCGCAGTTCGTCCTCGCCGGTGCAGCTCAGCTCGGTCCAGCGCAGGATCACGTCGGTGCCGGGCACGGCCTCGTAGCACAGGACCGCGCGCAGCCCCTGGAGCTCGTCGGTGAAGGCGAGGCGCAGGGCCCGGTCGCCGTCGGCGGTGGCGGAGTCGAAGGTCCACCAGGTGCCTCGGTCCTGTCCGGCGCGCCGGACGACGAGTTCGGCACCGGTGAAGGGGCGCATCCCGTACGGGAGGTACTCGGCGGGGGCCGCGTCGGCGGGGGTGAGGAAGTGGGTGCGCAGCGGGCGTTCGAAGGGCGATTCGCCCGTCTCGACGCCGTGCGGGCCCCAGGCGGTGAGTTCGGCCCAGCGGCCCTCGCCGGCGATCCGTACCGCGTAGGTGGTGTTCTCGGTGCGCAGCAGCCACCGGTCGTGCGGGGTCACTTCACTGCTCCCAGGTTGAGGCCGGCCACGAAGTGGCGCTGGAACTTGAGGAAGACGATGACGGTCGGGGCCGCCGCGATGACGGAGCCGGCCGCGATGACGTTCCACATGGAGACGTACTGGCCCTGGAGTCCGATGAGGGACGCGGTGATGGGCATCTGGGTGTCGGTGCGCAGCACGGTGATGGCCCACAGCAGATCGTTGAAGATCCAGGTGAAGGACAGGGCGCTGAGCGCGGCCATGGCGGGCTTGGCGAGCGGCAGGATGATCCGGGTGTAGATCTGCCAGGGTCCGGCGCCGTCGATGACTGCGGCCTGCTGGATCTCCGGCGGGATGGACCGCATGAAGCCGTGCAGGACGAAGACGTAGAAGCCGATGCCGAAGCCGACCTGGACGCCGATGAGCGCGTAGAGCGAGTCGTACAGGCCCAGCATCTCGCTGAGTTTGGAGACCGGGACCAGCAGGATCTGCGGGGGCAGCAGGTTGCCGCCGAGCATCAGCAGCAGGAGGGTGCGGCGCAGCGGTACGTCGTAGCGGCTGAGCGCGAACGCGGCCGTCGAGGCGAGGAGCAGCGACAGCAGCACGGTCGGGATGGTGACCAGGAGGCTGTTGATCAGTGCGCGCTGCTGACCGCCGTCGACCCAGGCCTGGCGGAATCCGTCCAGGGTGAAGGAGTGCGGCAGGCTGCCGACCCCGTGGGCGGCGACGTCGTCGAAGGACCGGACGCTGGTGACCAGGACCAGGGCGATGGGCAGCAGCCAGAGCACGGAGAGCAGTCCGGCACTGGCGTGGAAGCCTGCGGTGCCCAGCTTCCGGCGCCGTCCGGTGCGGGGGCGCGGGGCGGGGGTGTGGGTGGCGGTCATGCGTCGGCCTCCCGGAAGGCGCGGACGAGGTAGGACGCGATCACGCCGAAGGCGAGTACGAAGATCACGACCGCGAGGGCGGAGCCGTAGCCCAGCCGCAGGGACTGGAAGGCGGTGGAGTACATGTAGGTGCTGAGGAGTTCGGAGGAGTGGTACGGGCCACCGCGGGTGAGCGCCCACACGACGTCGAAGGAGCGCAGCGAGTCGATGACGATGACCGAGATGACGACGGCGTTGACGCTGCTGAGCTGCGGCAGGGTGATGTGGCGGAACTGCTGCCAGCGGGTGGCGCCGTCGACCTTGGCGGCCTCGTAGAGCACCGGGTCGATGCCCTTGAGCCCGGCCAGGTACAGCACCATCACGTAGCCGATCTGGCGCCACAGGGCGGGCACGATCACGGCGTACAGGGCGGTGTCCTGGTCGGCGAGCCAGGCGTGGGTGAGGCCGGAGAGGCCGACCGCTTCGAGCGCCTTGTTGATCAGCCCGTCGGGCTGGTACATCGCCTGCCAGACCAGCGCGGTGGCGACGAGCGAGAAGACCACGGGCAGGAAGAGCGCGGCCCGGTAGAAGCCGACGCCCCGGCGCTCCTGCTGGAGCAGCAGCGCCGCGCCGAGGCCGAGTGCGGCGGACAGGCCGCCGAACAGCAGCAGCCAGATGACGGTGTCCAGGGCGGCGGTCCGGAAGACGGCGTCGCCGAACATCTCGCGGAAGTTGCCCAGTCCGATGAACTGCGGTGCGGAGACCCCGTCCCATTTGGTGAAGGCGAGGTAGAAGCCCTGTAGGGCCGGCCAGAACACCCAGAAGGCCTCGGCGAGCAGCGGCACCAGCACGAAGGCCAGGACGACGGGCGGGACCCGGGTCGCCCGCTTACGGGCCGGGGGCCTGCCCTCGGTGCGCTTGCGGGTCTCCTTCCGGGGCGCGGTCAGTACCGCCATGTCACTGGCTCCAGATCTTCTGCGCGTCCCGCTGCCACGTGGTGAGGATCGAGCCGATCTCCTTGGGCTTGGACAGGAAGTGCGTGAGGGCGGTGTCGGCGGTGGGGGCGAGGGCGTCGCTGGAGTCGCGGTTGAAGAACTGCGTGATGTCCGCGGCGTTCTCGATGAGTTCGCGGCCCTTGACGACCAGCGGGGTCCCGCTGTCCTTGGCGTCGGGGTGGGTGGGCAGCGAGGTGCCGGAGGAGCCCTTGAGGTAGATCTCCTGGGCCTCGGCGGAGGCGAGGTAGCGGAGCATCTCCTTGGTCTCGTCCTTGCGTCCGGTCCGGGCGCTGGCGAAGTAGCCGTCGGTCGGGGCCTCTTCGGCGAGCGGGACCTTCGGGTCGATGACGGGGAACCGGAAGAAGTCGATGTCGTCGAGCTGGTCCTTGGGCGCGGCGTCCGCGAAGAAGGTGCCGATGAGCATCATTCCGGTGCGGCCCTGGAGCAGCGCGGTGGTGGCGTCCTGGAAGGGCAGCGCGGTCGAGTTGGGGTCGAAGAAGGGCAGCGCCTCGCTCCACCGGTCGAAGACCTTGCGGACCTCGGGGTCGTCGAAGCGGTGCTTTCCGGCGAGCAGGTCGCGGTGGTACTTCGCGCCGTTGATCCGGATGTTGAGGTAGTCGAACCAGGAGGAGGCGACCCAGGGGGTGCCGCCGCCGGCGCCGAGGCCGATCGGGGCGACGCCCTTGCTCTTGAGCTTGTCGCACAGGTCGAGGAACTCGTCCCAGGTCTTGGGCTCCTTGACGCCCCACTTGGCGAAGTTGGACTTCCGGTAGAAGACGCCCCACCAGTAGTAGGTGGTGGGTACGAAGACCTTCTTGCCGGCCGAGTCGGTGCAGAGCGTCTTCAGCGCGTCGGAGTAGCCGGCGAGTTCGGGCTCGGCCCAGATGTCGCTGACATCGAGCAGCAGGTTCTTCTTGGCGTACGACTCCGCCACGGATCCGGGGTACCAGGTGTAGAGGTCCGGCGGGGTGGCCGAGGTGAGGTAGGTCGGCAGCTGGGTGCGGAAGGTCTCCGAGGCGACGGTGTTCAGCGAACCCTTCGCGCCGCCGCGCTTGTTGAAGGCGTCGACGACCTCCTGCATCGCGGACTTGGCCTGCGGTGCGGAGAGGTTGGACTGGAGGGTGACCGCACCACCCGAGCTCCCCTTCCCGCCGCTGGAGGACGAGGCGACGCAGCCGCTCGTCAACGCGGTGGCGCCGACGGCCGCGGCACCGGCGAGGAAGGTACGGCGGCTCTGTGCTGAGGTGTTCATGGGACTCCCTATGCGCCCACGGAACGGGGCCCGGCCCTCTGACGGCCGGGCCCTCGTTCGGCTGATACAGAGTGACGGTGCGAGTGATCCACCGTCAAGATTAATTACTAATTTATTTTTTGTTAGGCCTGGCGGATGACCCCGGCCACCCCTCGGAAGGCCGTCAGGACTCCGCCGCCGGGCCCCGCCACGGCGGCGAGTTCGCCGTCGAAGGAGCCGCTGGGGAAGTTCTTCTCCTGGGACCAGTCGCTCCAGGTCCCGGCCGCGAGGGTGCGCTGCCACAAGGTGTAGTCACCGGCGCGGACGTAGAGCCGCACCTGTCCCCCGGTGGCAAGGAGCGTGGGACTGCCGCTCACGGTGCCGCCCAGCGAGGACCAGTCCGACCAGCTGCCGGAGGCCTCCCGGACCCGCAGGCGCAGCGAGTCGTCGGCGGCGCGCACCACCAGCTGGGTACGCCCGGCCGCGTCGGTGACCGCAAAGGGCCGCCCGTACAGTCCGATGCCGTCCGGTCCCTGGAGCGTGCTCCAGCCGCTCGTCGCGCCTCGGGTACGGAGGTGGCCGTCCTTGCCCCGGGCGTAGAGCGTCCAGTGACCCGAAGGGTCGTACGCGACTGCCGGGGTGTCGGCGATATCCCCGCCGAGCTTCTGCCAGTGGCCCCAGCGGCCGCCGGCGTACGAGAGCCGGTAGGCGGCGTCATCGGTGCCCCGGGCGAACACGTCGATCCGGCCGTGCCCGGCCGCGTAGGCGGCGGGCGCCCCCACGATCCGGCCGTGCGTCGGACCGCCGAGGCCGGTGGCCCGCCCGCTCCAGTGACCGTCGCGCGCCTGGCGCTGCCGCAGCGAGCCGTCGGCGCCCCTGCTGAAGACGCTCAGCCGGTCACCGTCGCGCACCAGCGCGGGGCTCGCGTCCGAACGGGTGGGCAGCTCGGTGCCCGGCGCCTCGTCCCGGCCGCTGAGACCGAGGAAGGCGGTGCCGTGCGCCGGCACCTTCACGGTGTACGAACCGGAGTGCGTGCCCGCGCCCTTCCTGGCCCGCAGGTCCCGCACGCCGACCGGGCCCGACAGCCCCGCGTCGGCGAAGTCCACCGTGCGCTCGGCGGCCTGCTCCGAGCGGTTGAGGAGCACCACGGCCCGCTTGCCGGAGCCCTTGAGGACCTTGCTGTAGACGTCCCCGGCGGCATCGGAGGCGACGCGCACACCCTGGATCGCCAGGGGGTCCTGGTCGACCGCGAGGATCTCCGGGTTGCGCAGGGTGTCGAGCATCCGCTTCGGCAGGGTGCGCGGGTCCGAGCCGATGACCAGCGGGGAGCTCATCTCGGCCCACAGCACCAGCTGGCTGGTGGACTCCTCCTCGGTCAGCTCCAGCGAGCCGTCATCGAGCTTGCGCATCGGGATGAGGTAGTCGGGGTCGTTGTAGCGCCCCGGCGCCTGCGCCTCCGGGTGTCCGGCGTTGGCGTCCGCGCTGCGCAGGATGTTGGGCCACTGGCCCGCGGTGGGGGTACCCCAGGCGATGTCGGTGCCGGTGCGCCAGGAGTCCCCGGCGGTGGGGCCGTAGACGTAGGCGTTGTGGGCGTCCTGGGCCGGGGTGTGCGGCAGGCCCCAGTCGTCGGTCAGCGGGTTGCAGAGGTTGAGCAGCATCCGCCGGCCGGACTTGGCGACGGCGTCGCTGAACTCCTTGAACGCGGGGCCCGGGTCGGTCTTCTCGGTGATCCCGCAGAGGAAGTCGACCTTGATCGCGTCGACCTTCCAGCCGGCGAACCGGTCGGCGTCCTCCTGGTAGTGGCCCCGGCTGCCGAGGCCGCAGGTCTTGCCGCCGTCGTAGGTCCCCGCGTCGGTGTAGATGCCGGCGCGCAGGCCGCGCTTGTGGAGGTAGTCCACCAGGGCGGGGATGCCGGAGGGGAACCGGTCCGGGTGCGCGACCAGCCGCCCCTCGGCGTCCCTCGGCGTGTCGGCCTGCCAGCCGCCGTCCAGCCAGACGATGTCGTAGCCGCTGCCCTTGAGGCCGCTGCTGACCAGATGGTCGGCGACGCCCCTGACCTGGTCCTCCGTCGGGGCGCCGAGACCGTAGTAGGTGTTCCAGCCCATGTACGGGGTCGGCGCGAGGCCGCTGTCGTAGTACGGCGGAGCCGCCTCGGCGGGCCGCTGTCCGGCGTCCGCCACCGGGGCCGACACCGCCACCAGGACGGCGGCGCCCAGCACGGCTGCTCCACGCCGGGCAGGCGTCATCCTTGCACCTTGCGAAATCAACTGATTCTCCCAGGAGTTGGGGATGTCAGGCGCCCTCCTCCGGAGATCACGGGGCGGCGCCACGCACAGGACTGTGACGGTTCACCCGACCCTCCGTCAAGATTAATTACTAATTAAGTGAAACTCGGTTCGACAATGGCCGGACACACGAACGGCGGGGGGGGGGGGGGGGGGGGGGCCCCCCGCCCCCCCCGCGCCGGGGGGGGCGCCGCCCCCCCCCCCCCCCCCCCCCCCCCGCCGCTCTGTCGTTCCGCAGGCCTCAGGGCTTGTTGGCCGGGCCGCCGATCTGCATGCCGGCCATCCGCGTCCACTCGTACGGACCGGTGCGCACCTTGGCGGCGAACTCGCCGTCGAAGGACTCGTGCATGGTGATCCCGGACTTCCGCGCGGCGCTCTCCGCGACCGCGTACGACGGGGCGACCAGATCGCCCCAGCCGCCGTCCTCGCCGACCAGGACGATGCGGGTGCCCATCTGCCCGATGTAGGCGAGCTGCCCCTCGGCGCCGCCGTGGGCCTTCGCGAACGCGCCGATCTGCTTGGCCAGCCGCGCGGCCCTGCGCTCGGCGCGCGCCGCCTGCCTGCCGTCCGCCTGCTTGCCGTCCACCTGCTGGGTCTGCGCCGTCTCTGCCATGAACAGGATGCTACCGACGGGTAGCTCAAACGGCGACGGGCGGGGCGCGTGGCGTGGGCCACGTACCCCGCCCGTCGGCGGAAGTCGAAGCGGACTACCTCAGGAAGGGGTCCACCGCGACGGCGACGAACAGCAGCGAGACATAGGTGATCGACCAGTGGAACAGCCGCATCTCCTTGAGCTTGGCCCCGGCCGCTCCGGCCTTGGCGCGGCTCTGCAGACCGTGCGCCTCCCAGAGCCAGAAGCCGCCGGTGAGCAACGCCACCACCGTATAGAACCAGCCGGTGTAGCCCAGCGGGGTCAACAGCAGCGAGACGATGACCATGACCCAGCTGTAGAGCACGATCTGGCGGGCGACCACCCGGTTGGAGGCAACGACCGGAAGCATCGGGACGCCGACCCGCGCGTAGTCGTCCTTCACCTTCATGGACAGCGGCCAGTAGTGCGGCGGCGTCCAGAAGAAGATGACGGCGAACAGGATCACCGCGGCCCAGGACATCGAGTTCGTCACGGCCGACCAGCCGATGAGGACCGGCATGCAGCCCGCGATGCCGCCCCAGACGATGTTCTGCGAGGTCCGGCGCTTCAGCAGCATCGTGTAGACGACGACGTAGAAGAGCAGGGCGCCCAGCGACAGCGCCGCCGACAGCCAGTTCACCAGCAGCCCGAACCAGACCGTCGAGATCACCGCGAGGGCGATACCGAAGGCCAGGCACTCGCGCGGGCTCACCATGCCGGTGACCAGCGGTCGCTGCGACGTACGGTCCATCAACGCGTCGATATCGCGGTCGATGTACATGTTCAGTGCATTGGCACCGCCGGCGGAAAGGTAACCGCCGATGGTGGTAGTGAGCACGAGCCACAGGTCGGGTACACCCTGAGCGGCCAGGAACATCACCGGAACAGTGGTGATCAGCAACAGCTCGATGATCCGAGGCTTGGTCAGTGCCACGAATGCCTTGACACGGGCCCCGAATGGGCGATGGCCCCCTGGGCTCGGAGTCAAGGCGACCCCTGCGGGTCGGGACTCGACGGCCGTCACGCACACCCCTGACAGAGAAATCCCAGCAAGCTCCGGGTCTGAGGGCCCGGTAGAGACTTGCGCGAACCAGACCACTGTAGACGTTGGGGACATGCCGTTCTTCGCGGGGGTGGGGTCGTGTTGATGTGGCGTGCGGCGCCTTTGCGGCAGCTGCGCGCAGGGGCCCGCTCATCCGGGTGACACGCCGGGTTTCCCGGGGTCTTCCCGGATGCGCTCAGGAGGGTCCCGGCACGCTCTTCGGAGTGCCTCAGGAGTGGGCCCGCGCGCTCATCGGAGTGGCGCATCGGTGAGCCCGCGCGCTCATACGGGAGGCGAATCCGGCGGGCCGCCCGCACCCTGGGATTAGCCGGAAATAGCGGGTGGCGACGGGGGTAGGCTCGACAACGCCCGGTGCGGTCACAGCCACCGGTTTACAACAGTGGAGAGGAGCCCTGACTCAGGGTGAGCACCAAGCCGACCACCACAGACCTCCAGTGGACCGAATTGGACCAGCGGGCCGTGGACACTGTCCGCGTTCTCGCCGCGGACGCCGTACAGAAGGTCGGAAACGGCCACCCGGGTACGGCCATGAGCCTGGCTCCCGCCGCCTACACCCTCTTCCAGAAGGTGATGCGGCACGACCCCGCCGACGCGGAGTGGACCGGCCGCGACCGGTTCGTCCTCTCGGTGGGCCACAGCAGCCTGACCCTCTACATCCAGCTCTACCTGGCCGGGTACGGCCTGGAGCTGGCGGACCTCGAAGCGTTCCGGACCTGGGGCTCGAAGACCCCGGGCCACCCGGAGTACGGCCACACCACCGGCGTGGAGACGACCACCGGCCCGCTGGGCCAGGGTGTCGCCAACGCGGTGGGCATGGCCATGGCCTCCCGCTACGAGCGCGGCCTGTTCGACCCGGACGCGGCCCCCGGCACCTCGCCGTTCGACCACATGATCTGGGCCGTCGCCGGTGACGGCTGCCTCCAGGAGGGCATCTCCGCGGAGGCGTCCTCGCTGGCCGGGCACCAGAAGCTGGGCAACCTGGTCCTCCTGTGGGACGACAACCACATCTCCATCGAGGGCGACACGGAGACCGCGGTCTCCGAGGACACCCTCAAGCGTTACGAGGCGTACGGCTGGCACGTCCAGCGTGTCGCGCAGCTGCCCAGCGGTGACCTGGACCCGGCGGGTCTGTACAAGGCGCTCCTGGCCGCCAAGGCCGAGACCACGCGCCCGTCGTTCATCGCGGCCCGCTCGATCATCGCCTGGCCCGCCCCGAACGCCCAGAACACCGAGGCCGCGCACGGCTCGGCGCTCGGCGCCGACGAGGTCGCCGCGACCAAGAGTGTCCTCGGCTTCGACCCGGAGAAGTCCTTCCAGGTCGCCGACGAGGTCATCGCGCACACCCGCGAGGCGCTGGACCGCGGCCGTGAGACCAGGGGCGAGTGGGAGAAGACCTTCGCCGCCTGGCGCACGGCCAACCCCGAGCGCGCCGCCGAGTTCGACCGCGTCCGCGCGGGCGAGCTGCCCAAGGGCTGGGAGGACAAGCTCCCGGTCTTCGAGACCGGCAAGGCCGTCGCCACCCGCGCCGCCTCCGGCAAGGTGCTCCAGGCACTCGGCGAGATCGTCCCCGAGCTGTGGGGCGGCTCCGCCGACCTCGCGGGCTCGAACAACACCACGATCGACAAGACGTCGTCCTTCCTCCCGGCCGGCAACCCGCTGCCGGGCGCGGACCCGTACGGACGCACGGTCCACTTCGGTATCCGTGAGCACGCCATGGCCGCTGCCATGAACGGCATCGCGCTGCACGGCAACACCCGCATCTACGGCGGCACCTTCCTGGTGTTCTCCGACTACATGCGCAACGCCGTACGGCTGTCCGCGCTGATGCACGCACCGGTGACCTACGTGTGGACGCACGACTCCATCGGTCTCGGCGAGGACGGCCCGACCCACCAGCCGGTGGAGCACCTGGCCTCGCTGCGCGCGATCCCGGGCCTCAACGTCGTCCGCCCGGCGGACGCCAACGAGACCACGATCGCCTGGCGCGAGGTCCTGCGCCGCTACACCAAGGTGTTCGGCAAGGGCGGCCCGCACGGCCTGGCGCTGACCCGTCAGGGCGTGCCGACGTACGAGGCGAACGAGAACGCGGCCAAGGGCGGCTACGTCCTGTTCGAGGCCGAGACGCCCGACGGGCACAGCGCGGCGCCCGAGGTCATCCTCATCGGCACCGGTTCCGAGGTCCAGCTCGCCGTCGGCGCACGCGAGGAGCTGCAGGCGGCCGGCGTACCGACCCGGGTGGTCTCGATGCCGTGTGTCGAGTGGTTCGAGGAGCAGGACCAGGCGTACAAGGACAGCGTGCTGACGCCGTCGGTGAAGGCACGCGTGGCCGTCGAGGCGGGCATCGCGCTGACCTGGTACCGGTACGTCGGGGACGCGGGCCGGATCGTCTCGCTGGAGCACTTCGGTGCCTCGGCCGACGCGAAGGTCCTGTTCCGCGAGTTCGGCTTCACCGCCGAGCACGTCGCCGCCGCCGCCCGGGAATCTCTCGCGGCCGCCGCGCGCTGACGCCGTTATACGACTAGTAGGAGATGCAATTCTCATGACAGACGCACTCAAGCGCCTCTCCGACGAGGGCGTGGCGATCTGGCTCGATGACCTGTCCCGCAAGCGGATCACCTCGGGCAACCTGGCCGAGCTGATCGACCAGAGCCACGTCGTGGGTGTCACGACCAACCCGTCGATCTTCCAGAAGGCGATCTCCTCGGGCGACGGTTACGAGCAGCAGCTCACCGACCTCGCGGCCCGCAAGGTGACCGTCGAGGAAGCCATCCGCATGATCACGACGGCCGACGTCCGCGACGCCGCCGACATCCTGCGCCCGGTCTTCGACGCGACGGACGGCCAGGACGGCCGGGTCTCCATCGAGGTCGACCCGCGCCTGGCGCACAACACCCTGGCCACGGTCGCCGAGGCCAAGCAGCTCGCGTGGCTGGTGGACCGGCCGAACACGCTCATCAAGATCCCGGCGACCAAGGCCGGTCTGCCGGCGATCACCGAGACGATCGGCCGGGGCATCAGCGTCAACGTCACGCTGATCTTCTCGCTGGAGCGCTACCGCGAGGTCATGGACGCCTACCTGGCGGGCCTGGAGAAGGCGAAGGCCGCGGGCCTGGACCTCTCCAAGATCCACTCGGTGGCCTCCTTCTTCGTGTCCCGCGTGGACACCGAGATCGACAAGCGGCTCGACGCGATCGGCGGCGACGCGGCCAAGGCCGCCAAGGGCAAGTCCGCCCTGGCCAACGCGCGCCTGGCCTACGAGGCGTACGAGGCGGTCTTTGCCAGTGAGCGCTGGGCCGCCCTGGACAAGGCGCACGCCAACAAGCAGCGCCCGCTGTGGGCCTCCACCGGCGTCAAGGACCCGTCCCTCAAGGACACCCTGTACGTCGACGACCTCGTCGCGCCGAACACCGTCAACACCATGCCGGAGGCGACTCTGGACGCGGTGGCCGACCACGGCGACATCACCGGCGACACCGTCACCGGTGGCTACGACCAGGGCCGTGCCGACCTCGAAGCGATCAAGGAGCTCGGGGTCAGCTACGACGACGTCGTCCAGCTCCTGGAGGACGAGGGCGTCCAGAAGTTCGAGTCCGCCTGGACCGACCTGCTCAACTCGACCGAGGCGGAACTCAAGCGCCTCGCCCCTTCGGAGGGCTGACCACTTTGTCTGGTGTTCCCGGAGCCAACCCGCTCCGTGACGCCCAGGACCGACGGCTCCCGCGCATCGCGGGGCCGTCGGGCCTGGTCATCTTTGGCGTCACGGGCGATTTGTCCCGTAAAAAGCTGATGCCCGCCGTCTACGACCTGGCCAATCGCGGCCTGCTGCCGCCGGGCTTCTCGCTCATCGGTTTCGCGCGCCGCGAATGGCAGGACGAGGACTTCGCCCAGGAGGTCCACGACGCCGTCAAGCAGCACGCCCGTACCCCGTTCCGTGAAGAGGTCTGGCAGCAGCTCATCCAGGGGATGCGCTTCGTCCAGGGCAACTTCGACGACGACGACGCCTTCGAGACCCTGAAGGCGACCATCCAGGAGCTCGACAAGGCACAGGGGACGGGCGGCAACTTCGCCTTCTACCTCTCCGTGCCGCCGAAGTTCTTCCCCAAGGTCGTCCAGCAGCTCAAGAAGCACGGGCTGGCCGACCAGAAGGAGGGTTCCTGGCGGCGTGCCGTCATCGAGAAGCCCTTCGGCCACGACCTCAAGAGCGCGCAGGAGCTCAACCAGCTCGTGCACGACGTGTTCCCGCCCAACGAGGTCTTCCGGATCGACCACTACCTGGGCAAGGAGACGGTCCAGAACATCCTGGCGCTGCGGTTCGCCAACACGATGTTCGAGCCGATCTGGAACCGGTCCTACGTGGACCACGTCCAGATCACGATGGCCGAGGACATCGGCATCGGCGGCCGGGCCGGCTACTACGACGGCATCGGCGCCGCCCGTGACGTCATCCAGAACCACCTGCTCCAGCTGCTGGCGCTGACCGCGATGGAGGAGCCCGGCTCCTTCCACCCGAAGGCCCTGGTCGCCGAGAAGCTCAAGGTCCTCACAGCGGTCGAGCTGCCCGAGGACCTCGGCAAGCACACCGTGCGCGGCCAGTACGCGCACGCGTGGCAGGGCGGCGAGGAAGTCCTCGGCTATCTGGAGGAGGACGGTATCGACCCCAAGTCGAAGACCGACACCTTCGCCGCGATCAAGCTGACGATCAACAACCGCCGCTGGGCGGGTGTGCCGTTCTACCTGCGTACCGGCAAGCGGCTCGGCCGCCGGGTCACGGAGATCGCGATCGTCTTCAAGCGCGCCCCGTACCTTCCGTTCGAGTCCGGGGCCACCGAGGAGCTGGGCAGCAACGCCCTGGTCATCCGGGTGCAGCCGGACGAGGGCGTCACCGTGCGGTTCGGCTCCAAGGTGCCCGGCACCTCGATGGAGGTCCGGGACGTCACGATGGACTTCGCCTACGGCGAGTCCTTCACGGAGTCCAGCCCGGAGGCGTACGAGCGGCTCATCCTCGATGTGCTGCTCGGCGACGCCAACCTCTTCCCCCGCCACCAGGAGGTCGAACTCTCCTGGGACATCCTCGACCCGATCGAGGAGTACTGGGACAAGCACGGCAAGCCCGCGCAGTACCCGTCGGGCACCTGGGGGCCGGACGAGGCGGACGAGATGCTCGCACGAGACGGACGGAGCTGGCGCCGGCCATGAAGATCGATCTCACGGAAACCACTTCCAGCAAGATCAACCAGGCGCTGGTGTCGGCCCGCCGTGCCATCGGCACCCCGGCGATCGGCATGGTCCTCACGCTGGTCATCGTCACCGACGAGGAGAACGCGTACGACGCGCTCAAGTCGGCCGGCGACGCCTCCCGCGAGCACCCCTCGCGGATCATCGCGGTGATCAAGCGGGTCAGCCGTTCGCCGCGCAGCAGGCGCGACGCCCGGCTGGACGCCGAGGTCCGGGTCGGCTCCGACGCGGGCACCGGCGAGACCGTGGTGCTGCGGCTCCACGGCGAACTGGCCAACCACGCGCAGTCGGTGGTCCTGCCGCTGCTGCTGCCGGACGCGCCGGTCGTGGTCTGGTGGCCGGAGGACGCACCCACCGATGCGGCGAAGGACCCGCTGGGCGCGCTCGCCCAGCGCCGGATCACGGACGCGTACTCGGCGGAGCACCCGATCGCCGAGCTGGAGGTGCGCGCGAAGTCGTACACCCCCGGCGACACCGATCTGGCCTGGACCCGCATCACGCCCTGGCGTTCGATGCTGGCCGCCTCGCTCGACCAGCAGACCGTGGACGTCGTCTCGGCCTCGGTCGAGGGCGAGTCCGAGAACCCGAGCTGCGAACTGCTGGCCATGTGGCTGGCGGACCGGCTTCAGGTCCCGGTGGAGCGCACCACCTCCGGCGGCCCGGGTCTGACGGCCGTCCGGATGGAGACCAAGAACGGCACGATCGTGCTGGACCGGGCCGACGGTTCGCTCGCCACGCTCTCCATGGTGGGGCAGCCGGACCGCGCGGTGGCGCTCAAGCGCCGGGAGACCGCGGAGCTGCTGGCCGAGGAGCTGCGCAGGCTCGACCCGGACAACACCTACGAGTCCGCGGTGAAGTTCGGCGTGGACCGGCTCGGGGAAGCGGCGGCTCCCAAGGCCGCCGCCAAGGAGCCGGGCGCCTCCTCGCCCGCTCCGGCGGCCAAGAAGACGGCGGCCGCGAAGAAGGCGGCGGCCAAGTGACCGTCGTCCCCCAGCTCGTCGTGCACCGCGACAAGGAGCTGATGGCGCAGGCCGCGGCGGCCCGGCTGATCACGAAGATCGTGGACGCCCAGGCCGCACGCGGTCACGCCTCGGTGGTGCTCACCGGCGGGCGCAACGGCAACGGCCTGCTGGCCGCGCTCGCCGGGGCGCCCGCGCGGGACGCGGTCGACTGGTCGCGGCTCGACCTGTGGTGGGGCGACGAGCGGTTCCTGCCCGAGGGCGATCCGGAGCGCAATGTCACGCAGGCCCGCGAGGCCCTGCTCGACTCGGTGCCACTGGACCCCGCCCGGGTGCACGCGATGCCCGCGTCGGACGGCCCGCGCGGCGGGGACGTCGAGGCCGCGGCGGCCGCGTACGCCGCCGAGCTGGCCGCGGCGGCCGGACCGGAGGACCACGGTCCGGTGCCGGTGTTCGACGTGCTGATGCTGGGCGTCGGCCCGGACACGCATGTCGCCTCGCTCTTCCCCGAGCTGCCCGCGGTACGGGAGACCGAGCGCACCGTCGTCGGTGTGCACGGGGCGCCCAAGCCGCCACCCGTCCGGATCACGCTCACGCTGCCCGCCATCCGGGCGGCCCGCGAGGTGTGGCTGCTCGCGGCGGGCGAGGACAAGGCGGAGGCCGCGGCCATCGCGCTGTCGGGCGCCGGGGAGATCCAGGCCCCGGCGGCGGGCGCGTACGGACGCGGCCGCACCCTGTGGCTGCTGGACGCGGCGGCAGCGTCCCAGCTGCCGCGCGCCCTGTATCCGCCGGCATCCGCCTGACCGGCTCCCGGCGGCACCGCCCGCAGGCCCGGCCCGCTCCTCGGAGCGGGCCGGGCCTGCGGGCGTTCGGGGCCCGGTCGCGCGCCGGGCTCACTCCCCCGCCGGGACCCGCTCCAGGAAGGGTTCCAGCAGCCCCTGGACGGCCTCGGACGCGAACTCCAGGCCCTCGGCCTCGTCCGCGTCGTACACCGTGTACGCACCCGCTCCGGCGGCCGTGGTGGCGGTGATGTTCAGTAGCCCGGCCCGTCGCTGGAAGTACGTCTGGCGCACCGTCCAGCCGATCACCCCGGACCGCTCCAGCGCCGCGGTGGAGCGGCGCAGCGCACCCGACCGGGTCACCAGGTACCCGCCGCTGAGAGCGTGGCCGAGTCCTCGGTAGGCGTCCCGGGCCAGCACCACCCCGGCGGGCAGCCCCACGGCCGCGCAGCCGAGCGCGACCCAGAGCAGGACGGGTGTCAGCAGGGCGCCGAGGAGCGCGAGAACAAGGACAGGGGCCAGGACCGTCCACAGCACCCGGCGCAGCCGCCGGCCCCGGGCGCTGGGGGGATGCGTGGTCAGCACGGCGCCGGTCGGGGAGGTGGTCTCGCGCAGCACGGCGGCGGCGACGGTGTCGGCGACCGGCCGGGGCGCGGCGGGCAGCAGCGTGTTGTGGTCGCCGTGCTGTTCCTCGTCGTCCTTGGCCAGCCCGGTGGTGATGGCGTCGACCCGGGCGGCGCCCAGCAGCCGGACGCCGAGCGGCTCGACGAGGTCGACACCGCGCAGCCGCCGCTCCTCGATGGAGACGGAGCGGGAGGTGAGCAGTCCGCGCCGGATGCGCAGGGTGCCGCCGGGCTCGCGTTCGAGGCGGTAGTTCCACCACATCTCGACCCAGAGGCCCAGTGCGCCGACGACCCCGGCGAGGACCCCGGCGGCGGCGAGGAGCACGATCAAGGAGAGCAGCGAGGTGTCCCGGTAGCGGTCGCCGACCCATTCGATCACCTGGCCCTGCGCGCCGAACCAGTCGCTGACCTGCAACACGGCCCCGGCCGCCGCCCCGCCGAGCGCGGGCGCGACGAAGGAGACGGGTGCGTAGCGCATCCAGCGCGGGTCGAGGGTGACGAGCTCCCCCTCGACATGGCTGCCCGAGACAGCGGTGAGGCCCCGCTCCAGCAGGGCGCGGCGCAGCCGTTCGCCCTCGGCCCGCAGGACCGGGTCGAGCTCCAGGGTCGACTCGCCGCCGGTGTGCTCGCCGGTGCCGATGCGGACCGTGACGAGCCCGAGGACCCGCTGGAGGAGGTGGGCGGTGACGTCGACGCTGCGGATGCGTTCGCGTGCCAGCGAGCGCTTCTTGACGAGCAGCAGACCGGTGTGGAGTTCGACGCGGTCGGCGCCCACCCGGTAGCGGGTGCGGCGCCACCGTACGTAGTCGGTGCCGGCGCCGAAGGCGATCAGGAGGGCGGCGCCCGTCAGCACCCAGGCGATGGCGGGGCCGTATCCCAGGCGCCCGGACAGCCCGAGCGTGGTCGGCACGGCGGCACCGGCGGCCACGCCCGCGGTGACGAGGGCGGCGAGCAGGACCGCCCGCCGGTCGAGCCGCCGCCACTCGGCCGGGGCGGACCGGGCGGGGCCCGCCGGGCCTTTCGCATCCGCTGTGTCCGGCGCGTCCGCTGTGCCGGGTGTGTCCGCCGTGTCGGGTGTGTCCGCCGTGCTCATGTGGCGTCCCCGGGGGTGTCCTGGGTGATCCGGGTCAGCCGCTCCACGAGTTCGGCGGCCAGCTCGTGGTCGAGGCCCTCGATGCGGACCGCGCCCTTGGCCGAGGCGGTGGTGACGGTGACCGTGGCGAGCCGGCAGAGCTGTTCGAGCGGCCCGCGCACCGTGTCCACGGTCTGGATCCGGGACATCGGCGCGATCCGCCACTCCTGCCACAGCGCCCCCGTGCGGACGTACACCGCCTCGTCGGTGACCTCCCAGCGGTGGGTGCGGAACCACCAGAGGGGGAGCAGGACGGCGCAGGCGGCGCCCAGGACCGCCAAGGCCACGGCGCAGAGCAGCAGCCAGAACCGGGCCGACGCCAGGAACGCGCCCAGCACGGCCGGAACGGCCACCGGCCCGGCGGTCAGCAGCAGCCACCGGGCCCGCCACCAGCCGACGACCCTGGGGTCCAGCGTGTTGGCCGGCGGCCGCAGCCGTACCGTCCCCTCCCCCGTGGGCACGGGGTCAGCGCCCCCTGCGCTCGCGGTACGCGGCGACGAGCGCGGCGGTCGAGCTGTCCAACTGCCCGGCGCCCTCACCCTCCGTCAGCACCGGCTCGATCTTCTTGGCGAGGACCTTGCCCAGTTCGACGCCCCACTGGTCGAAGGAGTCGATGTTCCAGACGGCGCCCTGGACGAAGACCTTGTGCTCGTACAGCGCGATCAGCTGGCCGAGCACCGACGGCGTCAGCCGGTCGGCGAGGATCGTCGTCGTCGGGTGGTTGCCGAGGAACGTCTTGTGCGGCACCAGTTCCTCGGGCACACCCTCGGCGCGCACCTCGTCCGGCGTCTTGCCGAAGGCCAGCGCCTGGGTCTGGGCGAAGAAGTTGGCCATCAGCAGATCGTGCTGGGCGACCAGGCCGGGCAGCAGCCCCTCGACCGGTTCGGCGAAGCCGATGAAGTCCGCGGGGATCAGCTTCGTGCCCTGGTGGATCAACTGGTAGTACGCGTGCTGCCCGTTGGTGCCGGGCGTGCCCCAGACGACCGGTCCGGTCTGCCAGTCCACCGGATGGCCGTCCCGGTCGACCGACTTGCCGTTGGACTCCATGTCGAGCTGCTGGAGGTACGCGGTGAACTTGGACAGGTAGTGGCTGTAGGGCAGCACCGCGTGCGACTGGGCATCGTGGAAGTTTCCGTACCAGACGCCCAACAGGCCCATCAGGAGCGGGACGTTGTCCTCGGCGGGCGCGGTGCGGAAGTGCTCGTCGACCAGGTGGAAGCCGTCGAGCATCTCCCGGAAGCGGTCCGGGCCGATGGCGATCATCAGCGAGAGGCCGATGGCGGAGTCGTACGAGTAGCGGCCGCCGACCCAGTCCCAGAACTCGAACATGTTCGCGGTGTCGATACCGAAGTCCGCGACCTTCTCGCCGTTCGTCGACAGCGCCACGAAGTGCTTGGCCACCGCGTCCTGACCGGCACTCAGCCCGGTCAGCAGCCAGTCGCGGGCCGAGGTGGCGTTGGTGATCGTCTCGATCGTGGTGAAGGTCTTCGACGCGATGACGAAGAGCGTCTCGGCCGGGTCGAGGCCGTGCACGGCCTCGTGGAGGTCGGCGCCGTCGACGTTCGACACGAAGCGGACGGTGATCGAGCGGTCCGTGAAGGAGCGCAGCGCCTCGTACGCCATCGCGGGGCCGAGGTCGGAGCCGCCGATGCCGACGTTGACGATGTTCTTGATCGGCTTGCCGGTGTGACCGGTCCACTCGCCGGACCTGACGCGCTCCGAGAAGGCGGCCATCTTGTCGAGCACCGCGTGCACGGCGGGCACCACGTTCTCGCCGTCGACCTCGACCACGGCATCGCGCGGGGCGCGCAGCGCGGTGTGCAGGACGGCGCGGTCCTCAGTGGTGTTGATCTTGTCGCCGCGGAACATGGCGTCCCGCAGGGCGGCCACCCCGGTGGCCGCCGCGAGCTCACGGAGCAGCCGGAGCGTCTCGTCGGTGACCAGGTGCTTCGAGTAATCGACGTACAGGTCACCGACGCGCAGCGTGTATCCGGTGCCGCGCTCCGGATCGTCCGCGAACAGCTCGCGCAGGTGGGTCGTCCCGAGCTGCTCACGGTGCTTTCCCAGCGCGGTCCATTCCGGCGTCTGGTTGAGCCTGGTTCGGCTTTGTGCGTTCATCCCGGACATCAGCCCATCTCTCCTTGTCACCGCAGTTCCCCGCTGCCCCTCCAACTTAATTGATCAGCGGGGAGGACGGGACGGCGGCGGGGCTGCGGCGCGACGGAAGCAACTCGGCCGGGCACCCCGTGGGTGCCCGGCCTGATCCGAACGAAGGACCCTAGATCTCGCCGCGGAGTTTCGCGAGGGCCTCGGCCAGGATGGCCTCGCCGTCCTCGTCGCTGCGCCGCTCGCGCACGTACGCGAGGTGCGTCTTGTACGGCTCGGTGCGGGGCGGGTCCGGCGGGCTGTCACGGTCCTGGCCGGCCGGGAAACCGCAGCGCGGGCAGTCCCAGGTCTCCGGTACCTGCGCGTCATGGGCGAAGCTCGGCTGCGTCTCGTGCCCGTTCGAGCACCAGAAGGAGATGCGGGCCCGTGGCGCGGACTCGCCGCGCTCGGCCTCCCCCATCGGCCCCGCTCCGACCCGGCTTCCCCGGATCGCGTTGCCACTTGCCACGGTCGTAACTCCCTGCGTGATGGTGCTCGAAGATGCCCCAGTCTACGTAAGGCCCAACGCGCGTCCAGTGAAAGGAGTTACACCCTCACAGGAATCGCGTACGACGGGTCAGTTGTCCAGCTTGATGAGCAGACCGAGCACCACGATGCATGCGAACCAGCCGAGACCGACCACGACGGTGATCCGGTCGAGGTTGCGCTCGGCGACCGAGGAGCCACCGACGGACGACTGCATGCCGCCACCGAACATGTCGGAGAGACCGCCGCCCTTTCCCTTGTGCATCAGCACCAGCAGCATCATCAGCAGGCTGAAGACGATCAGGGCGATCTCGAACGCCAAAATCACGGCTGGTCCCTACTTTCCGGAAATTCCTGGACTGCTATGCGAACAACGGGGGCCGGGAGGCTCAGCCTCCTCGGCCCCCGCAAGGGTACGACGGATCCGCGCTACCGCATACTCACTGGTCGCGGAAGCGGACGATCTTGACGAACTCGTCGGCGTCCAGGGCTGCGCCGCCGATCAGCGCGCCGTCCACGTCGGGCTGCGCCATGATCGCGGCCACGTTGCCGGACTTGACCGAGCCGCCGTACTGGATGCGGACCGCGTCGGCCAGCTCCTGCGAGTACAGCTCGGCGAGGCGGCCGCGGATCGCACCGCAGACCTCCTGCGCGTCCTCGGGGGTGGCGACCTCGCCGGTGCCGATGGCCCAGACCGGCTCGTAGGCGATCACGATGGACTCGGCCTGCTCGGCCGGGACGTCCTTGAGGGCGCCGTCCAGCTGGGCGAGCGTGTAGGAGACCTGCTCGCCGGCCTTGCGGATGTCCAGGCCCTCGCCGACACAGAGGATCGGGGTCAGGCCGTGCTGGTACGCGGCCTTCACCTTGGCGTTGCAGACCTCGTCGGCCTCGGCGTGGTACTGACGGCGCTCGCTGTGCCCGACGGCGACGTAGGTGCACTTCAGCTTGGCGAGCATGGGGCCGGAGATCTCACCGGTGTACGCGCCGGAGTCGTGCGCCGAGATGTCCTGGGCGCCGTACTTGATCTTCAGCTTGTCTCCGTCGACCAGCGTCTGCACGGAGCGCAGGTCGGTGAAGGGCGGCAGGACGGCGACCTCTACGGCGTCGTAGTCCTTGTCGGCCAGGGCGAAGGAGAGCTTCTGGACGTGCGCGATGGCCTCGAGGTGGTTGAGGTTCATCTTCCAGTTGCCCGCCATCAGCGGGGTGCGGGTGGTCATGAAAGGTCAGTCCTCCAGTGCGGCGAGGCCGGGAAGCGTCTTGCCCTCGAGGTATTCGAGGCTGGCGCCGCCACCGGTCGAGATGTGTCCGAACGCGTTCTCGTCGAAGCCCAGGATGCGGACCGCGGCGGCGGAGTCGCCACCGCCGACCACGCTGAAGCCGGACGAGTCGACGAGGGCCTGGGCGACCGCCCGGGTGCCCTCGGCGAAATCGGGGTGCTCGAAGACGCCCATCGGGCCGTTCCAGAAGACGGTGGCCGCGTCGGCGAGCTTCGATGCGTAGAGCTTGTTGGTCTCCGGCCCGTTGTCCAGACCCATCTGGCCGGCCGGCATGGCGTCGGCGGCGACGGTGGCGGGGTCGGCCGGGGCCTTGGTCTTGAGGTCGGGGAACGCCGGGGCGACCACGACGTCGACGGGGAGCACGAACTCCACGCCCTTCTCCTCGGCGCGCTTGAGGTACTCGAGCACCACCGGGATCTGGTCCTCCTGGAGCAGCGAGCTGCCGACCTCGTGGCCCTGGGCCTTGAGGAAGGTGTACGCCATGCCGCCACCGATGAGGATGCGGTCGGCCCGCTCCAGGAGGTGGTCGATGACGCCCAGCTTGTCGGAGACCTTGGCGCCGCCGAGGACGACCGCGTAGGGCCGCTGGACGTCGTCGGTGAGCTTCTTCAGGACGCCGACCTCGGTGGCGATCAGGTCGCCCGCGGCGTGCGGCAGCCGGGCCGGGAGGTCGAAGACGGAGGCGTGCTTGCGGTGCACGGCGCCGAAGCCGTCGCCCACGTACACGTCGGCGAGCTCGGCCAGCTGGTCGGCGAAGGCGCCGCGCTCGGCGTCGTCCTTCGACGTCTCGCCGGCGTTGAAGCGGAGGTTCTCGATGACGGCGACCTGGCCGTCGGTGAGGGCGGCGACCGTGGCGCGGGCGGAGTCGCCGACCGTGTCGGTGGCGAAGGCCACGCCGGTCCCGAGCAGCTCACCGAGCCGGGTGGCCGCGGGGGCCAGCGAGAACGCCGGGTCCGGGGCGCCCTTGGGGCGGCCCAGGTGCGAGGCGACGACGACCCGGGCGCCGGCCGCTGCCAGCTTCTCCACGGTGGGCTGGACGGCGCGGATGCGGCCGTCGTCGGTGATGGTGGTGCCGCTGAGGGGCACGTTGAGGTCGGCGCGGACGAATACGCGCTTGCCGGTGACCCCTTCGGCGAGAAGTTCGTCGATGGTCTTCATCTGCTGGACTCCTTGGAAGGACGAGAGAGCATGCAACGGGGCTCGAACGGCGCTTCGTTGCGCTGTTCGAGCCCCGTGCTCACATCGAGGTGCCTGCCGGTTCGACGGTCAGAACTGGCTGCCGACGAAGACGGTCAGGTCGACGAGGCGGTTGGAGTAGCCCCACTCGTTGTCGTACCAGCCGAGGATCTTCACCGTGTTGCCCTCCTGGACCATGGTCAGGGAGGAGTCGAAGGTGCAGGACGACGGGTCGCCGACGATGTCCGAGGACACGATCGGGTCCTCGGTGTACGTCAGGAAGCCCTTGAGGTCGCCGTCGTCGGACGCCTTCTTGAACGCGGCGTTGACCTCGTCCTTGGTGACCTCTCGCCCCAGGGTCACGACGAGGTCGGTGGCGGAACCGGTCGGGACCGGGACGCGCATCGCGATGCCGTCGAGCTTGCCCTTGAGCTGCGGGAGGACCAGAGCGGTCGCCTTGGCGGCGCCGGTCGTGGTGGGGATGATGTTCTCGGCGGCGGCGCGGGCGCGACGCAGGTCCGAGTGCGGGAAGTCCAGGATCCGCTGGTCGTTCGTGTACGCGTGGACCGTCGTCATCAGGCCCTTGACGATGCCGAAGTTCTCGTCGAGAACCTTGGCCATCGGCGCCACACAGTTGGTGGTGCAGGAGGCGTTGGAGATGACGTGGTGGTTGGCCGCGTCGTACTTGTCCTGGTTGACGCCCATCACGATGGTGATGTCCTCGTCCTTGGCCGGAGCCGAGATGAGGACCTTCTTCGCGCCGCCCGCGATGTGCTTGGCGGCGTCGGCCTTCTTGGTGAAGATGCCGGTCGACTCGATGACGATGTCGACGCCCAGCTCACCCCAGGGGATGTCCGCCGGGTTGCGCTCCGAGAGCACCTTGATGGTGTGACCGTCGACGGTGATGGTGTCGGCGGTGTGGCTGACCTCTGCCTTGAGACGACCCAGAATGGTGTCGTACTTCAGCAGGTGAGCCGTGGTCGCAGTGTCACCCAGGTCGTTGACAGCCACGATCTCGATGTCCGCACCCTGCTCCAGCAGCGCGCGGAAGTAGTTACGACCGATGCGGCCAAAGCCGTTGATGCCTACGCGGATCGTCACGAACCGATCTCCTCGTTAGGTACGCCGGTTTTCGACGCCGGCGAGTTGTATGGGATGTCCCCGACCGCCTACGACACTACCCCTCCGAGGCGCCGGGAGTGACATCGAGCAGGGCGGGAGGAACGGCGGAGGCCCGTACTCCCCAGTAGGAGTACGGGCCTCCGGTTGTCCTCGCCCGCCCGCTGCGACGATTACGCAGTGTCAACGCCCCCGGGAACGTGGCGCGTTCCCGCTCGGCCCGGCGGGCGGGGCCCGGAGCCGGCCGGGATCAGCCGACCAGCCCGTCGGCCAGCTCTTCGCTGAGGGTGGATTCCGTGCTCGGGATGCCCAGGTCCTGGGCCCGCTTGTCGGCCATCGCCAGGAGCCGGCGGATGCGGCCCGCGACGGCGTCCTTGGTCAGCGGCGGGTCGGCGAGCGCGCCCAGCTCCTCCAGGGAGGCCTGCTTGTGCTCCATGCGCAGCCGTCCGGCCGCCGCCAGGTGCTCGGGCACCTCTTCGCCGAGGATCTCCAGGGCGCGCCCCACCCGGGCGCCCGCGGCCACGGCGGCCCTGGCGGACCGGCGCAGGTTCGCGTCGTCGAAGTTGGCGAGGCGGTTGGCGGTGGCGCGGACCTCGCGCCGCATCCGGCGCTCCTCCCAGGCCAGCACCGACTCATGGGCGCCCAGCCGGGTGAGCAGGGCGCCGATCGCGTCGCCGTCGCGGACGACGACCCGGTCCACACCGCGCACCTCGCGGGCCTTCGCCGCGATGGAGAGCCGGCGGGCGGCGCCGACCAGCGCGAGGGCCGCCTCCGGCCCCGGGCAGGTCACCTCCAGCGAGGACGAGCGCCCCGGCTCGGTGAGCGAGCCGTGGGCCAGGAACGCCCCGCGCCAGGCGGCCTCGGCGTCGCAGGTGGCCCCCGAGACCACCTGCGGGGGAAGCCCGCGGATGGGACGGCCGCGGCCGTCCACCAGACCCGTCTGGCGTGCCAGCTGGTCGCCGCCGGCCACCACCCGTACGACGTAGCGGGAGCCGCGCCGCAGCCCGCCGGGGGCCATCACGATCAGCTCCGAGCTGTGCCCGAAGATCTCGAGGATGTCCCGCTTCAGCCGGCGCGCCGCCATCGCGGTGTCCAGCTCCGCCTCGATCACAATCCGGCCGCTCACCAGGTGCAGCCCACCCGCGAACCGAAGAATCGCCGAGACTTCTGCCTTCCTGCAGCAGGTCCGGGTTACGGGAAGCCGAGAGATTTCGTCCTTCACCGCTGGCGTCATCGCCATGGGCCGATCCTTCCATGCATCCGAAAAATACGGTCGTACGCGGCGGCCAACAGCTCCGGATCATGAATCGGAACGCCGTCGGGTGAGGCCACCGGCGCCAGCTCGACCGCGGCACCGAGCCGTTTTGCGGCATCGGCGAGGGACTCGCGGTCGGGCACGGCGGCCTCGTCGGCCAGCACCACGTCCAAGGCGAGTTTAGGGGCGTGTCGTCCCAAAACCTCCAAATGACGCTGCGGAGAGAAGCCATCTGTTTCACCGGGTTGCGGCGCGAGGTTCAGTGAGAGGACCTTGCGGGCCTTCGTTTCGATCAGCGCGTCCAGCAGATCGGGGACGAGCAGATGCGGAATGACCGAGGAGAACCAGGACCCGGGACCGAGCACCACCCAGTCCGCGTCCAGGACCGCCGCGACCGCTTCCGGGACGGCCGGCGGGTCGGCCGGGACCACGTGCACGGACTGGACCTCACCCGGGGTGAGCGCCACAGTGGCCTGGCCGCGCACGGTGTCCACCTCGTCCGGGCGCTCCGGGTCGTGTCCCCGTACCAGCGCCTGGAGCTCCAGGGGCACGGCGGACATCGGGAGCACCCGGCCGTGCGCCCCGAGGAGCTTGCCGACCAGGTCCAGGGCCTGGACGTGGTCGCCGAGCTGCTCCCACAGGGCGACGATCAGCAGATTGCCGACGGCGTGCTCGTGCAGATCGCCCTTGGACTGGAAGCGGTGCTGGATGACCTGGGCCCAGGTCTGGCCCCAGTCGTCGTCGCCGCACAGGGCGGCCAGCGCCTTGCGCAGATCGCCCGGCGGCAGCACGCCCAGCTCCTCGCGGAGCCGGCCGCTGGATCCGCCGTCGTCCGCGACGGTGACCACGGCGGTCAGATCACCGGTGATCCGCCGCAGCGCCGTCAGCGACGCGGACAGCCCCATGCCGCCGCCGAGGGCGACGACCTTCGGCTGGGCGCCGCGCTTGCGGCCGGACAGCGCGGAGGTCGCCCTGCTCAGCCGGCGCAGGCGCAGGTTGCGACTGGTCACTCGCGCCCCATGTCCCGGTGTACGAGCACGGTCTCGATCCCCTCCGTGGCGAGCCGGGCCGCCAGCTTCTCCGACATGGCGACGGAGCGGTGCTTGCCGCCGGTGCAGCCCACGGCGATGGTCACGTAACGCTTGCCCTCGCGGCGGTATCCGGCGGCGATGAGCTGGAGCAGCTCCGTGTACTGGTTGAGGAACTCCTTGGCGCCCGGCTGGTCGAAGACGTACGCGGAGACCTCCTCGTTGAGCCCGGTGAAGGGGCGCAGCTCGGGGACCCAGTGCGGGTTGGGCAGGAAGCGGCAGTCCACCACCAGGTCGGCGTCGACCGGCAGCCCGTACTTGTAGCCGAAGGACATCACCGTGGCGCGGAGCTCCGGCTCCTCCTCACCGGCGAACTGGGCGTCCATCTTGGCGCGCAGCTCGTGCACGTTGAGGCTGGAGGTGTCGATCACCAGGTCGGCGTCGCCGCGCAGCTCGCGCAGCAGGTCGCGCTCGGCGGCGATGCCGTCGACGATGCGGCCGTCGCCCTGGAGGGGGTGCGGGCGGCGGACCGACTCGAAGCGGCGGACCAGCGCGTCGTCGGAGGACTCCAGGAAGACGATCCGCCTGGTGACGCCCTTGGCCTCCAGGTCCGCGAGGGACTCCCGGAGGTTGTCGAAGAAGCGGCGGCCGCGCACGTCGACGACGACGGCGATCCGGGCGACGTTGCCCTGGGACCTGGCGCCGAGCTCCACCATGGTGGGGATCAGCGCGGGCGGCAGGTTGTCCACGACGAACCAGCCGAGGTCCTCCAGACACTTGGCCGCGGTGCTGCGCCCGGCGCCCGACATACCGGAGATGATCACCAGCTCGGGGATGGCGGCCGTGCTGTCGGCCGTCTCGGCCGGGGTGCCCGTACTCACGTGTCCTGCTCCGTCTGCTCGGTCTGTGCGGTCATGCCCTTGTTCATCTTCGCGCTCAGTCATGTCGTGCTGCCCCCGTCGTCCTCTTCAATGATCTCTCCTGTGGCCGTGTTCACGGCGGGCGCGGCCGGGGTGGTCGAGGCGAGCGCGACGGCCACTGATTCCGCCGTTCTGCGGCCTATCCCCGGAACCTCGCAGATCTCGTCGATTGTCGCCTGCCGCAGCTTCTTCACGGAGCCGAAATGCTTGATCAGCGCCTGCTTCCGGGTCTCGCCGAGACCGGCCACGTCGTCCAGGGGGCTGGAGCGGACGCGTTTGGCCCGTTTGGCGCGCTGGTAGGTGATCGCGAACCGGTGCGCCTCGTCACGGATGCGCTGGAGGAGGTAGAGGCCCTCGCTGGAGCGGGGCAGGACCACCGGGTCGTCGTCATCGGGCAGCCAGACCTCTTCGAGGCGCTTGGCGAGGCCGCAGACGGCGATGTCGTCGATCCCCAGTTCGTCCAGCGCCCGCTTGGCCGCCGCGACCTGCGGCTGTCCGCCGTCGACCACGAGGAGCTGCGGCGGGTAGGCGAACCGCTTGGGCCGGCCGTCGTCCTCGCGGGGCTCGGCGCCCCCGTCCGGTGCGGGCCCGGCCGGGACCGGGCCGGAGGGTGCGGGGGCCGCCGGGGCGGGGCCGGACTCCGCGGGGGTCTCCTCCCACTCCCCCGTGCGCTCCTTCTCGTGCAGGTAGCGGCGGAAGCGGCGGCCGATCACCTCGTGCATCGAGCGGACGTCGTCCTGTCCCTCGAAGGTCTTGATCTGGAAGCGGCGGTACTCCCCCTTGCGGGCGAGCCCGTCCTCGAAGACCACCATGGACGCCACGACGTCGTCGCCCTGGAGGTGCGAGATGTCGAAGCACTCGATGCGCAGCGGAGCCGTGTCCAGGCCGAGCGCCTCGGAGATCTCCTCCAGGGCGCGGGAGCGGGTGGTCAGGTCGGAGGCGCGCTTGGTCTTGTGCAGCCCGAGGGCCTGCTGGGCGTTGCGCTGGACCGTGACCATCAGGTCCTTCTTGTCGCCGCGCTGCGGGATGCGCAGGCTGACCTGGGAGCCCCGGCGGTCCGCCAGCCACTGGGAGACCGCGTCCGGGTCCTCGGGGAGGGCCGGGACGAGGACCTCCTTGGGGACGGCGTCCCCGGCCTCCTCGCCGTACAACTGCTGGAGCGCGTGCTCGACCAGTCCGGAGGTGTCGACGTTCTCCACCTTGTCGGTGACCCAGCCGCGCTGGCCGCGCACCCGGCCGCCCCGGACGTGGAAGATCTGGACGGCGGCCTCCAGCTCGTCCTCGGCGACCGCGATGAGGTCGGCGTCGGTGGCGTCGGCGAGCACGACCGCGCTCTTCTCCATGGCGCGCCTGAGCGCCTCGGCGTCGTCGCGGAGCCGGGCCGCCCGCTCGTACTCCATCTCCTCGGCCGCCGCCGCCATGTCCTTCTCCAGGCGGCGGATGTACGAGCCGGTGCGGCCGGCCATGAAGTCGCAGAACTCGTCGGCCAGTTCGCGGTGCTCCTCGGGGGTGACGCGGCCGACGCAGGGGGCCGAGCACTTGCCGATGTAACCGAGGAGGCAGGGGCGGCCGGTCCTGACGGCGTTCTTGAAGACACCGGCGGAGCAGGTGCGTACGGGGAAGACCCGCAGCATCAGATCGACCGTCTCGCGGATCGCCCAGGCGTGGCCGTACGGACCGAAGTAGCGCACGCCCTTCTTCTTCGCCCCGCGCATGACCTGCACGCGCGGGAACTCCTCGTTGAGTGTGACGGCGAGGTACGGATAGCTCTTGTCGTCGCGGTACTTGACGTTGAACCTGGGGTCGTACTCCTTGATCCAGGAGTACTCCAGCTGGAGCGCCTCGACCTCCGTGGAGACGACGGTCCACTCCACGGACGCGGCGGTGGTCACCATCGTGCGCGTACGCGGGTGGAGGCCCGCGAGGTCCTGGAAGTAGTTGGCCAGGCGCTGGCGCAGGTTCTTCGCCTTCCCGACGTAGATCACCCGGCGGTGTTCGTCGCGGAATTTGTAGACCCCCGGGGAGTCGGGGATCTGTCCCGGCTTGGGGCGGTAGCTGGAGGGGTCTG
Organism: Streptomyces sp. NPDC048462; assembly: GCF_043200175.1. Lineage (NCBI taxonomy): Bacteria > Bacillati > Actinomycetota > Actinomycetes > Kitasatosporales > Streptomycetaceae > Streptomyces > Streptomyces sp. NPDC048462. The sequence goes on from NZ_JBICXG010000041.1 coordinate 50,832, forward strand.
CCATGTCTCCCACCCTACTTGCGGGCAGTGACAGCGCGGTGTGCTCGTGGACGGCGCCGTGCTCCGGAGCGCGCGTCGGGGGTACGCGTCCCGGAGCACGGGGTCATCGGGCGCGGCCGCTCCGTGCCCGGCCGCGCCGTACGTCGCCGGTGCGGTCAGCGGGTCCGGCGGCGGTGGCGGCGCAGGGCCGTCGCACCGCAGAGGCCGAGCACGATCAGGGCGCCCGCGGCGGCGGCACCGGACGTCGCGGTCAGCGCGGTGTCCGTACCCGTGTCCGCCGCGATGGCGGGTCCGGGGCGGGCCGGCCCGGACCCCGGCCGTCCCGCGGTGTCCGGTTCCGCCCCGGCGGGCCCGTAGCCGCCCGCGCGGCCCGATCGGGCGTATCCGGAGCCGGGGAGCTTGTCCGCGTAGGCGGCCCGTACCCGGGTGCGGTAGGCGGCCAGGGTGGTGCCGCCCGCGCCGACCGCGTTCACCGCGTCCCGGTCGAGCGGGAGCACCCGGCTGCCCCTGTGGACGTACCAGGCGTCGATCTGCGGCTCCCGGAAGACGGTGCCGCCGGGCAGCTTCCGGACGCCCGCGGCGGTGTAGCGGGCCTCGTCGTCACCGGTGGCGATGTTCACCACCTGCCAGTGCCCGTCCTTGCCCGGCTCGGGCAGCGTCCACAGGGAGGCCTTCTGCCCGTCGGAGGAGACGGCGGTACTGGCCAGGTAGTCGAGTTCGGTGACCTCGGCCCCCGGTTCACCGGCGACGAAGCCCGCGGCCAGGGTGCGTACGGGCACGGCCGCGCCCTCGATCCGGGGAGCGGCAGCGGCCCTGGTGACCGCGCCCTCCCGGGCGAAGAACCGGGACAGCGTGTCCAGGGTGGTGGCGTCCGTGGCGGCCTCGTGGGCCGCCGCCAGGGTCGCCGGGGTGGCGGCGGGTCCGGTGGCGGCGGACGCCTGCGGGGCGCCGACGGTGAGCAGGGCGGAGCCGGCCAGCACCCCGGCCGAGGCGAGGGCGGCCGCGGCGGAGCGCACGGTACGTGAGGTGCCTGCGGTCCGTGCGGTGCCCAGGGTGCCCGCGGTCCGTGCGGCGGGGTGGGCCGGGGTTCGTCTGCTGGTCATGCCGTCACGCCCCGATCCGGTAGAGCGAATGGGTCCAGGAGAACTCGGCGTTGTTCACGTACCACGCGTGCGAGGCCCAGTTGTAGCGGTTGTTGGAGGGCCAGGGATCGCCCCAGTAGACCCAGCTGTTCGCGTCGTCGTAGCCGTACAGGACGTGCATGTGGCCGCCGCCCGATGACCACTGGATGCGGGTCTCCACCGGCCTCCCGGCGCCGATCTCGGCCTGCACGGTCGGGTAGCGCAGCCAGCCGGTGACGTACGAACCGGGGCTGACGCCCGCCCAGGACAGCCCGTCCTGGACGTTGCCGAGCGAGGCCTGCGAGTTGGGGCACTCGTAGCCCTGGGCGCGGCCGAACGCGGCGTTGCAGAACTCGTTCTGGGTGTGCCCTCGGCCGAACCACGTGGCGACGGTGTTGCCCGAGGCGGCCCAGCACCAGTTGGTCTTCTGCTGGGCCTGCATGGTGATGTTCAGCCGCTGGGCGGCGGCGAGGGTGCCGGCGGCGGCCGGTGCGGGGCGGTTCAGGTCCGCGGCGGTGGCGGTCGCCGCCGGAACGGCGAGCAGCAGGGCGGCGAACAGGGCTGTGACCGACAGCCGTCGGGGCCTGACTCTTCGGTTGCGCATGGTGGTCCTCCCGGGGCGGGGGATGGGGGTTCCAAGGAGCGCGTCCGGACGCTGTGGTGGAGCATCAACCGTTGTCGGGAACGGGTCAACACGCTTCAATGCGGGGGAACATCGCGGTGTGAACGCCTGGGGCGGCTGCGTGAACGCGTCCCCCTGGCCACCTGCGGACCGGCATCCACCGGCGCGGCCCCGCCCCCGCGCGACGTGAACGTTCACCTGGAGGACCCATGCAGCACACCGAGGCCGAACTGGCGCAGGTGCTGCACACCGGCCCGTTCCATCTGGCGCTGCGCACCGCGCTGTCGGTGCGCGGGCTGCCGCTCCAGCGGGTGCAGCACCATCTGGCGCACCGCGGGGTGAAGGTCGGTGTGACCAGCCTGAGTTACTGGCAGCAGGGCGCCAGGCGTCCGCAGCGTCCGGAGTCCCTGCGGGCCGTGAAGGCGCTGGAGGAGGTGCTGGAGCTGCCGGGGAACTCGCTGCTCGCGCTGCTGGGGGCCGGGGAGTCCCGCCCGGAGGCCGACCGCCCGCCGGCCCGCTCGTACCGTTCCCTGGTGGACGCGTCCGGTGCGGTCGAGCGGCTGCTCGGCGCGATGGAGTCACCCTCGGACGGCGGGCTGCACACGGTGGGGCACCAGGAGCGGGTACGGATCGGGCCGGACCGCCGGATGCAGCGCCGCAACTCCCAGCACGTGGTGCGCGCCCACCGCGACGGAACCGACCGCTATCTCGCCGTGTACCGGGGCGATCCGGGCTGCGATCCGGCCCGGGTCGGGGTGAGCGCGCGGGAGAACTGCCGGACGGGGCGCGTCCGCTGGGACGAGGCGGCGGGGGTGCTGGTCGCGGAGCTGCTCTTCGACACCCGGCTGCGGGCGGGCGAGACGTACCTGTTCGGCTACGGCTTCGAGGACGGTACGGGTGGGCCGTGCGACGAGTACGTACGCGGCTTCAGCTTCGGCGGCGGGCAGTACGTGCTCCAGGTCGGCTTCGACGAGGAGGCGCTGCCGGTCCGGTGCCGGCGCTTCGCTCAGGTGTCCACGGGTGCGCCGCGCGGCGCCCGGACGGACCTCACGCTCACCGGCCGCCACCGGACGGTCCACCTGGTGGAGCAGGGGGTACGGCCCGGTCTGGTCGGCATCGACTGGGACTGGGAGTGAGCCGGGCCGGGGCCTGAGCCCGCCGGGGCGCTGGGCCTGGGCCGGTGCCGGGCGCCGGGCCGGCCGGGCCCCGGGCGTGGTTCAGGCGTCGGGCGTGGTTCAGGCGTCGGGGCCAGCGACCAGCCGGCCGCCCTCGACCCTGACCGGGACGGAGGGCAGCGGCACGGTCGCCGGACCGTGCACGGCCTTGCCGGTGGTGGTGTCGAAGCGGCTGCCGTGGCAGGGGCAGTGCCCCTCGTTCTTCTCGACCCTGTCCAGCAGGCAGCCGGCGTGGGTGCACTGGGCACTGAACGCCTTGTACTGCCCCTTGGCCGGGCAGGTGACGATGACGCGCTGCTCGCGGTAGAGCTTGGACTCGCCCACCGGGACCTCGTCCGGGGCACCGAGCTCGACGGGCGCGGTGGGGGTCGGCGTCTCGGCGTGCCCGAGCTTCGAGTCCGTCGAGCAGGCGGCCGCGCCCAGCCCGGCGACGCCCACGAGGGCGGCACCCTTCAGCACGGTACGGCGGGCGGCGGGCTGGCCGGACATGCGGTCTCCACTGGTCTGAGGGATTCGGTGCGGTGCCAGAGGTGCCTGGGACAGCAGCGCAGCGGAGGCATCGGTGACGTAACCGACGATACCGGCGGAGACGGACGCTCCGGCGCGCGGGTCCGGTGCGGCAGGTCGTGCCGGGACCCGCGCCGTACATACGGCGAGGCGGGGGGGGGCGGGGGCCGGGGGGGCCCCCCCCCCCCGGCCCCCGGGGGGGGGGCGGGGGGGGGGCCCGCGGGGGCGCGGGGGGGGGGCGCGGGGGGGTTTAGG
>NZ_JBICXG010000042.1:0-52222 GCF_043200175.1 Streptomyces sp. NPDC048462
CATCTGCCCACCCCAAACACAACGTCGGCCTGACCCACCAACGAGATGGATCAGGCCGACGTCACGACGAAGGGGCATTCGCCAACAGCATCCGCTGTGCGGGAGCGCCCCTCTCGTGCGTGTACGGATCGTGCGTGTGCCGACGACCGCTCAGCCGGCCAGGCAGGACGGGCCGAGCAGCACCTTCAGGTCTCCGAAGAGCGCCGGATCGGCCTTCACCCGGTGCCGGTCGAGCCGGAGCACCGTGGTCTTGCGGGGACCCTGGAGCCTGATCCGGACCTCCGTGTCGCCGCGGTGGCTGCTGAGCACCTCGCCGAGCCGGCTGACCATGGGCGGCGTGATCTTGACCGTGGGGATGGTCAGGATCACGGGGGCGTTGGTGCCCGCGTTCGAGATGTCGGGGACCTGCATCTCCATGGCGACGAGCCGGGGCACGTCCTCGCGCTTGTCGAGCCGCCCCTTGACGAAGACGACCGTGTCCTCGACGAGCTGGGTGGAGACCAGCTGGTAGGTGGCGGGGAAGAACATGCACTCGATGGAACCGGCGAGATCCTCGACGGTGGCGATGGCCCAGGCGTTGCCCTGCTTGGTCATCTTGCGCTGGAGGCCGGAGATGATGCCGCCCACGGTGACGATCGCGCCGTCGCTGTGCTCGCCGCCCATGAGCTGGGAGATCGCGGCGTCGGACTTGTCGCTCAGCACGTGCTCGATGCCGAAGAGCGGGTGGTCGGAGACGTAGAGCCCGAGCATCTCGCGCTCCTGGGCCAGCAGGTAGGACTTCTCCCACTCGATGTCGGAGAACTCCACGTCGAGCCCGAAGCCCGGCTCGCCGCTGTCCTCCTCACCGCCGCCGAAGAGGTCGAACTGCCCCTCGGCCTCCTTGCGCTTGACCTGGACCACGTTGTCGATCATGGGTTCGTGGTGGGCGACGAGCCCCTTGCGGGTGTGGCCCATCTCGTCGAAGGCGCCTGCCTTGATGAGGGACTCCACGGTCCGCTTGTTGCAGACGACCGCCTCGACCTTGTCGAGGAAGTCGGGGAAGGTGCTGTACTTCCCCTTCGTCTTGCGGCACCGGATGATCGAGTCCACTACGTTCTGTCCGACGTTACGGATGGCCGTCAGCCCGAAGAGGATGACGTCGTCACCCTGGGCGGCGAAGTTCGACTCGGACTCGTTGACGTTCGGCGGGAGCACCTTGATGCCCATGCGGCGGCACTCGTTGAGGTAGACCGCCGACTTGTCCTTGTCGTCCTTGACCGAGGTCAGCAGCGCCGCCATGTACTCGGCGGGGTAGTTGGCCTTGAGGTAGCCCGTCCAGTAGGTGACCAGGCCGTAAGCGGAGGAGTGCGCCTTGTTGAAGGCGTACCCGGCGAACGGGACCAGCACGTCCCACAGGGCCTTGATCGCGGCGTCGGAGAACCCGTTCTTCTTGGCCCCGGCCTCGAACAGGACGAAGTTCTTCGCCAGCTCGTCGGCCTTCTTCTTGCCCATCACGCGGCGCAGGATGTCGGCCTCGCCGAGCGAGTACCCGGCGACGATCTGGGCGGCCTTCTGGACCTGCTCCTGGTAGACGATGAGCCCGTAGGTGAGGCCGAGGACCTCCTTGAGCGGCTCCTCCAGCTCCGGGTGGATCGGGGTGATCTCCTGGCGGGCGTTCTTGCGCTCGGCGTAGTTCGTGTGCGAGTTCATGCCCATCGGGCCCGGCCGGTACAGGGCCGAGACGGCGGAGATGTCCTCGAAGTTGTCGGGCTGCATCTGGCGCAGCAGCGAACGCATCGGCCCGCCGTCGAACTGGAAGACGCCGAGCGTGTCGCCGCGGCACAGCAGCTCGTAGGTCTTGGGGTCGTCGAGCGGGAGGGCGAGCATCTCCAGGTCGATGCCCTTGTTGGACTTCACCATCTTGATGGCGTCGTCCATGATCGTCAGGTTGCGCAGCCCCAGGAAGTCCATCTTGAGCAGGCCGAGCGACTCGCACTGCGGGTAGTCCCACTGCGTGATGGTGACGCCGTCGGAGTGCCGCACCCAGACCGGGGCGTGGTCGACGATGGGCTCGCTGGACATGATGACGCCGGCGGCGTGCACGCCCATCTGCCGGACCAGGCCCTCGACGCCCTTCGCGGTGTCGATGACCTTCTGGACGTCCGGCTCGTTCTCGTACATCCCCCGGATCTCGCCCGCCTCGCTGTAGCGCGGGTGCTTGGGGTCGGTGATGCCGTTGAGGTCGATGCCCTTGCCGAGGACGTCGGCGGGCATGGCCTTGGTGAGCCGGTCGCCCATCGCGTACGGGTAGCCGAGGACGCGGGCGGAGTCCTTGATCGCGTTCTTGGCCTTGATCTTGCCGTAGGTGCCGATCATGGCGACCTTGTCGGCGCCGTACTTCTCGGTCACGTACCTGATCACCTCGACGCGCCTGCGCTCGTCGAAGTCGATGTCGACGTCGGGCATGGAGACGCGCTCGGGGTTGAGGAACCGCTCGAAGATCAGCCCGTGCTCGATCGGGTCGAGGTCGGTGATGCCCATCGCGTACGAGACGATCGAACCGGCGGCGGAACCACGGCCGGGGCCCACCGCGATGCCGTTGTTCTTCGCCCACATGATGAAGTCCGCGACGACCAGGAAGTACCCCGGGAACCCCATCTGGATGATGATGTCCATCTCGTACTCGACCTGCTTCTGCCGGTCGTCGGGGACACCGCCCGGGAAGCGGCGGTTCATCCCGACCCGTACCTCCTCCTGGAACCAGGTGATCTCCGTGAAGCCCTCGGGGATGTCGAACTTCGGCATCAGGTCGCGCTTCTCGAACATCCCGCTGGTGTCGATCTGCTGCGCGACCAGCAGGGTGTTGGCGCAGCCCTGCTGCCAGGCGTCCGAGGAGTCGACGGCGTACATCTCGTCCGTCGTCTTCAGGTAGTAGCCGGTGCCGTCGAAGCGGAAGCGGTCCGGGTCGGAGAGGTTCTTGCCGGTCTGGATGCACAGCAGCGCGTCGTGCGCGGTCGCCTCGTTGGCGTAGGTGTAGTGCGAGTCGTTCGTGACCAGCGGCGGGATGTCGAGCTTCCGGCCGATCTCCAGGAGCCCGTCACGGACCCGGCGCTCGATCTCGATGCCGTGGTCCATCAGCTCCAGGAAGTACTTGCCCTCGCCGAAGATGTCCTTGTAGTCGGAGGCCGCCCGCACCGCCTCGTCGAACTGTCCGAGCCGGAGCCGGGTCTGCACCTCGCCGGAGGGGCAGCCGGTGGAGGCGATCAGGCCCTCGGACCACTGGGAGATCGTCTCCCTGTCCATCCTCGGCCACTTCTGCAGCCAGCCCTCGGCGTAGGCGTCGGAGGACAGCTTGAAGAGGTTGTGCAGGCCCTTGGCGTTGGACGCCCAGATCGTCTTGTGGGTGTAACCGCCGGAGCCGGAGACGTCGTCGCGCTTCTGGTGCGGCTGGCCCCACTGGATCTTCCGCTTGTGCTTGCGCGACTCCGGGGCGACGTACGCCTCGATCCCGATGATCGGCGTCACATTCGCCTTCTTGGCCGAATGGAAGAAGTCGTAGGCGCCGTGCAGGTTGCCGTGGTCGGTCATCGCGATGTGCGACATGCCCATCGTGTTCGCCGCCTCGAACATGTCCTTGAGCCGCGCGGCACCGTCCAGCAGCGAGTACTGGGTGTGGACGTGAAGGTGCGTGAAAGGCGGCTTGGTCACGGCGCTGTGCCTCCGGGAAAACTGAGGATGTCGGCTTGAGGGGACAGCGTGGAAGTCTACGTCTCCCGGGTCACGGGTGACGGGTGACGGGCACTACGGGATACGGTCGCGCGTTGGAAAAGCTGGGACGCCCGTCCCATTTGTCATGTACGTCGTCACGCACGCCAGGTACCAGGAGGCACCCAGAGATGTCGGAAACGCAGACCGGCGCAGCGCAGCGCGGGGAGCAGATCCTTGAGGTCTTCGACACGGCGTTCGGTGAGCTGCTGGCCGCCGATCCGGCTGCCTTCCGGGTCAAGTTCCGCAAGATGGCGGGCTCGGCCTTCGCCTTCTACCGGGGTACGGCATGCCTGTTCTACGGCGACCTGGAGCGGGAGCGGCACGGCGGCCCGTATCTCGACGAGCGCACCGGCAAGGTGTGGATCCACGGCGATCTGCACGCGGAGAATTTCGGCACGTACATGGATGCCAACGGCCGGCTGGTCTTCAATGTGAACGACTTCGACGAGGCGTACGTAGGCCCGTTCACCTGGGACCTCAAGCGCTTCGCCGCCTCCGTCGCCCTGATCGGTTACGCGAAGGCGCTGGGCGACGACCAGATCACCGAACTCGTCCGGGTCTACGCCGCTGCCTACCGCGAGCGGATCCACGCACTGGCGACGGGCGCGAAGAACGACGAGGTGCCGCCCTTCACGCTGGACACCGCCGAGGGCCCGCTGCTGGGCGCCCTGCGTGACGCCCGCGCGCTGACCCGGTTCTCGCTGCTCGACTCGATGACCGAGATCCGTGACTTCGAGCGCCGCTTCGCGGACGGCGGCGGGGCGATCGACCTGGACGCGGCGACGCGCTACAAGGTCCTGGCGGCGTTCGACGGCTATCTGGAGACGCTGCCGGAGTCGAGCCTGACCCGCCCCGACTCCTACCGGGTCAAGGACGTCGTCGGCAGGCGCGGGATCGGCATCGGATCGGCCGGGCTGCCCTCGTACAACATCCTTCTGGAGGGCAACAGCGACGCCCTGGAGAACGATGTGGTGATCTACCTCAAGCAGGCACAGACCCCCGCGGTCTCCCGGCACATCACGGACGGCGCCGTACGGGACTACTTCCAGCACGAGGGGCACCGCACGGTGATCTCGCAGCGCGCCCTCCAGGCGCACGCCGACCCGTGGCTGGGCTGGACCGAGCTGGACGGCTCCGGTCAGCTGGTGGCCGAGGTGTCGCCGTACGCGGTCGACCTGGACTGGTCCGACATCGACGAGCCCGAGGAGATCGCGGCGGTCGTGGCCGACCTCGGCCGGGCGACGGCGACGATGCACTCCGCGGCGGACGACGAGAGCGGCCACTCGCTGGTGCCGTTCTCCACCGAGCGGGCGATCGACGCGGCGATCGCGGCGGACGAGGAGGGCTTCGGGGACCTGCTGGTGGACTTCGCCCACAGCTACGGTGCCAGGGCGCGCGCCGACCACCAGATCTTCGTGGACCTGTTCCGCAACGGCCGGATCCCGGGGTTGTGAACAGAGGGAGCCTGCGACTTTAGGGCTCGCATACAGGTTCGCATGCGACACTCCTCGACGATGGACATATCCGGGACGCAGCTCAGGCTCGTACGCGCGGCGCTCTTCACAGCGCTCGTCGTGACGCTGTCGGCTGCGTCCCATGTGCTGCTCTCCCAGGTCCCACTGCCGCTGCCGCTCCTCGCCGTGCTGGCCGGCGGGGTCTTCGCCGTCGCTTACGCGCTGGCCGGCCGGGAGCGCGGCTTCGGGGCGATCGCCGGGCTGCTGGTACCGCTGGAGCTGGCCGCCGACACCGTCTTCACCACCGGCCAGCACCTCTGTTACGGCGCGGCGGGCGGTCCGATCACCGGGCCGCTGCGTTCGGTGGGCGTCGATGTGTTCTGCGGCGGCGGTGACGTGGGCGCGGGCGCGACGTCGTTCGCCGGCGTCGGCACCCCGCTGGCCTCGGTGACCGGTGCCGGGCACGGCGCCGCCGCGCTGCTCGCCTCCCCGGGGCCCCTGGTGCCCTGGCTGCTGCTGGCCGCCCATGTCACGGTCGGGCTGCTCGCGGCGGCCTGGCTGCACCGCGGTGAGCTGGCGCTCGCCGGGCTGCTGGGGGCCTTCGCGCTGCTGGCGTTCCGGCCGCTGCTGGTCGCGGTCGCCGTGGCGGGCACGGCCCGGCACCGTGTGCGCCGCCCGGTCCGGCCCGCGCCCCGCGGCCCGCACGCCCACGCACCCGCCCGCCTCCTCGTGCACTCCGTGGGACGGAGGGGACCGCCGCGCTCGGCCTGCGCCACCGCCTGAGCACACGAGTCCCTGCCAACGCACGACCCACGCACCCCACGGAGAACTGACCATGAGCAACCGCAACAGCCAGGCCAACAAGTCCGCCGCCCGCGAGCGGCTGCGCGCCGAACGCGACCGCCAGGCCAAGAAGGACAAGACCCGCCGCCAGGTCGTCGTAGGCGTCTCGATCGTCGCCGTCCTCGCGATCGCCGCGGGCGTCAGCTACGGCGTGATGCAGCTGAACAAGCCGGACCACTGGGACGACGTGGCCGACGCGAAGAGCGTCACCGTGCCGAAGAACACCTCGGGCAAGGACGGCACGACCGTCGTCGTCGGCAAGTCGACCGCCAAGAAGACCCTGGAGCTGTACGAGGACTCCCGCTGCCCGATCTGCGCCACGTTCGAGCAGACGGTCGGCGAGACGGTGCACAAGGACGTCGACGCCGGCAAGTACAAGGTCAAGTACATCGGTGCCACGTTCATCGACAACAGCGACAACGGCGAGGGCTCGAAGAACGCGCTGAGCGCGCTGGGTGCCGCCCTCGACGTGAGCCCCGAGGCTTTCCTCGACTACAAGTACGCGCTCTACTCGGCGAAGTACCACCCCTCGGAGACCGAGGACAAGTTCAAGGACGACTCGTACCTGCTCAAGGTCGCCGACACGGTGGACGCGCTGAAGGGCAACAGCGGGTTCGAGAAGAACGTCAAGGACGGCAAGTTCGACACCTGGGCGATGAAGATGTCCGCGGCCTTCGACAAGAGCGGCGTCCAGGGCACCCCGACGCTCAAGATGGACGGCAAGACGCTGACCGGCTCGGACAACAAGAACGCGCCGATGTCCGTGGAGGACTTCAACACCGCGATCACCGGGGCACTGAAGGGCTGATCCGCCCCGCTCCCGAAGGGCTCCGCGCGGCACGTCCGTCGCGCGGGGCCCTTCGCGTGCTCACAGCGTGGCGAGAAAGCCGATCGCGACCTTCCAGGCCAGCTCGGCCGAGGCCTGGTCGAAGTCGGGCAGCTCGGCGTCGGTGAACAGGTGTCCCGCGCCGGGGTAACGGTAGATCTCGACGTCGGCGCCGGTCCGCCGCATCTGGAGGTACCAGGAGTTCAGCCAGTCGTGTGTCTCGTACGGGTCCGGGTCCGCGACGTGCAGCTGTACGGGCAGCTCGTCCACCGAGGCGCTCTCCGCGATGTCCGACGTACCGTGGAACATCAGCAGCCCGCGCGCCTTCGCGTCCCCGAGCGCCAGCGTCTGGGCGACGGACGCGCCGAACGAGAAGCCGGCGTAGACCAGTCCGGAGTCGGAGTAGGGTGCGGCGGCCAGCACGGCCCGCTTGAGCAGCTCCTCCTTGCCCGTCTCCTGCTGGAAGGCCAGTCCTTCCTCGACGGTTTCGAAGGTGTGCCCCGCGAAGATATCGGGAACGCGCACCTCGTGCCCGGCTGCACGCAGCCGGTCGGCGGCCGCGTGCACCGCGGGGCGCAGACCGTATGTCGAGTGGAAAAGCATGATGTTCATAAGGCCCATGGTGCCAGTTGCAGTCGAAAGCTTGGAGAACGACAGGATGGAGAACGTACTGCGTCCGCTGATCACCCTCGGCGGCTCGGTGGCGATCGCGCTGCTGGTCGGCTGGCTGGTGGACCTGCTGCTCAGAAGGGCCGACGGGCGGCATCGCGAGACACCGCTGTGGGGTCTGCTGCGGCGCTGCGGCATTCCCTTCCAGCTCACGTTGTGCACCGCGCTGCTGCGGGCCGGCTACACCCACACCGGGCTCGACCTGATCACCGACCACCGCAAGGGCATCGGCCAGGCGCTGACGCTGGTGATGATCGGCGCCTCGGCCTGGCTGGTGCTGCGCATAGCCATCGCCGTGGTGGACTCGGTGTACGCGCGCTACGCGGCGAACACCCAGGACCCGGCGCGGGTGCGGCGGGTCCGGACGCAGGTGACGCTGATCCAGCGGGTGGTCACCGCGATCGTGACGACGATCGCCGTCGCCGCGATGCTGCTGACGTTCCCGGCCATGCGGACGGTCGGCACCTCGATGCTGGCCTCGGCCGGCGTGCTCGGCATCGTCGCCGGTGTCGCCGCCCAGTCGACGCTCGGCAACCTCTTCGCGGGCCTGCAGATCGCCTTCGGCGACATGGTGCGGATCGGCGACACGGTGGTGGTGGACGACGAGTGGGGCACGATCGAGGAGATCACCCTGACGTTCCTCGCGGTACGGACCTGGGACGAGCGGCGGATCACGATGCCGGTCTCGTACTTCACCAGCCAGCCCTTCGAGAACTGGTCGCGCGGCGGGGCCCAGATGACGGGTTCGGTCTTCTTCCACCTGGACCACTCGGCGCCGGTCGCCGCGATGCGCGACCAGCTGCGGGACATCCTGGGCGACTGCGCAGCGTGGGACGGCCGGAACTGGTCGCTGGCCGTCACCGACACCACCCCCTCCACCGTCGTGGTGCGCGCGGTGGTCACGGCCAAGGACGCGGACGACATCTGGACGGTGCGCTGCGCGGTCCGGGAGCAGCTGATCGGCTGGCTGAGCGATCACCATCCGTACGCGCTGCCGCACATCGCGACGGCGCCCGCGGCGCTGCCGCCCGAGGACGGGTGGCCGGTCGCCACCCACCCGAACGGGAAGGCGACGGACCGGGGCAGGGCCCCGAGGACCGGACGCGGCTGACCGGCCCGGTACAGGGGCGGGCGCGGGTCAGCGCAGACTTCGTACGTCCAGCTGTCGCAGCACCCGGTCGACGATCTCGGGGTCGGCCCCGGCCTCGCTGCGCGCGGAGAGCACCGCGTGGCGGGCGGCCGACATCATCTCGCGCTGGATGCGGCTGACCGCCTTGAACCGCTCGGCGCGTTTCGCGTACGCCTCGCGGCGCTCGCTGTCGACCATGTCGGGGCTGATCCGCGCCCCCACGTCGTAGGCCAGGCGCTGGAGCCGCTCCACGACGTCCTCGGGGAACTCCTCGACCTCCTGGATCTCCTTGAGCCGCTGCCGGGCGGCCTTGGCGGCCCGGATCGCGAGGTCCCGTTCGAGCGCCGCCTCCACATCGGTGTCGGCGCGGACGCCGAGGCGGCGCACCAGCCAGGGGAGGGTCAGGCCCTGGAAGACGAGGGTGACCATGATCACGGTGAAGGCGATGAAGACGATCTCGTCGCGGCCGGGGAACGGCTTTCCGCCGTCCGTCGTGAGCGGGATCGCGAGTGCCAGTGCCACCGACGCCACCCCGCGCATCCCGGCCCACCACATGACGACGGTCTCCCGCCAGCCGGTGGGGATCTCCTCGCTGAAGTCGCGGCGGGTGTGCAGCCGCTTGGCCAGCCAGGTCGCGGGCAGCAGGTAGAGCAGCCGGACACCGGCCACGACGCCGACGACGGCCAGGCCCCAGCCGGTCATCTGCAGCAGCCGTCCGTCGGCGGTCCCGAACACGCTGTGCAGTTCGAGGCCGATCAGTCCGAAGGCGACCCCGGTGACGAGGGTGTCGACGATCTCCCAGAAGGTGCGGCCGGTGAGCCTGCCGAGCACGTCGTCGGCGTCGGCGGTGTGCTCGGCGAGGAAGAGTGCCGTGGTGAGGACGGCGAGGACGCCCGAGCCCTTCAGCTCCTCGGCGAGGACGTAGCTGACGAACGGCACCAGCAGGGTGAGCCCGACCTGGAGTGTGGCGTCTCCCAGCAGGCCCATGAGTTTGATGGTGAGCCAGCCCAGTGCGAGGCCCACGGCCACGGCGACGACTGCGGAGAGGGCCAGCAGCCCGAAGGCCTCCGGCAGCGAGAAGGTGCCGCTCACCGCGGCCGCGATCGCCACGTGGTAGAGCACGATCGCGGTCACGTCGTTGAACAGCCCCTCGCCCTCCAGGATGGAGACGAGCCTGCGGGGCAGCCCGACCGAGCCGGCGACGGCGGTCGCCGCGACCGGGTCGGGCGGTGCGACGAGCGCGCCGAGTGCGACGGCGGCGGCGAGGGGCAGGCCGGGGACGATGGCGTTGGCGACCGCGGCCACGGCCGCCGTCGTCAGAAAGACCAGCGCCACGGCCAGCAGAAAGATCGGTCGTTTATTGGCGGCGAACTGCCGCCAGGAGGTGCGCTGCACCGAGGCGTAGAGCAGCGGCGGCAACAGCGCGGGAAGAATGATCTCGGGCGGGATGTCCACATTCGGGACGAAGCTGAGGAAGGCCATCGCGACGCCCGCGAGCGTCATCAGCACGGGCGCGGGCAGCCCCAGCCGGTCCCCCAGTGGCACGGTGACCACTGCCCCGAGCAACAGCAGGAGCAACAGGGCCATTTGGTCCACGAGGTGCCTTCCGGAGCGCGGCGAGCCGGCCTCGGTGAGCGGCCGATCCGGAGTTCCAGCCTGCCATGCGAGGTCCGCGATTTGGGCAACACCCCCGCCACGCAGCCCTCCTGACGGCTCATTCCTCCGATGTTTCTGCGGTCAGTCCTCTTCCGCTGCCCACGCCGGACGGGCAGTATGCGGCGTGCGTATTCAGGGACGAGAACTCTCACCACATACATGACTGGCAGGAGAGACCACGTGACCGCGTTCTCCCGAAGGCACTTCGTCGGCACGGCCGCAGCCGGCACTTCCGCGCTCTGGCTCGCCGGCTCCCCCACCGCATGGGCCTCGGCCACCACCGCGTCCGCCGGCCGGCCGGGTCCCGACGTCCACGAGAAGACCGTCCGGGACGCCGCCATGACCTGGCGCACCCTCCCCACCGGCTGGCAGGAGGCCCCGTTCCTCGCCAACGGCTACCTCGGTGCCAAGCTGTACGCGGGCGGGTCCGCCAACACCCTGAAGCTGATGATCAGCCACAGCCAGGTGCAGGACCAGCGCGGGCAGTGGCGCGGCGGCATCGGCTTCTCCCGGCTGCCCATCGGGTACTTCACGCTGACCCTGGCCGGGGAGATCACCGGCGTGGACTGGACCCTGGACCCGTACGACGCCGAGCTGCGCGGCACCGTCACCACCACCCGCGGCTCCCTGGCCTTCTCCGCCCTCGTCCAGAACGACACGAGCGCCCTGCTGGTCTCCACCCGGCCGACCCCGGGCGAGGAGGCCTCGGCCTGGGCCTTCCAGTGGCTGCCGGCCGCCACCACCCGCAGCAGCGGGAAGCCCGAGGACTACACGCCCAACCCGGACCCCCGGACCGGCGACGGCTTCGTCGAGCAGCCGCTGCTCGCCGGCGGCGGCTGGACCACCGCCTGGCGCGAGCGACGCGAGGGCACCGGCCGGCTGCTCGCCACCCACCTGGTGTACCGCTTCCCCGGCCAGGTGTCGCAGGCGACGGCGGACGCGCTGCGGGCCGTGGACCGCACCCTGGCCTCGGGCCCGGACCGCCTGGTGGACCGTCACCGGCGCTGGTGGCACGCCTACTACCGGCGCAGCTTCCTCTCCGTACCCGACAAGCGCCTGCAGAGCTTCTACGTCCTCCAGCTCTACAAACTCGCCGCCGCGACCCGGGCCGGGGGTCCGACGATCTCCGAGTGGGGGCCCTGGTTCCCCGAGGTCGGGAACAACTGGACCGCAGTCTGGTGGAATCTGAACGTGCAGATAGGCATGGCGCCGGTGCACGGCTCCAACCACCCCGAACTCGACTCGGTGACCAGCACGTTCCGCCGCTTCGAACACAACCTCCCGGCCTCCGTCCCGGCCGCCTACCGCGACGGCGAGAGCTACGCGCTGGGCCACCCGTCCGACTGGCAGCTGCGCGCGGGCGACACCTACGACGTCGGCGCCCCCGGCTCGGACCATGTCTCCGACAACTTCGGCAACCTCATCTGGGCGCTGCACAACGTCTGGCAGTCCTACCGGCACTCGATGGACCTGTCCGTCCTGCGCGATGTCGTGCACCCGGTCCTCGCCAAGGCCGTCAACTTCTACGCGCACTTCCTGCACGAGGGCCCGGACGGCAGGCTGCACCTGCTGGAGACCCGCTCCCCCGAGTACGCCGACGCCGAGGACTGCACCTACGACCTCTCGCTCGTCCGCTGGGGCGTGCGCACCCTGATCGCGTCCACGGAGCTGCTGCGGAACGACGACCCGCGCCTCGCGCGCTGGCAGGACATCGAGCGCCGCCTCACCCCGTACGCCGAGGACCCGGCGGCCGGGGTGATGATCGGCAAGGACGTCCCGCTGGCCGACTCGCACCGCCACCACTCGCACCTGCTGTGGCTGTACCCGCTGCGCGAACGGAACTGGGACCGGGACACGGACCGCGAGGTCATGCGGCGCTCCATGGACCACTGGGTCTCGATGCGGGAGCTGTGGCACGGCTACAGCTACGCGACCGCCTCCTCGATGTACTCGGTGATGTCCGAGCCGGAGAAGGCTCTCGACTTCCTGACCTTCTTCACCGGCCTGAAGGTGGTCGCGGACTGTCGGATGACGGTCAACACGATGTACCGCGAGGGCAGGAACCTCGCCCTGGAGAGCCCGCTGTCCGCGGCCCAGTCGATGCTCGACATGGTGGTGCAGGGACACGAGGGCGTGGTGAAGGTGTTCCCGTCCGTCTCGGAGCGCTGGGCCGACGCCTCGTTCGCGTCACTGCGCACCCAGGGCGCCTTCCTGGTGGACGCCGACCGCTCGGACGGCGCGACGCGCTGGGTACGGGTCCACAGCGAGGCGGGCGCTCCGCTGACCCTGGACCACTCGGTGCGGGGCCCGGTCGAGGTACGGGACAGCCGTGGCCGCCCGCTGAGCTGGCGGGAGAGCGGGCCGGGCCGGATCACGGTCGCCCTGCCGCGCGGGGCCACCGCGGTGATCACCCCGAGGGGCGCCCGCCGGAGCGCGACGGGCCCCCGCGACGTGCCGTCGAACGGGGCCTGGACGAAGTGGGGCCTGCCGGGCTGACCGGGCGCGGTGGCCGGCGGACTCAGCCGTTCAGCGTGCGGCGCATCGCCCGGTGCGCGATGCCCGCGTCCGGGAACTCGGGGCCGTAAGCGACGTAGCCGAGCCGCTCGTAGAAGCCGAGCGCGTGGGTCTGGGCGTGCAGGTCGACAGCGGCCAGGCCCAGCTCTCGGCCGGCGTCCTCGATGGCCCGCACCAGCGCCGCGCCGACCCCGAGGCCGCGCGCCCCGCTGGTCACCGCGAGCCGGCCGAGCGAGCCGGCCGTGAGGTCGCCGCCGGTCTTCGCCTCGGTGCCGGGGCCGTGCAGCAGCCGTCCGGTGCCGAGCGCCGTACCGTCCGCCGCGACGGCGATGACGTGCACCGCTTCCGCGTCGTAGGCGTCGTACTCGATCTCCTCGGGCACGTTCTGCTCACCGACGAAGACGTCCTTGCGGACCTGGAAGCAGGCGGCGCGGTCCTGCTCACCGGTGACCGTGCGGGTGGTGAAGGGGGTCATTCGCTCTCCGCCGCGATCCGGTCCAGGGCCTGCTGGAGGTCGTCCGGGTAGGTGCTGGAGAACTCCACCCAGCGGCCGTCCGAGGGGTGCTCGAAGCCGAGCCGGACGGCGTGCAGCCACTGGCGGGTCAGCCCCAGCCGCTTGGCCATCGTCGGGTCGGCGCCATAGGTGAGGTCACCGACGCAGGGGTGGCGGTGGGCGGACATGTGCACCCGGATCTGGTGGGTGCGGCCCGTCTCCAGCTTGATGTCCAGGAGGCTGGCGGCGCGGTACGCCTCGATCAGGTCGTAGTGCGTGACCGAGGGCTTGCCCTCGGCGACGACCGCCCACTTGTAGTCGTGGGTGGGGTGGCGCCCGATGGGGGCGTCGATGGTGCCGCTCATCGGGTCCGGGTGGCCCTGGACCAGCGCGTGGTACTTCTTGTCGACGATCCGGTCGCGGAACTGGGCCTTCAGCAGCGTGTAGGCCCGCTCGGACTTGGCGACGACCATCAGCCCCGAGGTGCCGACGTCGAGCCGGTGCACGATGCCCTGGCGCTCGGCGGCACCCGAGGTGGAGATCCGGTACCCGGCCGCGGCGAGGCCGCCGATGACGGTGGTGCCGGTCCAGCCGGGGCTCGGGTGCGCGGCGACACCGACCGGCTTCATGATCACGACGATGTCGTCGTCGTCGTGGACGATCTCCATGCCCTCGACCGGCTCGGCGACGATCTGCACCGGGGCGGGCGCCTGCGGCATCTCCACTTCCAGCCAGGCACCGCCGTGCACCCGTTCGGACTTCCCGGCCACCGAACCGTCCACCTGCACCTTCCCGGCGGCGGCCAGCTCTGCGGCCTTGGTGCGGGAGAAACCGAACATGCGGGAAATGGCGGCGTCGACACGCTCGCCTTCCAGGCCATCGGGTACGGGCAGGGTTCGGATCTCGGGATGCGTACTCACCTGTCGAGTATGCCTTGCGCGCCCTAGTCCTTGTGCACGGTGCCGTCGGGGTCCAGGCCCTTGAAGGAAAGGATCACGATCAGGATGCCGCCGCAGACGATCGCGGAGTCCGCCAGGTTGAAGACGGCGAAGTGCGCGGGGGCGATGAAGTCCACCACCGCGCCCTCGAAGACGCCCGGCGCACGGAAGATGCGGTCGGTGAGGTTGCCCAGCGCACCGCCGAGCAGCAGCCCGAGCGCGATGGCCCACGGCAGGCTGTAGAGCTTGCGCGCGAGGCGGGCGATCACCACGATGACGGTCGCCGCGATGATCGTGAAGATGATCGTGAAGGCCTCGCCGATCCCGAACGCGGCGCCCGCGTTGCGGATCGCGTCGAGCCTGAGCCAGCTGCCGAAGATCTCGACCGGCTCCTGGTGCTCCAGCTTCGCCACCACGAGCATCTTGCTGCCCAGGTCGAGCAGGTACGCGAGGACGGCGACGCAGAAGAGCAGGATGATCCGGCGCCGGCGGGTGGCCGCCGAACGGTCGACCACCGCCTCGCCGTCCCCGTCATCGGCGACGGTGGGGTCCACCGCCTGCCCGTCCGGGGAACCGGCTCCCTCGCCCCGCTCCGGCTCGGCTCCTTCGTGTCCCTCGGCCTCAGGGATGTCCGGCGTACCGATGATGCTCTCCGCCTCTGCCACGTGAGTCCCTCAACCTAGTTCCCGACTGAGGACGAGGGTACGACACGGCGGCGGGGCTCAGCCTCGCCGCTCCTGCTTCTGTTTGTCCTCGACGCACAGCGTGGCCCGGGGGAACGCCTGCATCCGCGCCTTGCCGATCGGCTTGCCGCAGATCTCGCAGAGCCCGTACGTCCCGGCGTCGAGCCGGGCCAGCGCGCGCTCGGTCTGCTCCAGCGTCTCCTGGGCGTGCGCGGCGAGCGACATCTCGTGCTCGCGGGTGATGTTCTTGGTGCCGGTGTCCGCCTCGTCGTCACCCGCCCCGTCGCCCGAGTCCCGCATCAGCCCGGCGAGCGCGGCGCCCGAGGTCTCCAGCTCGGTGCGCAGCCGGGCGATCTCGCCGGTCAGCTCGGACCGGGCGGCCGAGACCTCCTCCTGCGTCCAGGGGTCCTCGCCCGGCCGTACGGCCAGCTCCCCCGGTGTGGTCGCGGCGGCGCGGGCCGGCGGCACGGGTGCCGTGCTCCGGCCGGCGGTCCGGGTCCTGGCCGCGCTCTTCTTGGCTACCACCCTGTGGGCTCCCGTCTGCTCGGCGGCCTCGGCCGCCCCGGTGGCCGCAGCGGCGGCCTTCTTCGAAGCCTTCTCGGCAGCGGTCTTCGCAGCCGCGGCCTTCTTCGGAGCGGCCTTCTTCGCCGCCGCCTTCTTGGTCGCCGATTTCCTGGGCGCCGCCTTCTCGGCGGCCTTCTCCGTCGCCTTCTCCTCGGCCGCCGTCGCCTTCTCCCCGGCCGCCGCGCCCGTGGATTGCGCTGGCGCCGTCTTCTTTGCGGCGGTCTTCTTCGCCACCATGGCCGCGGCCCCTTCACACATTGTGATCTTGCTCGCGAGTCGTGCTGGGACGATAAGTCGACCCCAGCCCCGCGGCAACGGGGCACGCCGCCGGTTCGCCCCTCCCCGTGTCCGGATCACAGCCCGCCTCAATCCGTTGTGCCCAGCTCCCCGCCGGGTAATCCGCCCCCGACTCCCCCGCCGGGAGCCGCCGGGACCCCGTACGCAGCGTCTGGCCATTCGGGTCACTCCGGAGCCCGCCGTCAAACCGGTCGGCCCCCGCACCCCGGGCCCCGTACACTGGCCGCAGCGAGAGGCGTGGATGGGACGAGTAGCGTCGTACGCAGCCAGGAGCGACCCGGGGACGGTGGGAGCCCGGGGGCGAGCGCGTCGTGAAGATCACCCGGAGCCGCCGGAGGAAAGCCTCGGACAGTGGGCCGCGCCCACGGACGCAAGGCGAGTAGAACCGGCTTCGCACCCCTAATGAGGGGGCCACGGGCACCAGCCCGGGGCCAAGGAGGGTGGTACCGCGGGAACCCGACCGGTTCTCGTCCCTCCGACGGAAGTGGAACACGTCCGCCGGAGGAAGCCCGCACATGACATCGCCGCAGTACCACCAGGTACCCGCCCAGGTCGACCTGCCCGCACTGGAGCACGCAGTGCTCGACTTCTGGCACGAGAACAAGGTCTTCGACAAGAGCCTGGAGCAGTCCGAGGGCCGCCCCGAGTGGGTCTTCTACGAGGGCCCGCCCACCGCCAACGGCATGCCCGGCGCCCACCACATCGAGGCCCGCGTCTTCAAGGACGTCTTCCCGCGCTTCCGCACCATGCAGGGCTACCACGTCGGCCGCAAGGCCGGCTGGGACTGCCACGGCCTGCCGGTCGAGCTCGCGGTCGAGAAGGAGCTGGGCTTCAACGGCAAGAAGGACATCGAGGCGTACGGCATCGCCGAGTTCAACGCCAAGTGCCGCGAGTCCGTGACCCGGCACACCGACGCCTTCACCGAGCTCACGACCCGGATGGGCTACTGGGTCGACCTCGACGACGCCTACCGCACGATGGACCCCGAGTACGTCGAGTCGGTCTGGTGGTCGCTGAAGGAGATCTTCAACAAGGACCTGCTGGTCCAGGACCACCGCGTCGCCCCCTGGTGTCCGCGCTGCGGCACCGGCCTCTCCGACCACGAGCTGGCCCAGGGCTACGAGACGGTCGTCGACCCGTCCGTCTTCGTACGCTTCCCGCTCACCTCCGGCCCACTGGCCGGCGAGGCCGCGCTCCTGGTCTGGACGACGACCCCCTGGACCCTGGTCTCCAACACCGCCGTCGCCGCGCACCCCGAGGTCGAGTACGTCGTCGCGACGAACGGCGAGGAGAAGCTCGTCGTCGCCCGGCCGCTCGTCGAGAAGGCGCTGGGCGAGGGCTGGGAGCTCACCGGTCAGTCCTTCACGGGCCGCGAGATGGAGCGCTGGACGTACGAGCGCCCCTTCGCCCTCATCGACTTCCCGGCCGAGGCGCACTACGTCGTGAACGCCGAGTACGTGACGACCGAGGACGGTACGGGTCTGGTCCACCAGTCCCCCGCCTTCGGCGCCGACGACCTGCTGGTCTGCAAGGCGTACGGTCTGCCGGTGGTCAACCCGGTTCGTCCCGACGGCACCTTCGAGGAGGACGTGCCGCTGGTCGGCGGCATCTTCTTCAAGAAGGCCGACGAGGCGCTCACCGAGGACCTCGCCGACCGCGGCCTGCTCTTCCGGCACGTCCCGTACGAGCACAGCTACCCGCACTGCTGGCGCTGCCACACCGCGCTGCTCTACTACGCGCAGCCGTCCTGGTACATCCGCACGACCGCCGTCAAGGACCGTCTCCTGGAGGAGAACCAGAAGACCAACTGGTTCCCCGAGTCGGTCAAGAACGGCCGCTTCGGCGACTGGCTGAACAACAACGTCGACTGGGCGCTGTCCCGCAACCGCTACTGGGGAACGCCGCTGCCGATCTGGCGCTGCGAGGACGACCACCTCACCTGCGTCGGCTCGCGCGCCGAGCTGAGCGAGCTCACAGGCACCGACCTCTCCAGTCTGGACCCGCACCGGCCGTTCATCGACGAGATCACGTTCACCTGCTCGCACGAGAGCTGCCAACTGGAGGCGTACCGCGTCCCCGAGGTCATCGACGCCTGGTACGACTCGGGCTCGATGCCGTTCGCGCAGTGGGGATACCCGCACAAGAACAAGGAGATCTTCGAGAGCCGCTACCCGGCACAGTTCATCTCGGAGGCCATCGACCAGACGCGCGGCTGGTTCTACACGCTGATGGCGATCGGCACCCTGGTCTTCGACAAGTCGTCCTACGAGAACGTGGTCTGCCTCGGGCACATCCTCGCCGAGGACGGCCGCAAGATGTCCAAGCACCTGGGCAACACCCTCGAACCGGTCCCGCTGATGGACCAGCACGGCGCCGACGCCGTGCGCTGGTTCATGGCGGCCGGCGGCTCCCCGTGGGCGGCGCGACGCGTCGGCCACGGCACGATCCAGGAGGTCGTCCGCAAGACGCTCCTCACGTACTGGAACACGGTCGCCTTCCAGGCGCTGTACGCCCGTACGTCGAACTGGGCGCCGTCCGCGGCCGATCCGGCCCCGGCGGACCGCACGGTCCTGGACCGCTGGCTGCTGAGCGAGCTCAACGCCCTGGTGGACCAGGTGACCCAGGCGCTGGAGAGCTACGACACCCAGCGCGCCGGCAAGCTGCTCTCGGGCTTCGTCGACGATCTGTCCAACTGGTACGTACGCCGCTCCCGTCGCCGCTTCTGGCAGGGCGACAAGGCGGCGCTGCGGACCCTGCACGAGGTCATCGAGACGGTCACCCGGCTGATGGCCCCGCTGACGCCGTTCATCACCGAGCGGGTCTGGCAGGACCTGGTCGCGCCGGTCACCCCGGACGCCCCGGAGTCGGTCCACCTCTCCGAATGGCCGAAGGCCGACCTGTCGGCGATCGACCCCGCGCTCTCGACGCAGATGGCGCTGGTGCGCCGGCTGGTCGAGCTGGGCCGGGCGACGCGTGCCGAGTCGGGCGTCAAGACCCGCCAGCCGCTGTCCCGTGCGCTGGTCGCGGCCTCGGGCTTCGAGAGCCTGTCCCCCGCGCTGCAGGCCCAGATCACGGAGGAGCTGAACGTCTCCTCGGTGGCCTCCCTCTCCGCGGTCGGCGGTTCGCTGGTCGACACGACGGCGAAGGCCAACTTCCGGGCGCTGGGCAAGCGGTTCGGCAAGGGCGTCCAGGCGGTGGCCAAGGCCGTCGCGAACGCCGACGCCGCCGCGCTGTCGCTGGCCCTGCGCGAGGGCACGGCCTCGGTCGAGGTCGACGGCGAGACCGTGTCGCTGGCCCCGGACGAGGTCATCATCACGGAGACCCCGCGCGAGGGCTGGTCGGTCGCGTCCGACTCGGGTGCCACGGTCGCCCTGGACCTGGAGATCACCCCGGAGCTGCGGCGTGCGGGCCTGGCCCGTGACGCGATCCGCCTCATCCAGGAGGCCCGCAAGAACAGCGGCCTGGACGTGGCGGACCGCATCGCCGTCCGCTGGACGTCCGCCTCGCCGGCGACGGCCGAGGCGCTGACCGAGCACGCCTCCCTGATCGCGGACGAGGTCCTCGCGCTGGACTACGCACAGGGCGAGGCGGACGGGGCGTACGGCGAGCCCTTCGAGGACGAGGGCCTGTCCCTCACGTTCCGCCTCCGCAAGACGCAGCGGTAGCCCGCAGCCACCTGAGAGGGCCCGGCCGGAACGCCTCCGGCCGGGCCCTTCCCGCACCCGGGTTCCCTGGGGCTCCGCCCCAGCCCCCGCGCCTCAAACGCCGGCGAGGCTGGATTCGCCCCAGCAGCCCGAACCACTGCGGGTGGCCCCCTCCCGTACCCGGGGCGCTCAGGCCACGTATTCCAGCCCCTCCGGCGTTTGAAGCGCCCTCCCCAGCCCCGCCGGCGATTGAGGCGCGGGGGTCCGGGGGCGGAGCCCCCGGGTACGGACGGCCCCGTACGGAAAAGGGCCGGGCCCCGGGGAAAACCCCGGGGCCCGGCCCTCAGCCTGCCGACGGCTACGCGCTCATCGCGCGACAGCCGTTCAGTTGTCGTCCTCGTCGATGAGGAACCCGCGCATCGGCGAAGGCGCCTGCTGCATCGGCTGCGGCGCCTGCGGCCGCACCGGCGCCATCGGCTGGGTCATCGCCGGTGACATCTGCTGCTGGCCACCGTACGAGGGCGCACCGCCCATGGACGGGTTGCCGCCCATCTGCGGGCCGCCGTGACCGCCGTGGTTGCCGCCCATGGTGTGGCCCATGGCACCCGCACCGGCCGGAGCCAGCGAGGGCGACGGCGGCAGCGAAGCGGTCGCCGGGGTCCGCGGCGGGGCGAGCGAGTCGTCCGCCTGGGTCTCCAGCTGACGCAGCTGGCTCTCCAGGTAGGACTTCAGACGCGTCCGGTACTCGCGCTCGAAGCCGCGCAGGTCCTCGACCTTGCGCTCGAGCGTCGCGCGGGCCGACTCCAGGGAGCCCATCGCCACGCGGTGCTTCTCCTGCGCGTCCCGCTCCAGGGCGTCCGCCTTGGCACGTGCGTCGCGCTCCAGGCCCTCGGCACGGCTGCGCGCCTCGCCGACGATCTTGTTGGCCTCGGAACGGGCCTCCGCGATCGCCTGGTCGGCGGTCTGCTGCGCCAGGGAGAGGACACGGGCGGCGCTGTCGCCGCCCGGGCCCTGCTGCTGCATCTGCGGCGGCTGCTGCTGCTGCATCTGCTGCATCTGCTGCTGGGGGTTGTGACCGCCCATGGGACCGCCCATCGGGCCACCCATGGGACCGCCCTGCATCGGGCCGGGGCCGTGCTGGCCCTGCGGACCGGGGCCGTGCGGACCCTGGGGTCCGTGGCCGCTGGGACCGGCGGGCAGCTGCGGAGCGCCACCGGGCAGCTGGGGCGGACCCATCTGCGGAGGCTGCTGCTGCTGGACCGGCGGACCAGATATGGCGGCCGGCACCGGTGCGCCGGGCCGGTCCTGCTGCTCCGGCTTGCGCATGCCTTGCTGCTGCTGGTTCTGCGCGGCGGCACGCGTGGCGGCGGCCAGCTTGGCGCGCAGGTCCTCGTTCTCACGGAGCAGGCGGGTCAGCTCCGATTCGACCTCGTCGAGGAAGGCGTCAACCTCGTCCTCGTCATAGCCTTCTCGGAGGCGGACCGTCGTGAACTGCTTGTTCCGCACGTCCTCGGGGGTCAGCGGCATCTCTTCTTCACCTCTACGTAGTCGTCGGCAGTCGGCAAGACCGTATCGCTCACAACCTGATCACGACGCTGATCAGGATGGAAACGATGATCATCAGAACGAAGAAGGACAGGTCGAGTGCCACGCCCCCGAGACGCAGCGGCGGAATGAACCGCCGCAGGAGCTTGAGTGGTGGGTCGGTGACCGTGTAAGTGGCCTCAAGGACGACCACCATCGGCTTGCCCGGCTGCCATGAACGTGCGAACTGGAAGACGTAGTCCATGACCAGCCGGAAGATCAGCACGATGAGGAAACACATCAACGCGATGTAGACAACACTTTGAGCGACGCCCATCCTCGCGTTTCCCTCTCCCCTGGCTCTCGTAGCTCCGGCCTCTCGGCCGGGTTGTTCCCGGTGTCGTGTTCTCAGCTCTGGTTGAAGAATCCGCCCTCTGCGATGCGGGCCTTGTCCTCCGCCGTGACATCGACGTTAGCAGGCGACAACAGAAAGACCTTCTGCGTCACTCGCTCAATGCTGCCATGGAGACCGAAGACGAGTCCCGCGGCAAAGTCGACAAGTCGCTTCGCGTCCGTGTCGTCCATCTCCGTGAGATTCATGATCACCGGAGTGCCCTCGCGGAAGTGTTCCCCGATGGTACGGGCCTCGTTGTAGGTCCTGGGGTGCAGCGTGGTGATGCGGTAGGGCTCCCGCTCGGACACAACCTTGGGCATGATCACCGGTGCGTTCTTCTCCAAGTTCGAGCGTTCAGGTGTGATGGATGCCACGGGGGCGATTCGGGCGGGTCGCTCTCGCTCGGCCGGGATCTGAACCGGCTCCCGCTGCGCCGGAGGCTGTACCGCTCGTACCGGTTCGTCCCGTTCCCGCTCCACCTGATGCGCGGGCTGGTGCCGGCGCCGGTCCCGCTCGGGCTCCGGCTCGGGTTCGAATTCGTCGTCGGGGTCGAACCCCGGACCGTCGTACCCATCGTCCTCCACGAGGCCGAGGTAGACCGCCATCTTGCGCATCGCGCCGGCCATGCTCTGAGTCCTCCGCTCTGTGGTGGATCGGCATCTGTCACCAAGTGCCCGCGATCCACTGTGGTCTATCCGCCGTGGGCGGTAATGACCATATTTTCTGCTGTGGTCCGACTTGCTTGGCGACGTTACCCGAGCCCGGGTCGGACTCCGAGTACCGCAGTACCGACGCGCACATGTGTCGCTCCGGCCGCAACCGCGTCCTCGAGGTCCGCACTCATCCCTGCAGAGACCATGTTGGCAGCCGGATGGTTCCCGCGCAGCCGGGATGAGATTTCCATCAACCGGTCGAACGCGGCCCGTTGCCTTCCGGCGAACGGCCCGGCGAGCGGCGCGACGGTCATCAGACCGGCAGGCCGCAGCCCCGGGGCGGATTCGATCGCGGCGGCCAACTCCTCGACCCCGTCGGGGGCGACACCGCCCCGCTCACCCCGCTCACCGCTCTCCGCGTCGAGCGCGACCTGGATGAGACACCCGAGTTCACGTCCTTCGCGCGCGTCCCGCGCGGCCGGTGCGGAGAGTGCCGTCACCAGCTTGACCCGGTCCACCGACTGCACGATATCGGCATAACTCACCACAGAGCGAACCTTGTTCGTCTGCAATTGACCGACAAAATGCCACGTGAGAGACAGATCCGCACATGCGGCAGCCTTGGGGGCCGCGTCCTGGTCGCGGTTCTCCGCCACCTGACGCACGCCGAGTTCGTGCAGGATCCGCACATCGCTCGCGGGGTAGGTCTTGGTGACCACGATGAGGGTCACCTCCTCCCGCTTGCGGCCGGCGGTGGCGCAGGCGGAAGCGATGCGTTCCTCCACCTGTGCGAGATTCGCCGCGAGTTGAGCCTTACGGTCTGTCATGCCCTATCCGTCCAGCCAGACATATCCGGCGAGCCGCCCGGTGGTGCGGTCGCGTCGGTACGAGAAATGGTCGCCGGACTCGAGCGTGCAGACGGGCGACTTGTGCCGGTCCGTGATTCCGAGGGCGTCGAGCTGGGCATGGACTCCGGCGGTGACATCCACGGCCGGGGTTCCCCAGCTGGTCTCGGACCAGGAGGCGGGGACGCTCGCGGCGACCTCGTCCCGCATGGCGGCCGGGACCTCGTAACACCGTCCGCAGACGGCCGGCCCGGTACGGGCGACGATCCGCGAGGGGTCCGCGCCGAGCCGGACCATGGCCCCGACCGCGGCGGGCACCACTCCGGCGACCAGGCCGGGCCGGCCCGCGTGCGCCGCCGCGGCGATCCCGGCGACCGGGTCGGCGAGGAGTACGGGGGTGCAGTCCGCGGTGAGGACGGCGAGCGGGAGTCCGCGCCGCGCGGTCACCACCGCGTCCACCGCGGGAATCCGGGCGGCGGCGCCCCACGGTCCGTCGACCACGGCCACGTCCCGGCCGTGGACCTGGTTCATCCAGACGACCCGGGCCGGGTCGAGCCCGCGACCGCGGGCGGCGCGCTCCCGGTTGGCGAGAACGGCGGCGGGGTCGTCTCCGACCGCGCCGCCGAGGTTGAGCTCCGCATACGGGGCGGCGCTCACCCCTCCCCACCTTTCGGTGAAGGAGAAGTGGGCGCCGCCCCCCGAAGAGACAGAAATCTCTTCGCTCACTGCGTCGTGCGGATCTATCACTTCAAGAAATCCGGAACATCCAGCTCTTCGGCCTGGGAGTCCTGGTAGGGACGGGCCGGCGGGACGTGCGGCGGAGCGACCGGCGGAAGGTGGCTGTCGTTGGCCACCGGCACCGGCTCGGCCTGGACCGGGGTCTCCTCGCGCGAAGGCACGGAGCCCAGTCCGCCCGACTGGCGCACGGGCTCGGCGGCCCGGACCGGCGGGGCGGACTCCTCACGCTTGGCGGAGTTCGCACCCAGGACGTTCTCGCGGCGGGCCGGCGGCTGTCCGCCGTCGAAGCCCGCGGCGATCACGGTGACCCGCACCTCGTCGCCCAGTGCGTCGTCGATGACCGCACCGAAGATGATGTTCGCCTCCGGGTGCGCCGCCTCGCTCACCAGCTGGGCGGCCTCGTTGATCTCGAAGAGACCGAGGTCGCTGCCGCCGGAGATGGAGAGCAGGACACCTCGGGCGCCGTCGATGGACGCCTCCAGGAGCGGCGAGGAGATCGCCATCTCGGCCGCCGCCACCGCACGGTCGTCGCCGCGCGCCGAGCCGATGCCCATGAGCGCCGATCCGGCCTCGGACATGACCGACTTGACGTCGGCGAAGTCGAGGTTGATCAGGCCCGGGGTGGTGATCAGATCGGTGATGCCCTGGACACCCGAGAGCAGCACCTGGTCGGCCGACTTGAACGCGTCGAGCACGCTGACCTGGCGGTCCGAGATGGACAGCAGTCGGTCGTTGGGGATGACGATGAGGGTGTCGACCTCTTCGCGGAGTTCGGCGATGCCGTCCTCCGCCTGGTTCGCGCGACGCCGGCCCTCGAAGGTGAACGGGCGGGTGACCACACCGATCGTCAGGGCGCCGAGCGAGCGTGCGATGTTGGCGACGACGGGTGCGCCACCGGTGCCGGTGCCACCGCCTTCGCCTGCGGTGACGAAGACCATGTCGGCCCCCTTGAGGACCTCCTCGATCTCTTCACGGTGGTCCTCTGCCGCCTTGCGACCGACGGCCGGGTTCGCCCCGGCGCCGAGGCCACGGGTGAGTTCACGGCCGACGTCGAGCTTGACGTCGGCGTCGCTCATCAACAGGGCTTGCGCATCAGTGTTGATCGCGATGAACTCGACGCCCTTGAGACCGACCTCGATCATTCGGTTGATGGCATTGACACCACCGCCGCCGACACCGATGACCTTGATGACTGCGAGGTAGTTCTGCGGTGCTGCCACGTCGAAGGCCTCTCGCCTCGAGTTACGTGTCGTCGCTTGGCGGTAGTCCCGCCGCGACGACGGATGCCGATTGGGACGGTCCGAACGCCGACCCAAACCCTAACGTTGAAGTTTAGGGTTACCAGTGTGTCTGCTTCATGGACTCTTCCGAACAGGACACTAAGTCGACAAGTGGCGCACGTTCAACGAACACGCCGAACCTCCCGTTTTTCTTTTCACCCTATGTGATCACCCGTAGCGCTGACCAACCAGGGTGCTGGCCAGGCCGAATGTGCGTCAACTGCCCGACACCGCAGGAGCGGTGGGTGCACTCACGTCGAAGTGTCCTGCTTTGGGAGCGGCTTTCATGAGTGCGGTGAGGACTTTCGCCTTCACAGCACCTTCTTCACCGCTCCCCCAGATCACCTCACGGTCCCCGGTGAGCCGGAGGGAGACCGAATCGTACGAGGTGACCCGCACGACCTCGGTGTCCCCGGCAACACCGGCCGGGAGGTCGCCCGCGACCCGGACCGCCTCCCGCACCAGCCGGTCACTGCCGAAGCGGCGCAGGCTCGCCGACTGACCAGCGGTCAGTTCCAGCAGGGGTACGCGCCCGGGCGCTTTGTCCACCGTGGCGAAGCGCACGCCTTTGGCGTCCACTTCGATGAACTTTGCGCCCTTTTTCACCAACAGGACCGGCTTTCGTTCGGTCACCTTAAGTCCGATGCCGTGCGGCCATGACCGTACGACATCCACCGAGTCGATACGAGGCAACTTCTGGCGCAATCCGTCCGCGATGGCGTCCGTGTCCACGGAGACGAGGGGAGCCCCCATCGGCACCGCGGCGGCGGCCTCCACCTCGGCCGGTGACAGTACGTCGACTCCGGTGATCCGGACCTGTTCGGTCCGGAGCCAGGACGAGCCGTAGAGCGCCCAGACGGCGCCCGAGCCGAGCAGCAGCACGGCCGCCGCGATCACGATCAGCCTGGTCCGCCGGGACATCCGGCGCCCTTCGGCACCCGGGCGCGGCGGCCGGTCCGGGGTGTCCTCCTGCTGCCCTGCACCGCGCTGGGCGGTCGTCGGTCCGGCCACGCTCGCTCCTTATGCCGGGTCCGGGGGCGCCGCCCCCGGACCCGTCCGCCTCACGCGCCTCGGCGTGCGGCAATCGCCTCGTACACCATGCCGACCAGCAGGTCGTCGGCGTCCCGGCGGCCGAACTCGGCGGCAGCGCGGGACATTTCATACAGTCGGTGCGGATCCGCCAGCACCGGAAGGACGTTGCCCTGCACCCACTCGGGGGTGAGCGCCGCGTCGTCCACCAGCAGACCGCCGCCGGCGTTGATCAGCGGCTGGGCGTTGAGCCGCTGTTCGCCGTTGCCGATCGGCAACGGGACGTAGGCGGCGGGCAGCCCGACGGCGGAGAGCTCCGCCACGGTCATCGCGCCCGCGCGGCAGAGCATCATGTCGGCCGCGGCGTACGCGAGGTCCATCCGGTCCACATACGGTACCGGGATATAGGGCGGCATACCGGGCATGTTGTCCACGCGCGGCATTTCGTTCTTCGGCCCGACCACGTGCAGGATCTGGATTCCGGAGCGCTGCAGCAGCGGGGCGACCCGCTGGACCACCTCGTTGAGGTGGCGGGCGCCCTGCGAGCCGCCGGAGACCAGCAGCGTCGGCAGGTTGGGGTCGAGCCCGAAGGCGGCCCGCGCCTCGGGACGGACCCGGGCCCGGTCCAGGGTCGCGATGGTGCGGCGCAGCGGGATGCCGATGTAGCGGGCGCCGCGGAGCTTGCTGTCGGGGGTCGAGACGGCGACGCCGTGCGCGTACCGCGAGCCGATCTTGTTGGCCAGGCCCGGCCGGGCGTTGGCCTCGTGCACCACGATCGGCACTCCGGCGCGCTTGGCGGCGAGGTAGCCGGGCAGCGCGACGTAGCCGCCGAACCCGATCACGCAGTCCGCCTTGGTGCGCTCCAGGATCTGCTCGGCCGCCTTGATGGTGCCGCGCAGCCTGCCCGGGACGGTGATGAGTTCGGGGGTGGGCTTGCGCGGCAGCGGGACGGCCGGGATCAGGGCGAGTTCGTACCCCCGCTCGGGTACGAGTCTCGTCTCGAGTCCGCGCTCCGTGCCGAGAGCGGTGATTCCCACGCTCGGGTCCTGCCTGCGCAGGGCGTCCGCGAGGGCGAGCGCGGGCTCGATGTGGCCGGCGGTCCCCCCACCGGCGAGTACGACATGCACCGAAATTCACCGCTCTCCGGACGAACGCTTCTTGATGCGCCGTCTCATCGTCTTCCATCTCACCCCGGGCCTCCGCATGGCCAGGGCGGCCTTCGCGGCGGGATCCTCCCGCGCGAACGCGATCAGCAGCCCGACAGCGAACATGGTCGGCAGCAGGGCCGACCCTCCGTAGGAGAACAGCGGGAGCGGGACCCCGGCGATCGGAAGCAGACCGAGCACCGCACCGATGTTGATCACAGCCTGAGCCGTGATCCAGGTGGTCACACCTCCCGCGGCATACCTCACGAAGGGGTCCTCCGTGCGTCCGGCCACGCGGATACCCGCATAGCCTAGAGCCGCGAAGAGGGCGAGTACCGACAGCGTCCCCGCCAACCCCAGTTCCTCCCCCGTGATGGCGAAGATGAAGTCGGTGTGCGGTTCGGGGAGTTGCCCCCATTTTTCCACACTCGCACCGAGCCCGGATCCGAACCAGCCGCCGGACGCCAGAGCGTAGATACCGTGCACGGCCTGCCAGCACGAGCCGCCGGGCCCCGGTTCGCTCGCGCCCATGCAGTCGAGCCTGGCCATCCGGTTCGGACTGGTCTTGATCAGCACGAAACCGATCAGCCCGGCGGTGGCGAGCACCCCGGCGAACA
This sequence comes from Streptomyces sp. NPDC048462, assembly GCF_043200175.1. NCBI lineage: Bacteria > Bacillati > Actinomycetota > Actinomycetes > Kitasatosporales > Streptomycetaceae > Streptomyces > Streptomyces sp. NPDC048462. The sequence goes on from NZ_JBICXG010000042.1 coordinate 27,683, forward strand.
GCCGGGTGGGGGCTCCGGCCAGCCAGAGCAGCCCGAACAGGATCGCCGTGAGAATGATCGCAGTGCCCATGTCACCGCCGAGCATGATCAGCCCGAGCAGCATGAAGGCGACCGGCACCAGCGGCACCAGCATGTGCTTCCACTGGTTCAGCAGCCGCTTGTCCTGTTTGCGGGCGAGCAGGTCGGCCCCCCACAGGACGAGGGCGAGCTTGCCGAACTCGCTCGGCTGGAGCTGGAAGGGGCCGCCCAGGTAGAGCCAGTTGCGGTTGCCGTTGACCGACATCCCTATCCCCGGCACCTGGACCAGCACCATCAGGAAGACGGCGCCCATCAGCAGCGGGTAACACAGGGCGCGGTGCAGCTTCACCGGCATCCGGGCCGCGATCGCCATCAGTCCGGCCCCGATGACGGCGGCCAGGAACTGCTTGCGGAAGAAGTAGGTGCCCGGCTTGTCGAGCTCCAGCGCCTTGATCATCGAGGCGGAGTAGACCATGACGAGCCCGAGCACGGTGATGAGCAGCCCGGCACCCAGGATCAGGTAGTACGCCGTCAGAGGCCGGTCCCAGGCCCGGCGTGCCTGCTCGTAGAGCCGGCGCACACCGCCGCCGCGCGGGGTGCGGGGGCCGCCCGTGCTCCCGGAGCGGGCGGCGGGGGGCCGCCGGGAGCCGGGAGCCGACCGGACGCGTAGCGCGAGCCCGTCCGGCAGCGGGGCGCCCGCGGTCGCCGGGAGGGGTGGACGGAGCGCCCGGCTGGTCGCCGCGGTCGCCCGTGAGCGGTCCCTGCCGCGTGCGGCAGGGCTCTCTTCGGCCGGCATGGTCCTGTCCCCTCCACTGCTCGTGCCCGGGGCTTCGGTGCCGAGGGCCCGCGCCCGCGGCACTGCCGTACGACCCGGTTGTTCCGGGACGTTACGGCGCGGAGGCCGGGCCCGTCAGGCGCTCTCGGCGGCGAGTGCGCGGACGGCGTCCGCGAAGGCCTCGCCCCGCTTGTTGTAGTTGGTGAACATGTCCATCGAGGCGCAGGCCGGGGCCATCAGTACGGTGTCTCCCGGCCGGGCGAGCCGTGCCGCCTCGCGGACCGCCTCGGACATCGCCCCAGTGTCGGTCCGGTCGAGGTCGGTCACCGGGACCTCGGGCGCGTGTCGCGCGAGGGCTTCGCGGATCAGGGCGCGGTCGGCGCCCATCAGTACGACGCCCCGCAGGCGCTTCGCGCACCCGGTCACCAGCTCGTCGAAGGTGGCTCCCTTGGCCAGCCCGCCGGCGATCCAGACGATGGGGTCGTAGGAGGCCAGGGAGGCCTCGGCGGCGTGGGTGTTGGTGGCCTTGGAGTCGTCGATGTACGTGACCCCTGCGATGTCCGCGACATGCTCGATGCGGTGCGGGTCGGGGCGGAAGTTGCGCAGCCCGTCGCGCACTGCGGCCGGGGCGACGCCGAAGGCGCGGGCGAGCGCGGCGGCCGCCAGCGCGTTGGCGATGTTGTGCGGGACGGGCGGGTTCACGTCCCCGACCTCGGCCAGCTCCTGCGCCTGCTTCTGCCGGTTCGTCACGAAGGCGCGGTCGACGAGGATGCCGTCGACGATCCCGAGCTGGGAGGGCCCGGGGGTCCCGAGGGTGAAGCCGATCGCCCGGCAGCCCTCCTCGACGTCGGCCTCGCGCACCAGGTCCTCGGTGGCGGGGTCCGCCACGTTGTAGACGCAGGCGACGCCGTTGCCCTCGTAGATCCGGCCCTTGTCCGCGACGTACGCCTCCATGGAGCCGTGCCAGTCGAGGTGGTCGGGGGCCAGGTTGAGCACGGCGGCGGAGTGGGCGCGCAGCGAGGGCGACCAGTGCAGCTGGTAGCTGGAGAGCTCGACGGCCAGGACGTCGTACTCCTGGTCGCCGAGGACCGCGTCAAGGAGCGAGACGCCGATGTTGCCGACGGCGGCGGTGCGCAGCCCGCCCGCCTCCAGGATCGAGGCGAGCATCCGGACGGTCGTGGTCTTGCCGTTGGTGCCGGTGACCGCGAGCCAGGGTGCCGGCTCCCTGCCGTCCAGGCCGCGCAGCCGCCAGGCGAGTTCGACGTCGCCCCAGACCGGGACGCCCGCCTCGGCGGCCGCGGCGAACAGCGGCTTGTCGGGCTGCCAGCCCGGGGTGGTGACGATGAGCTCGGTGGACTCGGGCAGGGTGGCCCCGTCGCCGAGGCGCACGGTGATGCCCTGCGCCTCCAGCTCCGCGGCCTGGGTGCGGGAGCGCTCGTCGTCCCCGTCGTTGACGACGGTGACGACGGCGCCGAGACCGCGCAGCACCCGGGCCGCCGGGATCCCGGAGACCCCGAGTCCGGCGACCGTGACGTGCTTGCCCCGCCAGTCCGTGTTGCTCACTTCTTGGCTGCCCATCCTGCGTAGAAGAGGCCGAGACCGACGATCACGCACATGCCCTGGATGATCCAGAAGCGGACCACGACAAGGACTTCGGACCACCCCTTGAGTTCGAAGTGGTGCTGGAGCGGTGCCATCCGGAAGACCCGCTTGCGGGTCATCTTGAACGAGCCGACCTGGATGACGACGGACATCGTGATCATCACGAAGAGGCCGCCGAGCACCGCCATCAGGAACTCGGTGCGGGAGCAGATCGCCAGACCGGCGAGCGCGCCGCCGAGGGCGAGCGAACCGGTGTCACCCATGAAGATCTTGGCGGGCGAGGTGTTCCACCACAGGAACCCGAAGCAGGAGCCCATCAGGGCGGAGGCCACGACCGCGAGGTCGAGTGGATCTCGTACCTCGAAACAGGCGCTCGGGTTGGTGAGGGTGGCCGCGTTGGCGCAGGACTCCTGGAACTGCCAGAGCCCGATGAAGGTGTACGCGCCGAAGACCATCACCGACGCGCCGGTGGCGAGGCCGTCCAGACCGTCCGTCAGGTTCACGCCGTTGGACATGGCGAGAATCATGAAGAGCGCCCAGACCACGAACAGCACCGGGCCGATCGACCAGCCGAAGTCCTCGACGAACGAGAGCTTGGTGGAGGCGGGGGTGTTGCCGCGGGCGTCGGCGAACTGGAGCGAGAGCACCGCGAAGGCGATGCCGACGGTCAGCTGGCCGATCATCTTCGCCCTGGCACGCAGGCCCAGCGAGCGCTGCTTGACGATCTTGATGTAGTCGTCGAGGAAGCCGACGAGCCCCATGCCGGCCATCAGGAAGAGGACCAGCACGCCGGAGAAGCGCATGTCCTCGCCGGTGATCAGCTTCGCGACGACGTACGCGATGATCGTCGCCAGGATGAAGGCGATGCCGCCCATGGTGGGCGTGCCCTTCTTCGATCCGTGGCTGCGCGGGCCGTCGTCCCGGATGAACTGCCCGTATCCCTTGCGGGCCAGCAGCTTGATCAGCAGCGGGGTACCGACCAGGGTCAGGAAGAGCCCGATGGCCCCCGCGAAGAGGATCTGCCTCATCGGCCGGCGACCTCACCCTCGGTCGCGCTGTCCAGCAGTGCCGTGACGACCTGCTCCAGGCCGACCGACCGGGAAGCCTTCACCAGCACGACGTCTCCCGGGCGCAGTTCACTGCGCAACAGGTCGACGGCAGCCTGTGTGTCGGACACATGCACCGACTCCTCACCCCACGAACCCTCGTTGTATGCGCCCAGTTGCAGCCAGGAGGCTTCTCTGCCCCCGACCGCGACGAGCTTGCTGACGTTGAGCCGGACGGCAAGCCGTCCGACCGCGTCGTGCTCGGTGAGCGAGGCGTCGCCGAGCTCGGCCATCTGGCCGAGCACCGCCCACGTACGACGCCCCTTCCCCATGGCGGCCAGCGCGCGCAGCGCGGCTCTCATGGATTCGGGGTTGGCGTTGTAGGCGTCATTGACGAACGTCACGCCGTCCGGACGCTCGGTGACCTCCATGCGCCAGCGGGAGAGGGTGCCCGCCTCGGAGAGCGCATCGGCGATCTCGTCTGCGGACAGGCCCAACTCATGGGCGACGGCGGCCGCGGCGAGCGCGTTCGACACGTGGTGCTCACCGTACAGGCGCATGGTCACATCGCTGCACCCGGTGGGTGTGTGGAGGCGGAACGCGGGGCGGCCGTCGTCGGTGAGCCGCACGTTCTCTCCCCGTACGTCCGCTTCCGCGGCTTCGCCGAAGAGCAGTACCCGGGCCTTGGTGCGGGAGGTCATGGCGCGGACGAGCGGGTCGTCGGCGTTGAGTACGGCGAGACCGTCCGCGGGGAGGGACTCGACCATCTCGCCCTTGGCCTGGGCGATCTGCTCGCGGCCGCCGAACTCGCCGATATGGGCGGTGCCGACGTTCAGTACGAGGCCGATCCGGGGCGGGACGAGTCCGGTGAGGTAACAGATGTCCCCGATGTAGCGTGCGCCCATTTCGAGGACCAGGTGCTGGGTCTCCTCGGTGGCGCGCAGCGCGGTGAGCGGCAGCCCGATCTCGTTGTTGAGGTTGCCCTCCGGATAGACGGTGGGGCCCTTGCGCTCCAGGAGCTGGGCGATCAGGTCCTTGGTGGAGGTCTTGCCGGCGGAGCCGGTGAGGGCGACCACGGTGGTGCCCAGGCGTCCGACGACGGCGCGGGAGAGCGCGCCGAGCGCCGCCACCACGTCGTCCACGACGATCGCGGGAACGCCGACGGGGCGGGCGGCCAGCACGACTGCCGCGCCCGCCTCGACGGCGCGCCGCGCGTAGTCGTGGCCGTCGACGCGTTCGCCGGCGAAGGCGACGAAGAGGCTGCCTTGCTTCACCGCCCGGGAGTCGATGACGACTGGCCCGCTGACGGTTGCTGCCGGATCCGGTATGTCGTACGACTGCCCGCCGACGATTTCGGCGATCTCGGCGAGGGAAAGGGCGATCACTTGGTCATCCCTGACTGTTGTTCTCGTGGGTGGGGGCGCGGTGTGCGGCGCTCTCGTGTCCCAGGGACCGCTCGATGGCCTCGCGCAGGACCACCCGGTCGTCGAAGGGGCGCACGACGCCGTGGATGTCCTGGCCCTGCTCGTGGCCCTTGCCCGCGACGATCACGGTGTCGCCGGGGCCGGCCCGGCCGACCGCGGCCGCGATGGCGGCGGCCCGGTCCGCGTCGACCAGGACGTCGCCACGTTCGTGGACGGGCACTTCCGCGGCTCCCGCGAGCATGGCGGCGAGGATGCCGAGCGGGTCCTCGGAGCGGGGGTTGTCCGAGGTCAGCACAGCGGTGTCGGAGAGCCGGGCGGCGGCCGCTCCCATCGGGCCGCGCTTGGTGGTGTCGCGGTCGCCGCCGCAGCCGAGGACGATGTGCAGCTTGCCCTCGGTGACCTTCTGGAGGGAGCGGAGCACCGATTCGACGGCGTCGGTCTTGTGCGCGTAGTCGACGAGTGCGAGGTACGGCTGCCCCGCGTCGATCCGCTCCAGCCGGCCGGGCACCCCGGGCACCGCGGCGACGCCGTCGGCCGCGATCTGCGGGTCGATGCCCGCGACGGCGAGGGTGACGATCGCGGCCAGGGTGTTGGCGACGTTGAACGGTCCCGGCAGCGGGGCCTTCGCGGTGGCCCGCTCGTCCTTGGGGCCGATGACGGTGAAGGTGGAGCCGAGCTGGCCGACCTCGACGTCCTCGGCCCGCCAGTCGGCGTCCGGGTGGCCCTCGGCGGAGAAGGTGGTGACCGGCACGGAGGCCTCGGTGATCAGCCTGCGGCCGTACTCGTCGTCGAAGTTGACGACGCCCTGCCTGCTGCGCTGCGGGGTGAACAGCCGCGCCTTGGCCTGGAAGTAGTCCTCCATGCCGGAGTGGAACTCCATGTGCTCCGGGCTGAGGTTGTTGAAGACGGCCACGTCGAACGTGCAGCCGTCCACCCGGCCGAGCACCAGGGCGTGGCTGGAGACCTCCATGGTCACCGCGTCCACGCCGCGCTCACGCATCACGGCGAACAGGGCCTGGAGGTCGGTGGCCTCGGGGGTGGTCCGTTCGGACTTGATGCGCTCGTCGCCGATGCGCATCTCCACGGTGCCGATCAGACCGGTGCTGCGCCCTGCGCCGCGGAAACCGCCCTCGATGAGGTAGGCGGTGGTGGTCTTGCCGGAGGTTCCGGTGATGCCGATCTGGAGCAGGTCGGTGCCGGGTTGTCCGTAGATCTCGGCGGCGAGTTCGCCCATCCGGCCGCGCGGGTCCTCGGTGACCAGCACCGGGAGGCCGGTGGCGGCGGCGCGTTCGGCGCCCGCCGGGTCGGTGAGGATGGCGGCGGCGCCGAGGCCGGCCGCCTGGGCGGTGAAGTCGGCGCCGTGCAGGCGGGCACCCGGCAGAGCCGCGTACACGTCTCCGGGGCGTACGGCCCTGGAATCGTGGGTGATGCCGGTGACTTCGCCGGTGCCGGGCGGTTCGACTCCCAGCCGGGCTGCCAGCGTAACCAGGGTGGTCGGCCGCAGCCGATCCGGGCGGGGCGCTCCCGGGTAGTTCACAGGGGCGTCCTTATGGGTGGTTCGGGACTGTTCAGCGTGGGGCACGGCGGTGAGCGTACCGGGAGCACCCGGCCTCTCGCGAAGTGAGGGGCCGGGGTCGCGGTGGTTCCCGTTCCGGTTCCCGGGATCAGGGGTGATGGTTGTCACTGGATGGTCTCCCCGAGTTCACTCGCCGGGTTTGAAGGACACCGGCAGCCTGGCCGGCTCGCTGCCGGACGGCGCGGTCTGAAGGGTCTTGAGGGCGAATTCCATGACCTGCTTGTAGATGGGGCCGCAGATCTGGCCGCCGAAGTAGCCGCCCTTGGTGGGGTTCTGGATCGCACAGTAGACGGTGATCTGGGGGTCGTCGGCGGGGGCGAAGCCGGCGAAGGAGGCGGTGTAGCCGTGGTAGCCGCCGCGTACCGGATCGACCCGGTTGGCCGTACCGGTCTTGCCCGCGACCCGGTAGCCGGGGATCTTCGCCTTGGTGCCGGTGCCCTCCTGGTCGCCGACCACCGACTCCAGCATCTTCGCGAGTGTCTTCGCCGTCTTCTCGCTGACCACCCGGGACTGCTCGGGGGCGTCAGCGGTGGTGAAGCGGCCGTCGGCCCCCTTGGTGCCGCGCACCAGGGTCGGGGCGATCCGGACCCCGCCGTTGGCGATGGTGGAGTAGATCGAGGCGGCCTGCATGGCGTTGAGCGAGAGCCCCTGGCCGAACGGGATCGTGTACTGCTGCGAGGTCGACCAGTCCTGCGGCTTGGCCAGGATGCCGGGGGTCTCACCCGGGTAGCCGAGTCCGGTCGGTGAGCCGATGCCGAACTTGCGCAGGTAGGAGTAGAGCGTCTTGTTGGCCTGGGCCTGGGTCTTGCCGAGCTGTCCGGCGGCCAGGATGGTGCCGATGTTGCTGGACTTGGCCAGTACGCCGTTGAGCGTCAGGTACCAGGTGGGATGGTCGATGTCGTCCTTGAAGAGCCGGTCGCCCCGGTGCAGCCGGTTGGGGACGGTGACGTGGGTGCCGGGGGTGGCCGCGCCTTCCTCCAGCACCGCGGCCATGGACATGACCTTGCTGGTGGAGCCGGGCTCGTACACGTCCTGGAGGGCGGCGTTGCCCAGGGACGCCGCGTCGGCCTGCGAGAGGTCGTTGGGGTCGAACCCGGGGGCGTTGGCCATGGCGAGGACCTCGCCCGTCCGGGTGTTCTGGACGACGACGTAGCCCCGGTCGGCCTTGGACTTCTTCACCTGTTCGGAGATGGCCTTCTGGGCCGCCCACTGGATGTCGCGGTCGATGGTCAGCTCGATGTCGGAGCCCGCGACGGCCGGGACCTCCTTGGTGCCGGCGGTGGGCACCCGGCGGCCGCCGGACTGGGCGTACTTGATCGCGCCGTCCTCGCCCGCCAGCTCCTTGTCCAGCTGCGATTCCAGGCCGCCGGCGCCCTTGCCCTCGGCGTTGACGTAACCCAGTATCCCGGCGGCGAGACCGCCGTTGGGGTAGACCCTCTTGGTGGTCGCCTCCTGGAAGACACCGGCGAGCACATTGGCTCCGGGGCCGCCGGCCGCCTTGTCCTTGTCGGCCTTCTCGGCGAAGACCGACTTGAGGTCCTTGATCTGCTTCCAGACCTGCGGGGTCTGCCGGCGGGCGAGCACCGCGTACCGGCTCTTCGGCTTCGCGAGCTTCTTGGTCAGCTCGGCCGCGTCGGCGCCGAGGATGGGCGCGAGCAGGGCGGCCGCCTGCTGGGGGGCGTCCGGGGCCTTGCTGTCGGCCGGGGTGAACATCTTGGGGTCGGCGGTGATGTCGTACGCGTCGACGCTGGTGGCCAGCGCGATGCCGCTGCGGTCGGTGATCTCGCCGCGCTCGGCAGCGACGGTGTAGCTGAGGTAGCGGTTCTTGTCGGCCTTGGCCGCGTACGCGTTGGCGTCGACCGCCTGGACCTGGAGGAGCCGGACGACGAACGCGATCATGACGAGCGTCAGGGCGAGGCTGACCAGCCGCAGCCGGGGGCGCGGGCTGCCGAGCCGCAGCGGCCTGCCGGAGCGGCTGCGCTGCGTCGGCCTGCGCGCGACCGGGGAGGAGGGCCGCCGTCGCGCGTCGGGGCGGGGGCGGCCGGAACGGGGCGCCGCGGAGCGGGGGCGCGTCGGGCCGGGGACCCGGCGGCGCGGTGGTTCCTTGGAAGGCACTGCGTCACCTGCCGGGGCTCGTGGAGGGCTGGTCTGACGGGGTTCGCGGGGCCGCGGGCGCGCTCGGCCCGGCCGCGTCGGGAGTGGCCGCGGAGGTGCTCGGTCCGGCGGCTGTGGTGCCGGCTGCGGCGGACGTGCTGCCCGAGGGGGTGGGGCCGGGCGTGACGGAGGGCGGCGGCGCGCTCGCGGGGGGCTGCGGCGGCGCGGGGGCCTTCTGCGGCGGCGCGGGGGCCGGTTCGGCGGTGGCGGCCGAGGGCACGCCCCTGACCTTGCCGTCGGGGCCGAGGAAGACCGGGCTGCCACCGGGGACCATGCCCAGTTCCCGGGCCCGGCGGGCCAGGGCGTCGGGCTCGGCGGAGCTGTCGACGTCGTGCTGGAGGGCCTGCTGCTCGTCGGTGAGGTCGGTGGTCCGCTTCTTCAGCTCGCTCAGCCGGAACGATCCTTCGTTGAGCGCGGAGTTCAGCACGAGCAGGGTGATCAGGCCGCCGCCCAGGAGCAGGACGACCAGCAGGACGAAGGGGGTCCGGGCGGCGTTGCTCGGCCCGGCCGGCATCAGCCGGCTGAGCCGTGCCGCACGCCCTTTCAACTGCCCGGCCGCTCTGCTCACCGCACCGCCCCGTCCCTCGCCCGTGTCCGCCCGCCGGGGTCCCGGGGGCTCATCGCTCCTCCGCCCGGATCCGCTGGGCGCCGCGCAGCCGGGCGGGGGCGGCCCGCCGGTTGTCGGCGACCTCCTCCTCGGTGGGCAGCTCGGCACCCCGGGTCAGCAGCTTCAGCCGGGGCTGGTAGCGCTCGGGGACGACCGGCAGTCCGGCCGGGGCGGTGTTGGCGGCGCCCGCCGCGAGCACCTGCTTGACCAGCCGGTCCTCCAGCGAGTGGTACGAGAGGACGGCGATGCGCCCGCCGACGGCGAGGCTGCGCACCGCGGCCGGGATCGCCCGTTCCAGCACGGTCAGCTCGCCGTTGACCTCGATGCGCAGGGCCTGGAAGGTGCGCTTGGCGGGGTTGCCGCCGGTCCGCTTGGCGGCCTGCGGCAGCGAGTCGCGGATCAGCTCGACGAGCCGGGCGCTGTTGCTGAAGGGTTCCTTCTCGCGCTCGCGGACGACGGCCGAGACGATCCGCTTGGCCTGCTTCTCCTCGCCGTACGCCCGCAGGATCCGCACCAGTTCGCCCGGCGGATAGGTGTTGAGCACCTCGGCGGCGCCCATGCCGGTCGTCTGGTCCATCCGCATGTCGAGCGGGGCGTCCTGGGCGTACGCGAATCCCCGGTCGGCCTCGTCCAGCTGCATGGAGGAGACGCCGAGGTCGAACAGGATGCCCTGGACCTCGGGGACGCCCAGCCGGTCGAGCACCTCGGGCAGTTCGTCGTAGACGGCGTGCACCAGGGTCGCGCGGTCGCCGTAGGGGGCGAGCCGCTCACCCGAGAGGCGCAGCGCCTCCTTGTCCCGGTCCAGGGCGATCAGCTGGGCGCTCGGGAAGGCGGAGAGCAGCGCCTCGCTGTGTCCGCCGAGGCCCAGCGTGCAGTCGACGACCACGGGCGGCCTGGGGCCCGGTGACTCAAGAGCCGGGGCCAACAGGTCCAGGCACCGCTGGAGCATCACCGGGACGTGTCGGGTCTGGCTCATGCGCCCTCTCAGGCTCAGGTCCCGGGTGGCGGCACGTACGGCCTGGTCCCCGCCCGCTCGCGAAGGGGAGGTCCGCCGGCGCCGGGGAAGGGGCGTCAGCCGACCGGCGAGCGGGAGAGGGCCGGGCCGTACGTACGCCGCGCACACGGGGAAACTTCGGAATGTGCAGGGTGTCGGTAACTTCCCGTCACTTTAGACCGGTCTGCAGCCGGTCCTGGTCCACCCTGCCATTCGATCGATTCCCGATCAATCAACCCGGCAGCGCGTCGGCCCTCCCTTTGTTCACCCGGCCGGGTGACTCGGTGTGAGGCTTGTGGGTTACCTCACAACAAACACCGTTGACGTTCTTTGTCCGCTTCCACGCCACGCCGGAGCAGCTGAGCCGGGCTAACGTCTTGTTCATGTCGACTTCCGCGCAGTCCCCCGCCGAGCCGTCCACGTCCGCCGCAGACCGGGCCCGCCCCGACGGCACGGTCACCGACCGCCTCGTCGGGGCGAACACCGAGTACGCCGCCGAGTTCAGTGATCCCGGCATGGACGCGAAGCCGGTGCTGCGCGTCGCCGTGGTCGCCTGCATGGACGCCCGGCTCGACCTGCACAAGGCGCTCGGGCTGGCGCTCGGCGACTGTCACACCATCCGCAACGCGGGCGGCGTGGTCACCGACGACGTGATCCGCTCGCTGACCATCAGCCAGCGGGCCCTCGGCACCCGCAGCGTGATACTGATCCACCACACCAACTGCGGCATGGAGTCGATCACCGAGGAGTTCCGTCAGGAACTGGAGGTGGAGGTCGGCCAGCGCCCCGTCTGGGCCGTGGAGGCGTACACCGACGCGGACCAGGATGTCCGGCAGTCGATCCAGCGGGTGCGCACCTCGCCGTTCCTGCTGCACAACGATGATGTGCGCGGCTTCGTCTTCGACGTGACCACCGGCCTGCTGCGCGAGATCCTTCCGGCTTCCTGACCTCAGGAAAGACCCTTTCGGGCATCTAAAACCCCACCCAATGCGACATATCGGCCCCAGTTATCCACACGCGAGTGACACGAAGCGGTAACGGCAACAAGAATGCGGGTGTGACACCCCGTCGGACCTCGTCCGGCGCGGTGTCCGTATTCGGGGTGGGCCGGGCCGTACAGGAGCACCGGACCGTGACTGGGGAATCCCGTGCTCCTGGTGAGCGTGGGGCAGGGCCGAGGAGGGCCGGGTGACGACCTATGACGATCGAGCGAGCCTCACAGATCTGACCACCACAGCGGAGCGGGTGCGCAGGTCGGTGGAGAGTGTGATCGAGGGCAAGCCTGAGGTCGTACGGCTTTCGCTGACCGTGCTGCTCGCGGAGGGACATCTGCTGATCGAGGATGTGCCCGGCGTCGGCAAGACCATGCTGGCCAAGGCGCTGGCGCGGTCCATCGACTGCTCGGTGCGGCGCATCCAGTTCACACCGGACCTGCTGCCCTCCGACATCACCGGGGTGTCCATCTTCGACCAGCAGCGCCGCGAGTTCGAGTTCAAACCCGGTGCGATCTTCGCCCAGATCGTGATCGGCGACGAGATCAACCGCGCCTCGCCCAAGACCCAGTCCGCGCTGCTGGAGTCGATGGAGGAGCGCCAGGTCACGATCGACGGGCACTCCTACGAACTGCCCGACCCCTTCATGGTCGTGGCCACCCAGAACCCGGTGGAGATGGAGGGCACGTACCCGCTGCCCGAGGCCCAGCGCGACCGGTTCATGGCCAGGGTGTCGATCGGCTACCCCAGCCCGGAGGCCGAGCTCCAGATGCTCGACGTGCACGGCGGCGTCTCGCCCCTGGACGACCTCCAGCCGGTGGCGCACGCGCACGACATCGCGAAACTGATCGAGGCCGTGCGGACGGTCCACGTCGCCGACGCGGTCCGCCGGTACGCGGTGCAGCTCGTCGGGGCCACCCGCAGCCATCCCGATCTCAGACTCGGCGCCTCGCCGCGCGCCACCCTGCACCTGCTGCGCGCGGCCAAGGCCACCGCGGCGCTGAGCGGCCGGGACTACTGCCTGCCGGACGACGTGCAGGGGCTGGCGGCCGCGGTGCTCGCACACCGGCTGCTGCCCACCGCTCAGGCCCAGCTGAACCGCCGCACCGCCGAGCAGGTGGTGCTGGAGATCCTCCAGCAGACACCGGTGCCGACCGCCGCGGGCGGTGCGTCCGTCCCGGCGCCGCCGCATCAGCCGGGCGCCGCGTACGACACCCGGCAGCAGCCCGGCGTACGGCGGCTCTGAATGAGTGCCGGGGGGTCCGCCGCGATGGACGACAGCGACGAAAAGGGGGGTCTGCGGGCCGCTCTGAGCGGGCTGACCACGCGTGGCCGGTCCTTCCTCGCCGCCGGTATCGCCGCCGCGGTCTGCGCGTACGTGCTGGGCCAGGGGGATCTGCTGCGGGTCGGACTGCTGCTCGCGGTGCTGCCGCTGGTCTGCGTGGGGGTGCTCTTCCGGACCCGCTACCGGGTCGCGGGGACCCGGCGGCTGTCGCCGTCCCGGGTGTCCGCGGGCACCGAGGCGCGGGTCCACCTGCGGATGGACAACGTCTCGCGGCTGCCCACCGGCCTGCTGATGCTCCAGGACCGGGTGCCCTACGTGCTCGGCCCGCGGCCCCGCTTCGTCCTGGACCGGGTGGAGGCGGGCGGCCGGCGCGAGGTGTCCTACCGGGTGCGGTCCGATCTGCGCGGGCGCTACCCGCTCGGTCCGCTGCAGCTGCGGCTGAGCGATCCGTTCGGGATGTGCGAGCTGACCCGTTCGTTCACCGCGTACGACTCCCTCGTCGTCATCCCGCGGACCGAACCGCTGCCGCCGGTGCGGCTGGCGGGCGAGTCCACCGGGTACGGCGAGGGGCGGCAGCGGTCGCTCGCGCTGGCCGGCGAGGACGACGTGATCCCGCGCGGCTACCGGCACGGCGACGATCTGCGCCGCGTCCACTGGCGTTCGACCGCGCGCTACGGCGAGCTGATGGTGCGCCGCGAGGAGCAGCCGCAGCGGGCCAGGTGCACAGTGCTGCTGGACACCCGGCAGATCGCTTACCAGGGGGCGGGGCCCGACTCGGCGTTCGAGTGGGCGGTGTCCGGGGCCGCCTCCGCGCTGATGCACATGCTGGAACGGGGCTTCTCCGTCCGGCTCCTGACGGACGAGGGCAGCGCGCTCCCGGTCGAGGGGGCGGGCGGTTTCGCCGGCTCGGGCCAGGACCCGGCGGCCGCCGCCGGGCTGATGATGGACACCCTCGCCGAGGTGGACAACTCCGACGGGGGCGGCCTCTCCCGCGCGTACGACGTGCTGCGCGGCGGCAACGAGGGCCTGCTGATCGCCTTCCTGGGCGATCTGGACGAGGAACAGGCGGCGGTGGCCGCCCGGATGCGGCAGCGCAGCGGTGGTGCCGTCGCGTTCGTGCTGGACAGCGACGCCTGGGTGCACGGTGAGTCGCCGTCCACCGAGGCGGCGTCCGAGCAGCGGCTGCGGCTGCTGCGTGACTCCGGGTGGACGGCGGTCGCGGTCAAGCCCGGCACCGACCTCGCCGGGCTGTGGCAGCAGGCGAGCCATCTCGGTTCGCTGAGCCAGTCCGCGGCCGTGGGCGGCACGACGGGCGGCACGACAGGTTTCTCCGGTGGTTGGTCATGAATCTCCGGAGGTTGGTCATGGGGGGACGGGCATGAGCGGTCGTGGTCGGCTGGCGCTGTGCGCCTATGCGGCGACGCTGATGGCGGCGTGTTCGATGCTGCCGCTGGTCGACCCGGTCAGCTGGATGGTGCAGGCGGCGTTCCTGCTGGCCATCCAGTACGGGGTGGGCGCGCTGGGCCGGCGGGTGCCGCTGCCGCGGCTGCTGACCGTCGCCTCGCAGATGCTGGTCACGCTGATGCTGCTCACCGTGGCGTTCGCCCGGGAGCAGGCGCTGGCGGGGTTCCTGCCGGGGCCGCAGACGGTGCTGACGCTCTCGGACCTGCTCTCGACCGGTGCCGACGACGTCAGCCGGTACGCGATTCCGGCGCCGGCCACGGCGGGCATCCGGCTGATGCTGGTGGGCGGGGTACTGCTGGTCGGCCTGGCGGTGGACGTGCTGGCGGTGACGTTCCGCAGCGCCGCGCCGGCCGGGCTGCCGCTGCTGGCCCTGTACTCCGTCGCGGCCGGGCTGTCCGACGGCGGCGCGGACTGGCTGTGGTTCATCCTCGCCGCCTGCGGCTACCTGCTCCTGCTGCTGGCCGAGGGCCGCGACCGGCTCTCGCAGTGGGGACGCGTCTTCGCCGGGGCGGCCGGCCCCAGGGGCGGTCCGGTCGGTGGCGGCCTCTCGGGCGGCGGAGCGCTCGCCCCGGTGCGCACGGGACGCCGCATCGGCGCGCTGGCCCTGGGCATCGCGCTGGTCGTTCCCGCGGCGCTGCCCGCCCTCGACAGCGGTCTGCTGTCAGGCTCGGGGGCCGGCAACGGCAAGGGGGGCGGTGGCGGCACCATCTCCGCGGTGAACCCGCTCGTCTCCCTGCAGAACAACCTCAACCAGCCGGACAACCGGCAGGTGATGTCGTACCGCACCAACTCCAACAGTCCGCAGGACTTCTATCTGCGGATCCTGGCGCTGGACCAGTTCAACGGAAACGAATGGCGGGCTTCCACCCGCCGGCTGAAGGACGTGCCGAAGCGGCTGCCGAGCCCGGGGGGCCTGTCCCCCGAGGTCGCGGTCACGGAGATCAGCTCGAACATCTCCGCGTCCAGTTCGTACCAGCAGACCTATCTGCCCCTCCCCTATCCGGCGACCGAGGTCAGGGTCGGCGGGCGCTGGCGGTACGAGTCCGAGGGCCGCACCCTCGTCGGGGACGGCGGGGAGACGACCAAGGGGGCGCAGTACCAGGTCTCCAGCCTGGTCGTGCAGCCGACATCGGACCAGCTCGCCAACGCCGGACCGGCCCCGGCCGCCCTCCAGCGCGAGTACACCCAGGTGCCCCGCTCGCTGCCGCAGGTGGTCAAGGAGACGGCCGAAAAGGTGACCCGGGGCGCCGGCAACGCCTACGAGCAGGCGGTGAAGCTGCAGGACTACTTCGCCTCGGACGGCGGGTTCACCTATGACACCTCGGTGACCTCCGGCACCGGCAGCGCGGCGATCGGCCGCTTCCTGAAGGAAAAGGAGGGCTTCTGCGTCCACTTCTCCTTCACGATGGCCGCGATGGCCCGGACGCTCGGCATCCCGGCCAGGGTGGCGATCGGCTTCACTCCGGGCACCGGGCAGCCGGACGGTTCGATGTCGGTCGGGCTGCGCGACGCGCACGCCTGGCCGGAGCTGTATTTCGAGGGCGTCGGCTGGACCCGCTTCGAGCCGACCCCCTCGCGCGGCACCGCCCCCTCGTACACCCTGCCGGACACTCCCTCCGGCGATCCGGCCGGACCGGACCACCCGGAGACGGGTGCTTCGGCCGCCACGCCGGTCGCTCCGTCCGCCTCGGAGAGCTGCCCGGCGCAGTCGCGCAAGCAGGGCGAGTGCGGCAGCACGGTGGCGCCGGGAGCGGTGGGCCCGACGGATTCGGGTACGCCGACGGGCACGGTGCTCGGCGTCACCCTGCTGGTGCTGCTCGTACTGCTGTTGCCGACGCTGCCGATGCTCTGGCGGATCCGGGCACGGGCCCGCCGGCTGAGCTTCTCCGCCGGGCGTACGCCCGGCGACGCGACCGCCAGAACGCTGGCGGCCTGGCGGGAGATCATCGATACGGCGTGGGACCACGGCATCACCCCGGACGAGTCCCTGACCCCGCGCAGGGCGGCGGAACGCCTCGTGCGGCTGGGACGGCTCGGCACCGACGGGGCCGAGGCGGTGCACCGGGTGGCGAGCGCGGTGGAGCAGGTTCTCTACGCTCCGGAGCCGAGGCCCGAGGCAGGGCTCTCGCAGGACGTGCGGGCGGTGCGGGCCGCGCTGCGGGCCTCGGCCGGCGGGTTCGTCCGGCTCCGCGCGGTCGTGGCACCGCGATCGGCCGTACGGGTGGTGTGGGCGGCCTCGGACCGCCGCACGGCCCTGACCTCCCGGTGGCACCTGCCCCGACGCCCGGCGTGGCTGCGGCGCCCGTCCGGCCAGGAGGGCTGACCGGGCCGGGAGAGCTGAGCCCCGCCCGGCGTCCGGGCGGGGCTCAGCTCTCCCGGCGGCGCTTCAAGCCCGCGATTGAGGATGTCCCGTGGGACCGGCCGGTCCCGGCGCCCGGCTTCGGCTCCGAGCACGCGTCAGGGGCGCCGGCGTTCGCCGGGGGGCGGAGACACGTGTGAGGGGCGGCCGCAGAAATGCGGCCGCCCCTCACCCATAAGTGTTTGAAGCGCTTACTGGCCCTGCTCATCGCGGCGGCGCTGCCACCGCTGCTCGATCCTGTTCATCACGGTCCGGCGCTGCTTGGGCTGTCGACGCTCGCCCCCGCCTCCGGTCCCGGTCCCGGCTGCCTGTTGCTCACCGGGCTTGGGTGCTTTGCGCCAACCCGTGACCGCGAGCACCGCGCAGCCCAGCATGACGAGGAACCCCACCACGCTGATCCAGATCTGCTGGGCGACCATTCCGGCCATGAGGAGCGCGATACCCACCAGGAAGCCAGCAACTGCCTGGTAGACCCGTCGCCGGGTGTACGTACGCAGCCCGCTTCCCTCGAGCGCTGTCGCGAACTTGGGATCTTCGGCGTACAGCGCTCGCTCCATTTGCTCGAGCATTCGCTGCTCGTGCTCCGAGAGCGGCACGGAGTCCTCCTCGTCGTCGGCCGCGGGGGGCGGCCGGTATGCGGCCCTTCCAGGATAGGCAGGGAATCGTCCCCGTGAAACCCGCCCTCATTGCCAATCAACCAGTCCGGGCCGCCACGACGGCTCAGCTGCTGAGGCGTTGATTCCCCAACCTCCGATCCGTCATGCCGGATGGTGTCCCCCGATCATACGGGGCTCAGGCGCTGATCGGGGCTGCTGGGCCGTACTCCGTCTGCTGCTGCGTTGCTGATCAGCCGCGCTGGGGCCGGTGACTCAGGACTGCCTGGCACCCAGAACGTGCAACTGGGTCGCCACCGAGTGGAAGGCCGGCAGTTCGGCGGCCGCCGTCTCCAGCTTGAGCAAGGCTTCCATCGCTCCGGGTTCGGTGTCCACCAGGACGCCCGGAACGAGGTCCGCGAAGACGCGCACGCCGTGCACCGCGCCGACCTCCGCACCGGCGGCCGACACCAGCTCGGTGAGCTGCTCGGCCGTGTACCGCCTGGGCATCGGGTCGCCCTCGCCCCAGCGGCCGGCCGGGTCGCTGAGCGCCTGCCTGGCCTCGGTGAAGTGACCGGCGAGCGCACGGGCCAGGACCGCCCCGCCCAGCCCGGCGGCGAGCAGGCTGAGGGCGCCTTCGGGGCGGAGCGCGTCCACCGCGTTCCGCACGCCCTGGGCGGGGTCGTCCACGTACTCCAGGACGCCGTGACAGAGCGCCGCGTCGTAGCCACCGCGCTCGACCACGTCGAACAGGCCGAGGATGTCGCCCTGGACACCGCGGACCCGGTCGGCCACTCCGGCCTCGGCTGCGCGGCGCTCCAACGCGAAGAGGGCATTGGGGCTGGGGTCGACGACGGTCACCCGGTGGCCGAGGCGGGCCACCGGCACGGCGAAGTTGCCCGTACCGCCACCGGTGTCCAGTACGTCCAGGGCGTCCCTGCCGGTCGCCTTGACCCGGCGGTCGAGGGCGTCCTTGAGGACCTCCCAGACCACGGCGGTACGGAGGGAGGCGCGGGGGCGCAGCTGGTCCGACACGGCAGTTGACTCCTCGGCACGGTGCCGCCGCTGAGGGCGGAGCGTGAACAGCGCAGGTGACAGGTCGCGTCCACCCTATTGCCTCGCGCCGCCCGCACCGCCATCACTCGTCGGAGCGCTCCCCGCGGGGCTGCGGGAGCACCGGCTGGAGGACCAGCAGCCGCTCCACCAGGCGCAGGAACATCGCGGCGTCCCGCAGCAGATCGTCCGCGTCGCGCCGGCCGGCCGCACCGGGTATGCCCGCCTCGGCGCGCGCCCGGCGCCGGGCCCCCGAGGCGAACAGCGCGCTCCACTCGGTCAGCTCGGGGGCGAGCTCCGGGAGGACCTCCCAGGTGCTGCGGATCCGCTCGCGCCGCCGCCGGGAGGTCTCGGGGCGGCCCCGGACGGCGAGGACAGCGGCGGCGGCGCGCAGCGCGGCGAGGTGAGCGGTGGCATACCGCTCGTTGGGCACGTCGAGAACAGCTGCCTCTTCGAGGCCGGCGCGGGCCTTGGCGAGGAGATCGAGAGCGGCGGGCGGCGCCGCGGCGCGCCGGAGAACGGGGTGGACGTCGTGCGCCGGGCCGGTCGGTGAGGGAGCAGGGCCGTCTGCGCGGCGTCGCGGGGCGGCTGCTGCGGACGAGTGGGCCATGACAGAACCTCCTGTCTCGTAACGGCTCGGTGGCCGTCTGTATCCATCGTGACGGCCACCACTGACAATTCGCCTCGGCCACTGCCTGACCTGGTGTTCTTTCTCAGTGAGGGTGGCGAGAGGGGTGTCTTCTGGGCTGGGGTTCGCCATGATCACTGAGCGGTTCGCGGTGTCGCTGTCTCCGTGATCATGGCGCTTTTGGGGTTCCGCCAGCGGGCCCGGTCCATCTGGACCGTGTAGAAGAACTTGTTGATGGGGTCGCCCGTGGGGTTGCGCCGGGGGTCCAGGCCGAGACGGGATCGCAGGTGTGCTTTGAACTCCCACTCCCGGAAGCCGGGGCGCTGGAGGTAACCCGTGTCGAGGTAGATCGGTGCAAGCGCCGAGGCGAGGGTCACGATTTCCGGGTGGGCCATGATGTGGGTGGTCAGGTCCCAGCTGCGGAACCAGTGGGGCAGGCCCAGCTTCATGCGGCGGTGTTGCCAGAGGTCTTCGAATAGCGGCTCTCGGCTTGGGATGCTGGCCCAGCCGCCGATGATCCAGCGGGCGTCTCGGATGCAGCAGGCCATGATGTGGCTACCGTGGGCATTCCGGAACTTGCGAAGCTTTCGCTGTGCTCGTCCGATCTCGGGGACCGTGGAGATGTCCCGAGGCTCGGGTGACTGCCATACGTAGTGGCGGTGACACACGATGTCGGGCAGGGCCAAGTGCGCTCTGACCTCGGCGCTGACGCCTCGGCGGACGGTGCACTGCCGGCAGATCACCGCGTTGGGTGAATGAGCTTGGCGCATCCAGACAGTGGGGACGTCGGTGGGTAGCGCCGATGCCTCGCGGGTTGACCAGGAGAGTGCGGGAAGAGCCTTGCGTAACCGCTCGACGGGAATCCCGGACATGACGGCAAGTCGTGCGGCGGCAGGCTGGTTGAGGGTGGCTTCCCAGGGCAGCGTCGTGCTGCTTGCTCCGGCTCTGTAGGGCACTCCGATGTGCCGCCAGAGAGCCGTATGCGGAGTGCGATTGGCATGCGCGAGACGGGCGACGTAGGAGGGTAGGGACTCACCTCCCCAAGGACGCACGGGGATGGTCAGGCTTCTTGCAGGTGTCAGGGCTTCAGGAGCGTGCTCGTCGCGGTTCATCCGGCGCGTCTCTGTGCGGTGCGGGCTCGGCGCGAACGCGCGCTGAGCGGTGCACTCGTCTCGGCGGCGGTGTCGAGGGGGATCTCTGCCAGCAGCTGCTTGGTGATCTTCTCGGTGCCGGAGGTCATAGCCCGCAGGGCCGCGGCCCTGATCAGGTGCGCGAGGCTGCCGATCATGCCTGAGGTGCGCTGGTAGAGGAAGTCCGCGTGGGTGGCCAGCATCCCGGAAGTGTGTCGGTGAAGTCGCAGGGACTGTTCCATGGTGGCCAGCAGCGCGAGCCATTCCTGACTATGGGCGGGGGTAGCGATGGTGAACGGTTCGGCGTGGATGCTGACGAAGCGTCCGGCGATCTGCTTGCCGCGGGTGCCGGCGAACAGTCCTGCGGACTCGACGTCGATGCCCGTGTAGACGAACGTGGCCGCAATCCGCTCTGAGAGGTATTTGAGCTGGTCGGAGACTTCTGCGCCGGACCTGGTGGTGAGCGAGATGTTGTGGATCTCGTCGACTAGGACCAGTTCGCAGCGCAGTTCGGCCAGGACCTCGCAGACCGCGTTGGTGATCTCGGTCTGGTTCATGCGGCGCGACAGGGGGATGCCTAGGAACCGGGCAAACTCGATCGCGAGCATTTTCGGGGTGGCGGCCGGGGGGACGGTGACATAGGCGACGGGCTGCCGGGGCCCGCAGTCGGCGGGCAGGCGGCGACGGACGTGCTGTTCGTGGGCCTTGCCGAGCTGGGTAATCGCGGTCGTCTTGCCGGTGCCGGCCTCGCCGGAGACGATCAGGCCGCGGCGGGCGGAGACCTGGCGACGGTTGAGGAGGGTCAGCTCCCGACCGGTGCGGATCACTTCCATCATGGTCGGGGTCTTCGCGACGAACAGCTGGGTGTGATGCTCGGCCCGGGCCTCATCGTAGAGCTCGCGCTCGATATCGCTCAGGGCCAGCAGCGCGGGGCGGTCCAGCAGGGGTGCGCTGACCGGAGCGTATTGGACGAATCGGCTCCATCCCTCCTTCGTGGTCAGGGGGAACTCACGGTCGGCCGTCTCGGTCGCGGTCACCGGTAGTCCTCCTCGCTGAAGGGGTCGAAGACGCCGAACGGGATGACCTTGGCCAGCTCCGTGGGAGAGGTCTCCTCCGGGTCGTCGCCACTGTCCATATCGAGTTCCGAGGCCGTCCGCAGTGGGATCGCCGCAGGCGTCGCCCCCGCCCTGGAAGGCGGAATTTGGCGGGACTCGCCCGCCTGTCGTTCTGCCCGTCGCAGCAGCGCGTCCAAGGCCCTGGCGACGGCGGTCTGGTCGTCGCCGTCCTGGCCGCGTTCGACGACTTGGCGCCGGGCCTGGCGCCAGAGTGCGTCGGAGAATGGGCGGGCGACGAGGGGTAGCAGGGTCCATTCGGCGGCGATCCAGCCGCCTTGGTGGTGGTTGCGTACGAAGATGTGGCTGAGGTCGTGGGGGTCGTAGTGGACCTCCCACTTGCCGCGCTGGACCGCGACACCGGAGGACTGCCTGCGGTAGGCAGCCAACTCGGACGCGTCGTAGGTGCGGTTGGCGATGCGGATGCCGTAGTCGTTGATCACCCGCCAGGTCAGCGGCAGCAGCTCGATGTAGTCGGACGGGCCGAGCGGCATCGGCAGGTAGCCGCTGGCGGCGACCTGGAGCGCGTAGGCGTCGTTGGGGGCCAGGGGCCGACCGGGCAGGAATGGGTGTACCAGTCCGTCGTGTGGGCGCATCTGCCACCCGGCGATGACCCATTCCTGTAGCAGGTCGTCGAGTTCAGCAAGGCTGAAGGCCGCTTTGCGGGCCGGGTCGACGCCGCGCCGGCTGACGTCCCGTCCGGTGTAGCTGGCGACATACTGACAGAACAGGGTGTTGATTGAGGAGAACGTTCGCTCGACGACGCCCTTGTCGGTCGGGGTGCCGGGGTGGGCAAGCTGGACGGAGATACCCAAGCGCTGGCAGGCGGAGGTGAACGTCCGGGACAAGTAGACAGTGCCGTGATCGGTGACGATGGTCTCTGGGACGATCACCGGTTTCGCGGCAGCGTGCTCGAACCGAGCGTCGATCGCCATCAGCCGGGCGTGTGGAAGCCGGGAAGCCGACGCGGCGAGGGCCTTGGGCCAGGTCGGTCGCATCGGCTCGGGCACGAGCATCTTCGCCAACAGCAGGGCGGCGTCCACCGCCTTCGTGCTCTCCGGCCGCAGGACTGCCGCGCAGATCGACCGCGTGGCGATGTCGACCGCAATGGTCAGCTCCGGCCGGCGGACGGTTCCGTCGTCGAGGACGGCCAGCAGATCGAGCTTGGTGGTGTCGATCTGCACCTGTTCGCCCGGACGGCTAGCCAGGGTCGGGGTGAAGGGGCCTGTCGGCCGGTTGGCGTTCTGCCGCCGGGTGGTGGCCGCGGCGAAGGTATGTCGCCCCGCGGACAGCTGGTCGACCAGGCGATAGAAGGTTGTCCGGGATGGCATCGGGACCGCTCCGGGCCCGTGCACGTCGTCCAGGATCCGCCGGACTCGCCGCATCAGGCGCGAGCGGGTGCCCGTGGACACGTCGGCCTCCTCGCCAATCGCACGGACGATCGCGTCGATCACCCGCTGGTCGGTCCGTCCGGTTGGAGACGAAGGGCGCATCGCCCGGCGGTCCACCAGGCCGAACAAGCCTTGAGCCCGATAGCGGGCCCGCATCCGTTGCAGCGTCCGCCTCCCCACCGGCTGCCCAAGCACCGCCAGTTCATCGGCCTTGGTCCGCTCCCGTTCCGCCAGCGACGTGCGGGCCAGATCGTAATCCGGGCGGGGACGGCTGCCCGGTGCGGCATCGCAAGGCAATCCGCACTCAACTTCTGTCACATGTCGTTCCCAGAACCGGGCCTCGACCACTGCCGCAGGCGGCAACGACTCCAGGACCCCGACCGAGGCAAACTCCTCCGAGTCCGAGGCAGAGCCGATCAGCGCAAAGCTGTCCGAGGCCAGCAGGTAGGGCAACAGGACGACCTGGTCCCGCCCGTCGTCGCCGTGCAGGCGCACGGCGGTGCCTTCGATGCCAACGACCGTCTGCCCGGTCTCCTCGAACAGCACCCGGTCACCAACCCGCAGCACCCCGGGTCGGGACGACAGCCCAGCCATCACGCCGCCTCCGCCCTGCGGACCAGGGTGTACTCACCCAGCAGTACAGACAGATCCGCCGCCAAGCGCCCTGACCACAGCAGATGGAACAGCACCGGCAGGACCGCGATCGGATCACCCACCCGCTCCACCCCATCACGCAAGGCTCTCTCGCGGCCGAAGGCACCCAATAGCCGGTCCGCGACGGCGCCCACCAAATGGCGGGGGTGCCGGTATCCTGCCAGCCAGCGGACGTTCGCCAACAGGACACCATCCAGTGCCCCGGCCAAGCGGAACTCCCAGCCGATCTCGCGGCATGCCTGCTCGGTCGCGGCGAACGCCTCCGCGTCCCGCGGCTTGATCCGGTTCAGAGGTCGACAGTCCACCACCAGTCCGGTGCCGTCCGATGTCCGCGCGAAATAGTCCGGAGCGTGCGACCGGCGACGTCCACCTGCCGTCCAAAAGAGCCACATCGGCTGTGACGCGAACCCCGTGACCTGCTGGTCGAAGTCCAGCAGTATCGCGTGATCACGCTCCAGCCAGGACTCGTAACCCACGTGCCGACCGAGTGTGGCTGACCACCACAGCCCCGGATAGTTGCGCTGCCCCTTCCACGACGGGAACGACCTCACAGGACGGCATTCCTCGAACGGCACGAAGTGCGCGTCGTGCAGGGCTATGCGGTGTTCGCCACCTCCCTCATCCACGTACGCAACCTCATAGCCGGCCCCCGCCCCTGGGAGGCCACCAGTCACTGCCCGAAGTGCACCCATATGGCAACGGTGGCAAGTCGGACGGCGCAGAACTCGTCATTCTCGCCACGTTCACTGGGACGAGTGGTCACAGCTAGCCAGGGTTCGAGGAACAACGGCGCTGGATCGTACGGTGGCTGCGCCCACCCCATATCCCCCGGTCTGGGTCGGAGGCAGTACGAGATAGATGTGAGGCAGCGGCCTCCTCGATCGGAGCATGGTGTTAGCCGATCGGCTTCCTGAAACGAGCGGCCTGCCCCAACGACGAACAGGTCTCGGAAGTGCGCGAGGTCGGGTACTACCAACTCCGTTCCGTCCGGGCGTAATTCAGTGCCACCTCTTGACGGACATGGTGTATTGTGTACATCGATTCCACCGGCCTAGTGGATTGTTGGGCAGTCTTTCCCTGTGTACGTCCGAGGCTTCGGCAGATATGCCTGTTGAAGCGACGACAGAGCAGGCAGCCGCCTTCGGGTGTTGAGCCGGCAGCACTTGTTTTCGATCATGCCTGTCGTTGTCGTCAGGGGTGGTCGGGGCTCGGCTGCCTCCTGGCGTCGCGTCTCGGCGACCCGTGTTGTGGCCGGGGAAAGGGAATATAAGTGACTGCTGGAGTCAAGGTTCTTTCTATTGCTGTCGTGCTGCTATTGGCCGTCGTCGCGGCCCTGGGGGCCGGAGCGGTCGTCTTTGCGCTGGGGGCGTCGCCGCTGGCCGCGCTCTGCAGTAGCGGGGTGTCGTTCCTCGGAACCGCCCAGCTTGGGATGAAGGTGCTGGGGCACTTTGTCCCCACTGCCCCCTGATGGGCCCGCGTGGGCGGTGCTCGGGGGTGTAGAAACAAGGACGTAGGTCGTGCGGCAACGCCATGGGTAGGTCTTTGCCACAGATTCCGGGGTCTCCTCGCACGCCCGCGAGGAGACCACGGGCCTTGACCCCGAATCCTGAACACGGGTTATGCGGCAGGTGCCAGCGTAGTTGGTGTGAGGTGGAGGGCGTCCTCGAAGGCGATCGGTGATCG
>NZ_JBICXG010000043.1:0-50137 GCF_043200175.1 Streptomyces sp. NPDC048462
CTGGGCGCGGACCCGGAGCACTACGCGGCGGCCGGCGACGACGAGACTCCCGGCGACGTCCCGGACCCCGTCCCCCGGCCCCGCCCCCGGGCCCCCCCCCCCCCCCCGCCCCCCCCCGCCCCCCCCCCCCCCCCCCCCCCCCCCCCCCCCCCCCGGGGGGGCGGCCCCCCCCCCCCCCCCCCCCCCCCGCCCCCTCCCCCTCGTCGGCGTCTGCCAGGGAAATCCATCGCCATGTTCCGTTTCCTCATCCGCCGGGCAATCGGCGCACTGGTCATCCTGCTGATCATCAGTGCCATCACCTTCGTCCTCTTCTACGTCGCGCCCCGCGACCCAGCTCGTGTGGCCTGCGGCAAGGTGTGCACGCCGGAGACACTGGCGCTGGTCAAACGCAACCTCGGCATCTCCGACCCGCTGCCCGTGCAGTACTGGCACTGGCTCCAGGCCGTGTTCGTCGGCCGGGACTACACGTCCTTCGGGCACTGCCCCGCGCCGTGCCTGGGCTACTCCTTCCACAACCGTGAGCCGGTCCTCGGCACCATCCTGGACCGCTTCCCGACGACGCTCTCCCTCTCCCTCGGAAGCGCGGTCGTCTTCGTGGTCTTCGGCGTCGGCACCGGCATGCTGGCCGCGGTCAAGCAGGGGAAGGCGCTGGACAAGGTGGCGTCCTCGGCGTCCCTGATCGGCTCCTCCATGCAGATCTACATCGTCGGCGTCGTGGCCATGTACTACCTCGCCGACCAGTGGCACATCCTGAGCCGTCCCAAGGACGTCCCCTTCACCGAGGACCCGGCCGCCTGGTTCTCCGGGCTCCTGCTGCCCTGGCTGGTGCTGGCACTGATCTTCACCGCCAACTACACCCGCATGGCACGCTCCCAGCTCGTCGAGACTCTCAGCGAGGACTACGTCCGCACCGCTCGGGCCAAGGGCCTCTCCCGGCGGACGGTGTTCTTCAGATTCGCCTGGCGCGGGGCCATGGGACCGATCGTCACCATCTTCGGCCTCGACCTCGGGGTACTGTTCGGCGGCGCGATCATCACCGAGAAGACCTTCGGACTGCACGGCATCGGGGCTCTCTCCGTCAAAGCCGTGAGCGACAACGACCTGCCCCTGCTGCTCGGCGTCGTGCTGGTCGCGGCCGGGGCCATCGTCGTCTTCAACATCGTCGTCGATGCCGTGTACGCCCTCATCGACCCACGCGTCCGCCTCGCCTAGGGAGAGATCCAGTGAGCACCCCCTTCCTCTCCGTACGCGATCTGCGCGTGCACTTCTCCACCGAAGACGGCACGGTCAAGGCCGTCGACGGGCTGTCCTTCGACGTCGAGCGGGGCAAGACGCTCGGCATCGTCGGCGAGTCCGGCTCCGGCAAGTCCGTGACCAACCTGACCATCCTCGGCCTGCACCACCCCGACCACACCGAGATCGACGGCGAGATCCTGCTCGACGGGCAGGACCTCCTCACCGCCTCGGAACGGGAGCTGGAGCGCCTCCGCGGCAACAAGATGGCCATGATCTTCCAGGACGCGCTGGCCTCGCTCTCGCCGTACCACACCATCGGCAAGCAGATCGGTGAGACGTTCCGCAAGCACACCGGCGCGTCCAAACGCGAGGCGCGGGCACGGGCCGTGGAGATGCTCACCAAGGTGGGCATCCCGCAGCCCGATCTCCGGGTCGACGACTACCCGCACCAGTTCTCCGGCGGCATGCGCCAGCGCGCGATGATCGCCATGGCGCTGGTCTGCAACCCCGCCCTGCTGGTGGCGGACGAGCCGACGACGGCGCTGGACGTCACCGTGCAGGCCCAGATCATGGACCTGCTCAAGGACCTCCAGCAGGAGACCGGCACCTCGATCATCTTCATCACCCACGACCTCGGTGTCATCGCCGACATCGCGGACGACGTGCTGGTGATGTACGGCGGCCGGTGCGTGGAGCGCGGCACCAAGAAGGAGGTGCTGCGCTCACCCCAGCACCCGTACACCTGGGGCCTGCTGGGGTCCATGCCGACCCTCGAAGGGCCGGTGGACGTACCGCTGTCGCCGATTCCCGGATCGCCGCCCAGCCTGCTCAACCCGCCGACTGGCTGCTGCTTCCACCCCCGGTGCTCGTTCACCGAGCAGGTCGGCGGCAACCGGTGCGCGACTGAGCTGCCGCTGCTCGACCTGTCGGGCGGGCGCGGGGCCGCCTGCCACCTGAGCGCGGAGCAGCGCACCGAGTTCTTTGCCGACTTCGCCGGCGCGCGAACCAACTGACGTACAAGAGACGGGACTTCCCTACTATGAGCAGCACCGATCCCCTCCTTGACGTCTCCGGACTGACCAAGCATTTCCCGATCAAGGGCGGCTTCCCGATCCGGCGGACGATCGGCGCGGTCCAGGCCGTGGACGGGCTCGACTTCACGGTCGCCGAGGGCGAGAGTCTCGGCCTGGTCGGTGAGTCCGGCTGCGGCAAGTCGACGACGGGCCGGCTGATCACCCGGCTCCTGGAGCCGACCGCCGGCCGGATCTCCTACCGGGGGCAGGACATCAGCCACGCCTCCCGCAAGGAACTGGCGCCGGTCCGCTCCGAGATCCAGATGATCTTCCAGGACCCCTACGCCTCACTGAACCCGCGCCAGACCGTGGGCAAGATCATCGCCGCGCCGATGGAGATCAACGGCATCGCCCCGGCCGGCGGCCGGGAGATGCGCGTCCGGGAGCTCCTGGAGACCGTCGGGCTCAACCCGGAGCACTACAACCGCTTCCCGCACGAGTTCTCCGGCGGCCAGCGCCAGCGCATCGGGGTGGCCCGCGCACTCGCCCTGGAGCCGAAGCTCATCGTGGCCGACGAGCCGGTCTCGGCGCTGGACGTCTCGATCCAGGCCCAGGTGGTGAACCTGCTGCAGAAGCTGCAGAAGGAACTGGGCATCGCGTTCCTCTTCATCGCCCACGACCTGGCGATCGTGCGCCACTTCTCGCAGCGCGTCGCCGTCATGTACCTGGGCCGGATCGTGGAGATCGCCGACCGCGACGACCTGTACGGCAACCCGCGGCACCCGTACACCCGGGCGCTGCTCTCCGCCGTCCCCGAGGCCACCGCCGACGACGTGCCGGCCCGCGACCGCATCCGGCTGACGGGCGACGTGCCGTCGCCGGTCAACCCGCCGTCGGGCTGCCGCTTCCGCACCCGCTGCTGGAAGGCGACGGACAAGTGCGCGAGCGAGACGCCGCCGCTGGTCCGGATCGAGGGCAGCCGGGCAGGCCATCTGACGGCCTGCCACTACCCCGAGGAGCCGGGTACGGTCTCCGCCGTCCCGAAGGCCCGTACGGAGCCCGAGGCGCCGCGCCTGGACAAGACCCTCGGCAAGGTCCCCGGCAAGACCCTCGGCGACAGGACCGGCGAAGACCCCAAGGCCCTCGGCTGACACCCCTCGCCGTGGCCCCGGTGGAGCCCCGTGGACGACGTACCCGACCGGTCCGTCCGGCCACGGGGCTCCACCGGCCCAGGGAACCGAGCACGTCGGCCCATTGACCCGAGCCACCTGCGCGCCCGGTTTCCGGGAATACGGGAAAGGCGCCCGGAACCGATCGGTTCCGGGCGCCTTCTGCTGCCCTGGGTGCGGTGGGCGGACGGTTACGAGGCCGCCGCGCCGACCACGTCCTTCTCCTCCGCGAAGTGGCAGGCCGACTCGTGCGCGGCCGGCGTCGTGGAGGTCTTGAAGCGCTCGGGGATGGCCAGCAGCGGCATCTCCTCGGCGCACTTGGCCTCGGCCTTCCAGCAGCGGGTGCGGAAGCGGCAGCCCGACGGCGGGTTGGCCGGGGAGGGGACGTCCCCGGAGAGGATGATCCGCTCGCGGCCCTCACGGGCCTCCGGGTCCGGGACCGGAACCGCCGACAGCAGCGCCTGGGTGTAGGGGTGCGTCGGGTGGTCGTAGATCTGCGTGTCCGTACCGATCTCGGCCATCTTGCCGAGGTACATGACGCCGACCCGGTCGGAGATGTGCCGGACGATCGACAGGTCGTGCGCGATGAAGAGGTAGGACAGGTTGAACTCGTCCTGGAGCTTCGCCATCAGGTTGATGACCTGCGCCTGCACCGACACGTCGAGCGCGGAGACCGGCTCGTCGCAGATGATGATCTCCGGGTTGAGCGCGAGGCCGCGGGCGATGCCGATGCGCTGGCGCTGGCCGCCGGAGAACTGGTGCGGATAGCGGTTGATGTACTCCGGGTTGAGACCGACGACGTCCAGGAGCTCCTGGACCTTGCGCCGGCGGTCGCCCTTGGGAGCCACCTCGGGGTGGATCTCGTACGGCTCCCCGATGATGTCGCCCACCGTCATACGGGGGTTCAGCGAGGTGTACGGGTCCTGGAACACCATCTGGATGTTGCGGCGCACGGCCTTCAGCGCACGGCCGGACAGCTTGGTGATGTCCTGGCCCTTGTAGAAGACCTCGCCCGCGGTGGCCTGCTCCAGCGTCATCAGGAGCTTGGCGACGGTGGACTTGCCACAGCCGGACTCGCCCACGATGCCGAGCGTCTCGCCCGCGTAGAGATCGAACGAGATCCCGTCCACGGCCTTGACGGCCCCGACCTGCTTCTTGAACAGGATGCCCTGGGTCAGCGGGAAGTGCTTGACCAGGTTGCGGACCTGGAGGATCGGCTCGCCCTGCGACACGGGTGCGTCGATGGCGGCTACGGCCTGAGCCTCGGTGGCCGCGTCGGCCGTCTCGACGTCGGAGACGTTGGGGGTGGCGTCCACGGGCTCCTTGTTGATGTCAGCCATGGATCGTCTCCTTCCAGAAGTGGCAGGCGCTGCCGCGTCCGACCAGCTCGGCGCCGTCCTGCTCGGTCACCGGGCGCAGGGCCGGGATGTCCGTACGGCAGATGTCCTGCGCCATGGTGCAACGCGGGTTGAAGGCACAGCCCGACGGCACGTGGAGCAGGTTGGGCGGCAGGCCCTTGATCGCGAAGAGCTCCTGGCCCTTCTGGTCAAGGCGCGGGATCGATTCGAGCAGCCCCTTGGTGTAGGGGTGCGCCGGCCGCTTGTAGATCTCGTGGACCGGGGCGGTCTCGACGATCCGGCCCGCGTACATCACGGCGATCTTGTCCGCGACGTCGGCGACGACGCCGAGGTCGTGGGTGATCAGGATCAGGCCCATGTTGTACTCGCGCTGGAGCTCCGCGAGCAGGTCCATGACCTGGGCCTGCACCGTCACGTCGAGCGCGGTGGTCGGCTCGTCCGCGATGATCAGGTCCGGTTCCAGGGCCAGCGCCATGGCGATCATGATGCGCTGGCGCATGCCGCCGGAGAACTGGTGCGGATAGTCCGAGACCCGGGCCGCCGCGGCCGGGATCTTGACCTGGTCCATCAGCTCGATGGCCTTGGCCTTGGCTTCCTTCTTGGACAGTCCCTGGTGGACCCGGAACATCTCGCCGAGCTGGTAGCCGACGGAGAGGACCGGGTTCAGCGAGGAGAGCGCGTCCTGGAAGATCATCGCGATCTTCTGGCCGCGGATCTTGCGGCGCTCCTCGTAGGACATCTTCAGCATGTCCTGGCCGCGGAAGAGGATCTCGCCCTGCGGGATCTTCCCCGGCGGCATGTCGAGGATGCCCATGATGGCCTGGGCCGTCACGGACTTGCCGGAGCCCGACTCACCGAGAACGGCGAGCGTCTCACCGGCGTTCACGCTGTAGTTGACACCGTTGACGGCCTTGGCCACGCCGTCCCGGGTGTGGAACTCCACGTGGAGGTCACGGACGTCGAGCAGCGGGCCGACGTGGTCGTCACCCGAGCGCGGGGACGGGACTTCGGCGGTCTTGTCGATGGTGGTCACGTTCACCCTCCTTATCGCGACTTGGGATCGAGGGCGTTACGGACGGCTTCGCCGAGCATGATGAACGCCAGAACGGTGATGCTGAGCATGATCGACGGGTACAGCAGGATGTGCTGCGCGGTGCGGATCTGGCTCGCTCCACCGGAGATGTCGATGCCCCAGGAGATGGTCGGGTCGGCGAGACCGAGACCGAGGTAGGACAGCGTCGCCTCGGCCGAGATGTAGACGCCGAGCGAGATGGTGGCGACCACGATCACGGGGGCCATGGCGTTGGGCAGGATGTGCCGGAAGAGAATCCGGCCGGTACCCGCGCCGAGCGCCCTGGCGGCCTGCACGTAGTCCGACTGCTTGATGACGATCACCGCACCACGCATGACACGCGCGATCTGGGTCCAGCCGAGGAAGGCCAGCGCGAAGATCACGACCATGACGCTGCGCTCGGAGAAGGCCTGCAGGACGACCATGGCGCCGAGCAGGAACGGGATTCCGAGGAAGACGTTGGTGAAGAAGCCGGAGAGCAGCGCGTCCACCCAGCCGCCGAAGTAACCGGCGAGCATGCCGACCAGTCCGCCGACGATCGTCACGGCGACGGTGACGCAGACGCCGACGGTTATCGAGGCGCGGGTGCCGTAGATGACACGGGCGTAGACGCTGTGGCCCTGGCCGTCGTAACCGAGCCAGCCGGGCGAACCGATCTTGCTCAGTTCCGGCTTGCCCAGGTAGTGGTGGACCAGGTCCGCGGAGGACGGCGAGGCACTCGTGAACAGGCTGGGGAATACGGCCATCACCAGCAGGATCACGATGAGTACGGAGGAGATGATGAAGTACCAGTTGGAGCGCAGGTCCCGCCAGGCGTCGCCCCACAGGCTGCGGGCCTTCTCGGCCTTCACTACCGCCGACGGGTCCGCGATGGGCGCCTTGGCGTCCTCGGGCGCGGGAGCGGTCTTGGTCACGTCAGGCATAACGGATCCTCGGGTCCAGGACCGCGTACAGCAGGTCGACGATGAGGCTCATGCAGAGATAGACGAGCACCAGGATGGTGACGAGGCCGACGAGCGTCGTGCCTTCGCGCTTGACGATCGACTCGTAGATCGTGCCGCCGATGCCCTTCACGTTGAACAGGCCCTCGGTGACGACCGCGCCGCCCATCAGGGCGCCCAGGTCGGTGCCGAGGAAGGTGATCACGGGAATCAGCGAGTTGCGCATCAGGTGCACACCGACGATGCGCCGCTTGGGAAGTCCCTTGGCGATGGCGGTGCGCATGTAGTCCGAGCGCAGGTTCTCGGCCATCGTCGTACGCGTGAGCCGCGCGACGTAGGCGAGTGAGAGTGACCCCAGCACGATGGCAGGCGCCAGTAGTTCGCTCCATTTGGCGTCACCGGACACGTTCGGGTCTATCCAGCCCAGCTGGAAGGCGAACACCGTCTTGATGATGAAACCGAGGACGAACACCGGGATCGAGATGATCAGCAGGGTGAAGACCAGGATCACGTTGTCGGTGAGCCGGCCGGCGCGCAGGCCGGCGATCGTCCCTAGGCTGATGCCCACGACGATCTCGATGGCGAACGCCATGCCGGCCAGCCGGAGGGTGACGGGGAACGCGTCGCCGAGGACGTCCGTGACGGGACGCCCGCTGGCTACCTGATCGCCGAAATCGAAATGCAGGACGATGCCTGTCATGTAATTCCAGTACTGCTGCAGAATCGGCAGATCAAGGCCCTTTTCATGGCGAATTCTCGCCAGTGTGGCCGGATCGACTCCCTTGTCCCCGAAGAGCCCGCGCACGGGGTCGCCGGGCAGCGTGTAGACCATCAGGAAGATCAGCAGCGTTGTCCCGAGGAAGACCGGGATCATCTGGAGCAGTCGTCGTGCGACATAGCGCCCCATCATGCCTCCATGTAATAGGCGGCGGCAGCCGACGGGCCCTCCCCCGCCCCGACTTCCCCTGTGGGGTCGTCGGTCGCGCGGAAGGGCCCCCCGGCCACTGCGTGCGGGCAGGCGCGGACCGGTCCTTCAGTGCCGGTCCCGCGCGTGCGCGCGGACTACGTCGGTGTGGTTACTTCTTGACTTCGATCTGGGTCAGGATCGGGTCGCCGTCCTGCGCGTAATCGACGTTCTGGACCTTCTCCGAGTAACCGGCGTTGACCTTGTAGTACCAGAGCGGGATGGAGGGCATGAAGTTCACCAGCTCCTTCTCGATCTTCTGGTAGGCCGCGACCGAGTCGTCGAGGGAAGCGGCGGAGTCGGCCTTCTTGATCTCCGCGTCAAGGCCCTTGTCCGAGAAGTCACCCTGGTTACCGGCTGCGCCGGTACGGAACAGGTCCGAGATGAAGTTCGCGTTCACCGGGTAGTCGAGCACCCAGCCGGAGCGGTACAGGGACTTGACCTGCTTGTCGTCACGCGCGTTCGTGTCGGCCTGGAAGTCGGCCTTCGAGTCGGTGGTGCAGTTGACACCGGTGGACTGCTTGATGCTGTTGCAGACCGCCTCGACCCATTCCTTGTGGCCGCCGTCGGCGTTGAACTGGATCGAGATCTTGTTGCCCGGGACGCCGCCGCCGTCCTTGATGAGCTTCTTGGCCTTCGCCGGGTCGTACTTGGTGACGTCGCCCGCGGCGTCCTTCTGGAAGCCGAGAACACCCTGAGCGACCCAGCCCGTGGCCGGCTCACGCGTGCCCTGGAGCACGGTCTTGGTGATCGTGTCGCGGTCGATGCCCATCGACAGGCCCTGGAGGACCTTCGGGTCGATGTCCTTGAACTGCTTGGTGTAGAACGCGACGGCGATCGTCTGGATGGCCGAGTACGGCTTGTCCACCGCGCGGTCACCGAGGTCCGCCCGGTAGACCGGGAGGTCCTTCGGGCCGATCTGACGCAGAACGTCGACGTTGCCCGACTTCAGGTCCTCGTAGGCGGTCTCGAGGGTGGTGTAGTTCTTGAAGACCACGCCACCGTTCTTCGCCTTGTCAGCACCCTTGTAGTCGTCGTTGCGGACGACCTTGATCTGCTTCTTGTGGTCCCAGCTGACGAACTTGTACGCGCCGTTGCCGACCGGCTTCTCGCCGGCGGCCTTCGGGTCCGCGTAGAAGGACTCGGGGAGCGGGGAGAAGACGGTGTAGCCGAGCTTGTACGAGAAGTACGGCAGCGCCGAGTTCAGCTCGATGGTGAACGTGTAGTCGTCCACCTTCTTCAGACCGGACATCACGTCCGACTTCGGCTTGGCCTTGGCGTCCTCGGGGTGGACGTCGGAGAAGCCCTTGATGTCGCCGAACCAGGACGCGTTGGTCTGGTTGTTATTGATGTTGGCGGCCCAGTTCCAGGCCTTGATGTACGACTCCGCCGTGACCGGGGTCCCGTCGTGGAACTTCCAGTCCTTCTTGAGCTTGACCGTCCAGAGCTTGCTGTCCTTGGTGTCGACAGACTCGGCGTTGATCATCTCAAGCTTGCCGGCCGGGTCGTAGTCGACCAGCTGCGAGAAGATCGAGTCGGTGACGATGCTGCCGTTCGACTCCATCGTGTTGGCCGGCTGCAGCGGGTTCTGCGGCTCACCGACCTCGACGGAGAAGATGCCATCGGCGTTGACGGCGCCCTTGTCGCCACCCTTGCCCTTGTCGGCGTCGTCGTTACCGCCGCCACAAGCGGTCGCAGCCAGGGCGATGATGGCCGCTCCCGCGACCCACTTGGCGCTCTTGGCACCACGCATGGGTTCCTCCTCATGAGTCCACTTTTGACTACAAGAAGGGCACTGGATTGATACACCGACACCCCTGACGGTGATCGTTTCAGTGCCCTGAGTGTGCTCGTGAGTCGGCACTCCCCACAGTGCGTGACCCATTGACCCGAGCTCAATGGAGCCAACTATTAAGTACGACTGGGCTGTAAACCACACTTAAAGGGTCTCGGTTTGACAACATCCCCTGGCCGCTCGGATCAAAATACGGACAAAATGACCCCAGACAGACACACCCGAAACGGACTGTTAACACATGTTCCGGAGAGCGACGCCCGATATCCGGACGCATGGTCCACAAAATCGGGTTGACCTGTCGGGGCCCGGCACCCCGTCCGGCACCCGGCGAATCACGGAGTGCCGGCGCGGCCGGCCCGCCGCCGTAAGCGGACTGCGGGCCACCGGTTGCGGACGGCCCAAGCCTAACCAATACGCGGGCGCACATGGCTTGTTCGGGCCTCTCGCGGCACGGCACAGCGGTCACGGCAAAGGGGCCCGGCACCGCGTGGTGAGCGGTGCCGGGCCCCTTCAGCCGTGTCCTGCGGCCGTGTCCGGCGGATCGCCGGACGGGCGGCGGATCAGCGCTTGGCGCGCGAGGCCGAGCGGCCGCGCTCCTTCTGGTCCAGGACGACCTTGCGGATACGCACGGTCTCCGGGGTCACCTCGATGCACTCGTCGTCGCGGCAGAACTCCAGCGACTGCTCGAGCGACAGCTTGCGGGCGGGCACCACGTTCTCCGTGGTGTCCGCGGAAGCCGCACGCATGTTGGTGAGCTTCTTCTCCTTGGTGATGTTCACGTCCATGTCGTCGGCGCGCGAGTTCTCACCGATGATCATGCCCTCGTAGACCTCCGTGGTGGCCTCGGTGAAGATGACACCGCGCTCCTGGAGGTTGACCATCGCGAACGGCGTCACGACGCCCGCGCGGTCCGCGACGAGCGAACCGTTGTGACGGGTGCGCAGATCGCCGAACCACGGCTCGTGGCCCTCGAAGAGGGAGTGCGCGATGCCGGTGCCGCGGGTCTGGGTGAGGAACTCCGTACGGAAGCCGATGAGGCCGCGGGACGGGACGATCCACTCCATGCGGACCCAGCCCGAACCGTGGTTCGTCATCGTCTCCATGCGGCCCTTGCGGGTCGCCATGAGCTGCGTGATGGCGCCGAGGTGCTCCTCGGGCGAGTCGATCGTCATGCGCTCGATGGGCTCGTGCGTCTTGCCGTCGACCTGCTTGGTGACCACCTGCGGCTTGCCGACGGTGAGCTCGAAGCCCTCCCGGCGCATGGTCTCGATCAGGATGGCGAGGGCGAGCTCACCACGGCCCTGGACTTCCCAGGCGTCGGGACGCTCGGTGTCCAGCACGCGGAGCGAGACGTTACCGACCAGCTCGCGGTCCAGACGGTCCTTGATCTGGCGGGCGGTGACCTTGTGGCCCTTGCCGCCCTTGCCGACCAGCGGCGAGGTGTTGGCGCCGATGGTCATCGAGATGGCCGGCTCGTCGACCGTGATCAGCGGCAGCGCGATCGGGTTCTCGGTGTCGGCCAGGGTCTCGCCGATCATGATGTCCGGGATACCGGCGATCGCGCAGATGTCGCCCGGACCGGCCTTCTCGGCGGGCTTGCGGGTGAGCGCCTCTGTCATCATCAGCTCGGTGATGCGGACGTTGGACTGCGTGCCGTCGCGCTTGATCCAGGTGACCGTCTGGCCCTTGCGCAGCTCGCCCTGCTCGACACGGCAGAGCGCGATACGGCCGAGGAAGTTGTCCGCGTCCAGGTTGGTGACGTGGGCCTGGAGGGGCGCGTCCTCGTCGTACTCCGGGGCCGGGACCGCGGAGAGGATCGTGCTGAAGAACGGCTCCAGGCTGTCGCTGTCCGGCGGGACGGTGCCGTCCTCCGGCTTGGTCAGCGAGGCGACGCCGTCACGGGCACAGGCGTAGACGATCGGGAACTCGATCTGGTCCTCGTCGGCGTCCAGGTCCAGGAAGAGGTCGTACGTCTCGTCGATGACCTCCGCGATCCGGGAGTCCGGGCGGTCCGTCTTGTTGATGCAGAGGATGACCGGCAGCTTGGCCGTCAGGGCCTTGCGGAGCACGAAGCGGGTCTGCGGGAGCGGACCCTCGGACGCGTCGACCAGCAGGACGACCGCGTCCACCATCGACAGGCCGCGCTCGACCTCACCACCGAAGTCGGCGTGGCCGGGGGTGTCGATGATGTTGATGGTGATGACGTCGCCGCCATCCTTGGGGTGGTACTTCACGGCCGTGTTCTTGGCCAGGATCGTGATGCCCTTCTCACGCTCCAGGTCGTTCGAGTCCATCATGCGTTCGTCGAGGTTCTCGGCGGCGTGCGCCGCGAAGGCGCCGGCCTGCCGGAGCATGCCGTCGACCAGCGTGGTCTTGCCGTGGTCGACGTGGGCGACGATGGCTACGTTACGGATGTCGTGGCGCGTGGGCATGGGTGGCTTGCGCTTCTCTCGGATCGGGGATTCAGGCGTCTTAGTCGGTCTTGAGTCCTCGTACGCCCAGCCGGGCGGACGCGCCACGGCTAGTCCCATGGTACGGGCCGGTCGCGCCTGCGGCTTCCCGGGCAAGTCTTACCGGCCACAGGACGGGCGCGCACCGCGCTGGAGAGCCCGCGTCCGCTTCGTGTTTCCGCCCCCGTGATCAGGTGTTCCGGCGGTTTTCACCGGTGGTCGTGAGCACGGTCTTCCGGGCGGACGCGGCATTCGGCGGCCTCGGAGGTGGGGCTCCGAAGCCGCCGTTCCGAGGGGGAGCTCGGAGTGCTGCCTGTGCGCCGCGGCCGTCGGGGTTGGGGCCCCGAGGACCGGAGGGCGGAGCGGCTACCCGGGTCAGCGGGTGCACACAGCCTTGCCCGCCGGCGGGCCGGCGGGCAAGGGAATTGAGCCAGTTCTGAGCTTTCGGCCCCGCGCTGACCTGCTATTTCCTGGGATCGGCGGGGGCGCCGGCCGCCTGCGGCTTCTTGAAGCCGATGTCCTGGTAGTGGGGCACTCCGAAGCCGAAGGCGCCGACGTTGAGCAGCTTCTTCTCGGTCGCGACGAGCTGCGGGCGCTGGTAGAGCGGAATCGATCCTGCGGCGGCCCAGATCCGGGCGTCGGCCTGCTTCATCAGCTTCGCGGCCGCGCTCTCGTCGAGCTCCCCGGCCGCCTGGTCGAAGAGCTGGTCGATGTGGTCCGAGCCGACGCGGGTGTAGTTCTGCTCGACGAGCAGCGAGCCGTCGGTGGCCGGCACCGGCTTGGCGAAGATCGGGCGGTCGTCGGTGGCCGGATAGGCGGTCGCGGGCCAGGAGTAGAGCGCCAGGTCGTAGTCACCGGAGGCGACGTGGTCCCGGAAGTAGCTGTCGTCGGAGACCTTGGTGATCTCGGTGCGGATCCCGATCGTGTCGAGCATCGCCGCGATCCTGTCCCCGACGCCGCGCAGCGACTCGGAGCCCGGTCCCGAGGGCAGGACGAACCTCAGGGACAGCGGCTTGCCGTTCTTGCCGAGCGGGCCCCGGGCGGCGTCGGGCGCCTGGGCGGGTGCCGCGGTGCCGACCGGTGCGTAGGCTCCGGCGGCCCCACCGGGCTGCCGGTCCTGGGCGGTGATCCTGGCCGGGGCGTCCTCGGAGGTGCCGGTCTCCCCCAGGTGTCCGGCCTGGCGCAGCAGTGCGACGCTCTGCACGGCGGCGGCGGGGGCCGGGGCGATGACGTGGGTGACCGCGCCCTCGGCCTCACCGGGCTTGCTGTCGTCGCCGACGATGTAGAGGCCGTCGTCCTTGGACGGCTCGCGGCCGGCGGCGTCGTCGGCCTTGCCGTCGTCCTTCTTCGCGTCGGCCGCCTTCTTCTCCGCCGCCTTCTTCTCGTCCGCGGCCTTCTTGTCCTCTGCCGCCTTCTTCTCCTCGGCCGTCTGTTTCTCGCCCTCGCTGCCCGCCTTGGTGCCGTCCGTCTTCTCGAGGGCGCCCTCCCGCGTCCAGCCCGCGTCGGCCAGCAGCGCCTGGGCCTCCTTGGTGTCCTGGCCTCCGAGCGCGCCGCTGCTGTCCTTGTACCCGGGCTGTCCGGCCAGGGCGAGGTGGCTGCCGAGCGGGGCCGCGGGCAGGCCGAGCGGTTTGAGCACGGTGTCGACGAGCTCCTGGCGGTCCAGGGCGCGGGCCACCGCCCGGCGTACCCGGTCGTCGGCGAGCGGTCCGGTCTCGCCGTTCAGGGCGAGCTGGGTATAGGCGGGCTCCAGGGACTTGCGGACCACGTAGCCGCGCAGGTCGTTCTGCTCGGCGGCGTACGCCTTGACCGCCCGGGTCCGCTCGTCCCTGGCCGCCTGTGCCTCGGCGGCCGCGTCCTCGTCGGAGCCGTGTGCCAGGGCCCAGGACCGCAGGGCCTCGGCCGGGGTGGTCCCGGCGCCGGGGCCGTGGGCGGGCGGCCCGCTGTTGCCGGCGTCCCGGGCGGCCTGGGCGATGCGGTGGGCCGCCGCCGCGTCGATGTCCGCGACGTCGACCTTGCCCTCGGTCAGGGCCTCGGCCCGGTCCTGCGGCTTGACCGCCTTGAAGACCAGGGAGTCGAGCTTGGCGGGGCTGCCCCACCAGCGCGGGTTCCGGGCCAGCGTGACGGAGCCCGACTCCTTGTCCACGTCACGCAGCCGGAACGGTCCCGCGGTCGCCTTGACCGTGGACCGCGCTCCGTCGTTGAAGGCGTCCGGGGAGCCCGTCACCTGCTTCGGGTACAGCGGCGAGAAGAGGGAGCGCCAGTCCGCGTACGGCTTGGCGAAGGTGACCTTGACCTCCAGGTCGTCGGCGCCGCGCTCGATCTTCTCGATGCGCTCGTAGCCGGCGTTGCGGGCGGTCCAGAACGCGGAGTCCTTACCGCTCAGGGCCCGCCACTGCGCGACGAAGTCCGGCGCCCCGATCTCCCGGCCGTCGCTCCAGACGGCCTGCTGGTTGAGCCGGTAGAGCACCACCTGCCGGGGCTCGTGTGCGACCACCTTCGCGGATTCCAGGTAGTCCGGGTTGAGCTGCGGCCGGCCCTTGGCGTCCAGCGGGAAGAGGGTCGGCAGGAGGGCGCCGGTGATCCGGGTCGTGGCGCTGTCGGCGTCCGCCTGGAAGGCGTTGAGGGTGGCGGGCATCGCGTCGATCGCCCAGTTGACCGTGCCACCGTCCGCGACCTGGGTGCGGGCCGCGGGCGCGACGTCCTGCGGGACGACGGAGGTGGTGGGCTCCTCCTTGCCGGAGCTGCAGCCGGCCAGCACGGGGATGGTGAGCACCCCGGTGGTGAGGAGCGCGAGCGAGCGGCGCTTTCGGGCTGCCCCGCGCGGGACGCCGACGTGGGACATGGCTGATACCTCCGGAGACGGCCCGGACCACCCGTAACCGAATGGACCGGATGATGCGGGTTTGGTGGCATTTGCAGTTGATCACACTGGTTCCGCCCATCCACTGAAAGCGCCCACGCGCGAGGGGCGCCGCAGACACGGCGGGGCCACGCCGAAGCTCACCCGTGCGGCGGAACCGGACACTGGCCGGAATCCGCCGTTCCAGCGACCTCCGGGCATCGACGGGCAAGCCGGGGCGGCCCGCTCCCTTCCCAAAGAGGATGTGACGCGCGACACTCGCATGCGCATGAGCATGGCCACCCGCAACTGCGGAAGTGAGATCAAGTCATGTCACTACAGGACGAGTTGACGGCAGTTCAGCACTGTCTCGATGACCTGGTCCGCACCGTCGGGCGGCTGGAGCGGAGCCTCGCGCAGCTGCGCGAGGCGGACTCCGCGCCGGATCCGCTCGCCCCGGACGGCCACGCCGACCCGGTCGACGGCGTCATCACGATCACCGAGGCGCCGTACGACACCACTCTGTGGACGGACTCGGACGACGAGGGTCTGGGCGTCCGCGGCAGGCACGCCCCCTAGGAGAGTTCCTTGGCCACCGGCACGGAAACAGGCACGGATTCAGGAAAAGATCCCGGCAGGGTGCCAGGCGGCGCTCCGGGCACGAAGCCACCCCCGCAGGGCGGAGCGGCGACCCGGACGGCGGGAGTGCACCACGCCTCACGGGCCGCCATCGCCGCCCGCCACCTGCGGACCGACCGCTGGTGGCTGGCGCCCGCCGTCACCGCGGGCGGGCTCCTCGCCTTCATCGTCTACTCGACCTGGCGGGCGTTCTCGAACGCCGACTACTACGCCGCCCCCTATGTCTCGCCGTTCTACTCTCCCTGCCTGGCGGACAGCTGCGCCCCGATGCGGCACGGCCCGAACTGGGACCTCTTCGGCAGCTGGTGGGGCCTGTCCCCCGCCCTGCTGATCCTGATCTTCCCGCTCGGCTTCCGGCTGACCTGCTACTACTACCGCAAGGCCTACTACCGGGGCTTCTGGGCCTCGCCCCCGGCCTGCGCGGTCGCGGAGCCGCACACGGCGTACAGCGGCGAGACCCGGTTCCCGCTGATCATGCAGAACATCCACCGGTACTTCTTCTACGCCGCACTGCCGGTCGCCGGAATCCTGACGTACGACACCGTGCTCTCCTTCCGCGACGAGCACTACGCCTGGGGCCACATGGGTCTCGGCTCGCTGATCTTCGTTGCCAACATCGCCCTGATCTGGGCGTACACCCTGTCCTGCCACTCCTGCCGGCACATCATCGGCGGCCGGCTGCGGCACTTCTCCAAGCACCCGGTGCGCTACCGGCTGTGGGGCTGGGTGGGGCGGCTGAACGCCCACCACATGCTGCTCGCCTGGGCCTCGCTGATCAGCGTGGCGGCGTGCGACTTCTACGTGTACCTGGTCGCCTCCGGCGCCTTCGACGATCCGAGGTTTTTCTGAATGACTGAGCTCGAACGGCAGCAGTGGGACGTCGTCGTGGTCGGTGCCGGAGGTGCCGGGCTGCGCGCCGCGATCGAGGCGCGGGAGCGCGGCGCCCGTACGGCGGTGATCTGCAAATCGCTCTTCGGCAAAGCGCACACGGTCATGGCGGAGGGCGGGATCGCCG
This sequence comes from Streptomyces sp. NPDC048462, assembly GCF_043200175.1. NCBI lineage: Bacteria > Bacillati > Actinomycetota > Actinomycetes > Kitasatosporales > Streptomycetaceae > Streptomyces > Streptomyces sp. NPDC048462. Next base: position 16,495 of record NZ_JBICXG010000043.1, read on the forward strand.
CCTCCATGGGCAATGTGAACTCCGGGGACAACTGGCAGGTGCACTTCCGCGACACCATGCGCGGCGGGAAGTTCCTCAACCAGTGGCGGATGGCCGAGCTGCACGCCAAGGAGGCGCCCGACCGGGTCTGGGAGCTGGAGACCTGGGGCGCGCTCTTCGACCGCACGCCCGAGGGGAAGATCTCCCAGCGCAACTTCGGCGGCCACGAGTACCCGCGCCTGGCGCACGTCGGGGACCGTACCGGCCTCGAACTGATCCGCACCCTCCAGCAGAAGATCGTCTCGCTCCAGCAGGAGGACAAGCGCGAGTTCGGTGACTACGAGGCCCGGCTGAAGGTGTTCCAGGAGTGCACGGTGACCCGCGTCCTGAAGGACGGGGAGCGCGTCTGCGGGACCTTCTGCTACGAGCGCGAGAGCGGCAGGTTCTTCGTCCTGGAGGCGCCCTCGGTCGTCCTGGCCACCGGCGGCATCGGCAAGTCCTTCAAGGTCACGTCGAACTCCTGGGAGTACACCGGCGACGGTCACGCGCTGGCCCTGCTGGCGGGCGCGCCCCTGCTCAACATGGAGTTCGTCCAGTTCCACCCGACCGGGATGGTCTGGCCGCCCTCGGTCAAGGGCATCCTCGTCACCGAGTCGGTGCGCGGCGACGGCGGGGTGCTGCGGAACTCCGAGGGCAAGCGCTTCATGTTCGAGTACGTCCCCGACGTGTTCAAGGAGAAGTACGCGCAGTCGGAGGAGGAGGGCGACCGCTGGTACGAGGACCCGGACAACAACCGCCGCCCGCCCGAGCTGCTGCCGCGTGACGAGGTCGCCCGCGCCATCAACTCCGAGGTGAAGGCGGGCCGCGGATCGCCGCACGGCGGGGTGTTCCTGGACGTGTCGACCCGGATGTCCGCGGAGCGGATCCGGCGCCGGCTGCCCTCGATGTACCACCAGTTCAAGGAGCTGGCGGACGTCGACATCACGGCCGAGGCGATGGAGGTCGGCCCGACCTGCCACTACGTGATGGGCGGCATAGCCGTCGACTCCGACACCGCCGCCGCCCTGGACGTGCCCGGTCTGTACGCGGCCGGCGAGGTCGCCGGCGGCATGCACGGCTCCAACCGGCTCGGCGGGAACTCCCTCTCCGACCTGCTGGTCTTCGGCCGCCGGGCCGGACTCCACGCCGCCGGGTACGCCGAGTCCACCGAGGCCCTGCCGGTGGTGGACGAGGCCCAGATCGACGCGGCGGCCGCGGAGGCCCTGCGCCCGTTCAGCGCGGAGGACCTCGCCGGGGGCGCACCGACGGAGAACCCGTACACCCTGCACCAGGAACTCCAGCAGACGATGAACGACCTGGTCGGCATCATCCGCCGGGCCCCCGAGATGGAGCAGGCCCTGGAGAAGCTGGCCGGGCTGCGGGAACGGGCCCGGCGGGCCGGGGTCGAGGGGCACCGGCAGTTCAACCCCGGCTGGCACCTCTCCCTGGACCTGCGGAACATGCTGCTGGTCAGCGAGTGCATCGCACGGGCGGCCCTGGAGCGCACCGAGAGCCGAGGCGGCCACACCCGCGAGGACTGCCCGGCGATGGAACGCTCCTGGCGCCCGGTCAACCTGCTGTGCCGGCCGGCCGACGCCTCCGCCACGCCGCCGGCGGGCCGGATCGATCTCGTACGCAAGGTCACCGAACCCATCCGTCCGGACCTGCTCGCCCTCTTCGAGAAGGAGGAGCTGGTCAAGTACCTCGCCGAAGAGGAGCTGTCCGAGTGAGCGGCTACGACGCACGGTTCAAGGTGTGGCGCGGGGACACCGACGGCGGCGGTCTGGAGGACTTCACGGTCGAGGTCAACGACGGCGAGGTGGTCCTCGACATCATCCACCGCATCCAGGCCACCCAGGCCGGTGATCTGGCGGTGCGGTGGAACTGCAAGGCCGGCAAGTGCGGTTCGTGCAGCGCGGAGATCAACGGACGGCCGCGCCTGATGTGCATGACACGCATGTCGGTGTTCACCCCCGAGGAGACGGTCACGGTCACCCCGCTGCGCGCCTTCCCGGTGGTGCGGGATCTGGTGACAGACGTGTCCTTCAACTACGCCAAGGCACGCGAAGTGCCCGCCTTCGTGCCTCCGGAGGGGGTGAAGGCGGGCGACTACCGCATGCAGCAGATCGATGTGGAGCGCTCGCAGGAGTTCCGCAAGTGCATCGAGTGCTTCCTGTGCCAGGACACCTGTCACGTGGTGCGCGACCACGAGGAGAACAAGGCGGCCTTCGCCGGACCGCGCTTCCTGATGCGGGTCGCGGAGCTGGACATGCACCCGCTGGACGCCGCCGCCGAGTCCGGTCTCGACCGGAAGGCGACGGCCCAGGAGGAGCACGGGCTCGGCTACTGCAACATCACGAAGTGCTGTACGGAGGTGTGCCCCGAACACATCAAGATCACCGACAACGCGCTGATCCCGCTGAAGGAGCGGGCCGTGGACCGCAAGTACGACCCGCTGGTGTGGCTGGGCAACAAGATCCGGCGCCGGGAGGCGTGAGGCGCGCACGCGCGGCCGGGCCGGAAGCCTCCGGCCCGGCCGCCGTCGGCCCGGCGGTCTTCGGCCGGGCCGCTGCGAGCCCGGCAGCTCCGAGCCCGGCAGCCTTCAGCCCAGCAGCTTGATGATGGCGTCGGTGGTGTCGGTCTCGCCGAGGCGCGGGAAGATCCGCTCCACGCTGTTGTCGTGGGCCTCGGCGCTCATGTCGGTCACCGCGTCCGTGGCGACGGTGACGTGGTAGCCGTGCTCGTACGCCGAGCGGGCGGTGGACTCGACGCCGATGCTGGTCGCGATCCCGGCCACCACGACCTGGGTCACGCCGCGGCGGCGCAGCTGGAGGTCGAGGTCGGTGCCGTAGAAGGCGCCCCAGGTCAGCTTGGTGACGACGATGTCGCCCTCCTCCGGGCCGAGCTCGGGCGCGATGTCGGCCCAGTCGGCGGCGGGCTGCCCGGAGCGGGCGGGGCCCTCCGTGCGGCCGGGGGCGCCGCCGGTGACGCGGACCAGGACGACCGGGAGGCCCTTGGCCCGGAACGCGTCGGCGAGGGACGCGGCATTCGCGACGACCTCGGCGCTGGGGTGGGCGGTGGGCAGACCCGTGATGCCCTTCTGGAGGTCGACGACGACCAGCGCGGTCTTCGGGTCGAGGGTGGTGGCGCTCATGGTGGTGCTCCTTGCTGAGTGGTGCGGAACGGTATTCAGGTACGGCCGCGCAGGGCGCGGTCGGTCACGGTGAGGACGATGAGGAGGACGCCCAGCACGGCGGCGACGCCGGCCATCAGGTGCAGGCCCCGGTCACCGGTGGACTGCCCGTAGGCCAGGGCGATGAGGCTGGACGCGGTGATGGCCCCGATGTACTGGGCGGTGCGCTGGAGGCCGGCGGCCGAGCCGATGGACTCGGCCGGGGCGTAGGCCTGGACGGCCGCCTGGTTGCTCGTACCGATCAGCCCCTGCGGGATGCCGAAGCAGGCCCCGGCGATCAGCAGGACGGCGAGCGGGGTGTCCCCGGAGAGGAACAGCAGCACGCCCGCCCCGACGGTGAGCAGTACACAGGCCAGGGTGAGCGGCCCTCGGATGCCCTTCGTGCGGGCGCCGAGCAGTGAGCAGACGAGAGCGGCGACGGACATCGGCAGCATCAGCAGACCGGTGTGCCCGGACGAATAGCCACGGGCCTCCTCCAGCCACTGGGTGTATCCGTACATCACGCAGTAGATCAGCAGATAGCTGACTCCGTGCCGCAGGTACGTCCGTGAGAGGGCGGCGTTTCCCGCCAGCATCCGCAGGTCGATGAAGGGGTTGGGGCGCCGCAGCTGCCACCGCACCAGTGCGGCGCTGAGCACCGCGAAGGGTGCGAGGAGCCACCACATCGGGTGGGCGAGGTCGAGCAGGAAGAAGACGAGCACGGTCAGGGCGGTGGTGAAGAGGCCGATGCCGAGCGGGTCCAGGTCGAGCCGGGGCGTACTGCCGTCGGCGGCCCGCCTGCGCGGCGGGTCGGCCGGGATCCAGAGCAGGGCGGCACCGAAGGCGATGAGCGCGACGGGCACGTTGACGGCGAAGATGCCGCGCCAGCCGACGACCATGACCAGCAGTCCGCCGAGGGTGGGGCCGACCGCCGCGCTGCCGAGCGCCGCGAAGGAGAGCCGGGCCAGGACGGAGCGCGGCGTGGCCCGGCCGATCCGGGCGGACTCGTCGCGCAGCACCGCCATGGCGGCCGGGTAGGCGGCCGACGTACCGATGCCGAGCAGCAGCCGGGACACGATCAGCCAGCCGAAGCTCGGCGCCACCGCCCCCACCAGGCCGGACGCGATGACGACGACCAGCCCGACGAGGAAGACGCGCCGGGGGCCGAGCACGTCGGCGAGTCTGCCGAGGACCGGCTGGGCGACGGCGCTCGCCAGATACAGGACCGAGATCAGCCAGGCGGTGTCGGCGGCGCCGATGTCGAAGTGGTGCCCGATCGCCACCAGGGCGGTCGAGATCATGGTGGTGTTGAGCGGGTTGAGCAGCGAGCCGATCAGCAGCGGGGCGGTGAGCCGGCCACTGAATCCGGGCGCGGCGCCCCGGTCCGGTGCGGGCCCCGGCGGCGGCCCGGGTGTTGGTGCCGGTGCCCGGGACGCCCGGGGTATCGCTGCGGGGGCGGCGTCGCGGCCGGTCACGAACCGACCAGGCGGTCGAGGAGGACCGTCGCCTCGGCCAGGGTCCGGCGCTCGGCCCCGTCGAGTTCGGCGGCGATGGCCTCGGCCAGCCAGTTGCGCTTGGCGACCCGGACCTCCGCGAGCGTCGTACGTCCGGCGCCGGTGATCGACATGACCGATTTGCGTCCGTCGTCCGGATCGGGCGCCCGCTCGACGAGCCCCTGCTCCTCCAGCGCGCCCAGCGTCAGCCGCATGGACTGCGGGCGTACGAACTCGGCGCGGGCCAGCGCGGCCGTGGTGGCCGGGCCCCCGTCCTCCAGCCGGGCCAGCACCGAGCGCTGGGTCGGCGTGAGCAGGCTCTCCGAGGACGAGGAGCGAAGTCGCCGCAGCAGCCTGCCGACGACGGCCGCGAGGTCGTTTCCGACCTGCTCGGCCGTGGGGTCGACAGGGGTGTCGGCGGGCGTCTGCGTCATGCCCTCCACCGTAAAGATGTACAGGCCATCTTGCAAGGTAGCCTGTCGATTGCTGGATGGCCTTGCTCCCTTCCGGCCCGCGATCTAGGGTGAATGCGCTTTCAAAAGGCGTATGTCGATACGTGTCGGCACGGAAGAAGAAGCGGACGGACGGTCGAGTGAGCGCCCCAACGGTGTACGACGTCGCCGAGCGGTCGGGCGTCTCCATTGCCACGGTTTCGCGGGTCTACCGCACCCCGGACTCGGTGCGCGCCCAGACCCGTGAGCGGGTCCTGGAGGCGGCGCGCGAGCTCGGCTACGTACCGAGCGGGAACGCCCGGGGCCTGGCCAGCCGCACCACCGGGGTGCTCGGGCTCTGCTTTCCCGACTACGCCGACCCGGACGCCGAGGCCGACGCCGAGGCGGACAGCGATGCCGACGACGCGGTGATGCTCTACTCGGACCAGATCATCCGCGGCATGGAGCGGGCCGCGCGGCGGCACGGGTACGCCCTGCTGATCGCCGCCTCGCTGGAGGGCGGTCCGGAGAGCCTGGTCGCGAAGGTCGCGGGACGGGTCGACGGCTTCGCGGTACTGGCGCAGACGGTGCCGACCAAGGACCTCGAGGTGATATCGCGCCGGCTGCCGGTCGTGATGCTCGCCGGCCCCCGCGAGATCGACCACCTCGACCACATCGTCGTCGCCAACGCCGACGGCGAACGAGAACTGACCCGCCACCTGATCGAGGACCACGGACTGCGCCGGCTCGCCTTCATCGCCGGCGACACCGACTCACCCGACGCCGAGGCGCGGTTCCGCGGATTCCAGGAGGCGTGCCGGGACGCCGGAATCCCGGTGCCGGGCGCGCCGAGCGTGCGGACGACGATGATGAAGCAGGCCGAGGGCGAGTGGGCCGCCGAACGGCTGCTGGACGCGGACGGGCCCCGGCCGCAGGCGATGCTCTTCGCCAACGACCAGATGGCGGTGGGCGCCCTGCGCGCACTGGCCAGACGCGGCGTGCGGGTGCCCGAGGACATGGCGGTGACCGGCTTCGACGGCATCCCGCTCAGCCGGATCGTCCAGCCACCGCTGACGACGGTGCGCCAGCCGATCCGGCAGCTCGGCGAGCAGGCGGTCGAACTGCTGGTGCAGCGGCTGAACAACGCGAACCGCGAACCGGTCTCGCTCACCCTCCCGGTCTCCCCGATCCGCCGCAGGAGCTGCGGCTGCGGCTGACCGGCCGGGTGCGCGCGGGGACGCTGCCGGACCGCGCACGCCTACCGCCGCCCCACGCCTCGCGCGCACCGCCGCCCACGCCTCACGCCTCACGCGCACCCGCACTCGCCGCCGGCCCCGCCGTCACCGGCCCACGCGCCGCGCGCGCCGCCCGTCACCGCCTGAGCCGCTCCCCGAAGAACCGCGTGCGGGCCGCCCCGAGCCCGGCGGCCTCGTCCGCCAGGCCCGCGTGCTCGAAGTGCCCCGCGCTCAGCACCAGCAGCTCCCGCTCCCCCGCCAGCGCGTTGTACACCGCGAACTGGCCCGGCGGCGGCACGGACGGGTCGAACAGCGCCGCGGCCACCAGCGTCGGCCGCTCCAGGAACCCCGCAGCCGTCGCGGCGTCGAAGTACCCCAGCACCTCGGTGACCTCGGGATGCCCTCGGTGGTACTCCCGCACCGACTCCCCGCTCCCCACGCACGGCAGCGTGAGCCGCAGCGGGTGGTTCCCGAAGGTCGGCACCGTCAGCTGCGCGGCCCCGAAGCGGTCGTCCCAGGGCAGGGCCAGGGCGCCGAGCCCCCCGCCGAAGCTCTCCCCCAGGTAGCCGAGCGGGCCGGCGCCCGCGAGCTCGGGGACCAGCTCGTACAGCGCCGACGCCGCACACCACAGGTCCGCCACGCAGTCGCCGATCACATACGTGTCGCGGGACTCGATGCCGTGCAGCACATGCGCGCCGGAGACGTCCGGGATGCCCGCCACGAGACCGAGCGACCCCATCCCCCGTACGCAGGGCAGGATCGCGGCCGCCCCGGGCAGCGGCAGCGGCACATCGGGCCCCGGCTCCTGCCGGCCGCCGTAGCCGTGGCCGATGACGAACCCGTGGCGCACCGGCCCCTGCGCGGGCAGTACCAGCCAGCCCCCCAGCCGCACCCCGCCCATCGAGGTGAACGTCACTCCGTGGATCCGGACACCGTCGCGCTCGCTCTCCAGTGGCCCGATCTCCGGCGCGGTGGCGACCTTGCGAGCCGCCTCGTACCGCGCTCGCCAGAAATCCGCGAAGTCGTGCGGCGCGGGGGGCGCGGGGACGGTCAGCAGGTCGTCGAGCGTGTGCCCGTACGAGGGGTCAAAAGGGAATTCATGCACGAATGGAGACATGACCACGACAATATCGCCCCCCTCCCATGCCCTTCGGGCCACCGGCGGCCACACGCCCGCGCCATGGCGACCGCCTCGCCCCGGCCGTCAACGACCACCCACCCCAACCATGCGGAATCGGTCACATCGTTGCCTTTTTCGCAAACAGCACACTTACCGTTCCAAGTTGAACATTCAGATGTCCCATACGTTGCACGAGTGTGACCCAGCACCCTCTTGCGGATTCCTGAATCTCTGCCGCAGAGTGATGTATGCGCTTACAGGCAGCGCATACATTCGGATTGCTCAAGGAGGAGCCCTCCATGCCCCGCACCGCCAGAACCGCCTCCACCGGTATCGGTATCGCCGTCGTACTCGCTCTCGGTCTGACCGCGTGCGGCAGCTCCGGTGGCGACGATGTCGCCGCGGACAAGAAGCAGACGCTCACTGTCTGGGCCATGGGGGCCGAGGGCGAGAAGCTCGCGGATGTGGCCAAGGTCTACGAGAAGGCCAATCCGAACGTCACCGTCAAGGTGACCCCGGTCGGCTGGGACGTCGCCCACCAGAAGCTGGTCTCCGCGGCCGCCGCCGGCAGCATGCCGGACGTGGCGCAGATGGGCGGCAGCTACATGGGCGAGTTCTCCGAGCTCGGTGTCCTGGAGCCGGTCGACGCCAAGACCTTCCAGGAGAAGGACTTCTTCCCGGCCGGCTGGAAGCAGGGCGAGGTGGACGGCCAGGCGTACGGCGTGCCGTGGTACGTCGACACCCGCGTCCTCTACTACCGCACCGACCTGGCCGAGAAGGCGGGCATCACCAAGGCTCCGACCGACTGGAAGGAGATGCAGGACCTCGCCACCGCCTACCAGAAGAAGGCGGGCACCAAGTGGGGCCTGTCCATCCAGCCCAGCGGACTGGACACGGTGCAGAACTTCTACTCATTCCTGTACTCGGCCGGCGGCGAGATAGTCAACGACAAGGGCGATGTCGTCATCGACAGCCCCGAGGCCGTCAAGGCGCTCAAGGAGTACGGCTCTTACTTCTCCAAGGGGCTCTCCAACAAGTCCGTGCAGCCCGGCTACGACGTGGTGAAGGACTTCGGCAACGGCCGTGTCCCGATGTTCTTCGGCGGCCCCTGGCACGTCACCCTGCTGAACGAGGGCCAGCCGCAGCTCAAGGGCAAGTGGGCGGTGGCCGACGTGCCCGCCGACAAGTCCTCCGTCTCGATGGCCGGCGGTTCCTCCCTGGTCATCTCCAAGGACAGCGAGCACAAGGCCGCCGCCACCCGCTTCATCAAGTACCTGACGGACACCAAGGGCCAGGCCGACTGGTACAAGCGCACCAAGGACCTGCCGGCCAACACCGCCGCCTGGACCTCCGGTGACCTCGCCAACGACGCCGATCTGCAGATCTTCAAGAAGCAGATGGACACCGCCAAGTCCTCCCCGTCGCTCTCCAACTGGACCGAGGTCACCGACAAGGTCGACCAGGCCATCGCGAAGGTGACCCAGGGCAAGGCGTCCGCCGAGGACGCGCTGAAGACGGCGCAGTCCCAGATCGAAGGCCTCGTGAAGTAGGAGCCATGAGCACCACGACCGGAAAGGCCGCAGAGTCGGCCAAGGTGCAGGCCGGACCGGGGACCGCGAAGTCCCCGGCCGCCGGGCCCAAGGGTTCACCCAGGCGCGGGAAGCCCTCGCTGGGAATGCAGAACATGGCCGGCTGGCTGTTCTCCACTCCCTTCCTCGTTCTCTTCCTCGTCTTCATGGCCGTCCCGATCATCGCCACCCTGGTGATGAGCTTCACGGACTTCGGGCTGCGCAACGTGACGCACCCTCTCGACGCGAACTTCATCGGATTCGAGAACTACACCAAGCTGTTCAGTGACGAGAAGTTCCTCAAGTCGCTGTTCAACACGGCGTACTTCGTGGTCATCGGCGTCCCGCTGACGATCTTCCTCGGACTGATCGTCGCCGTACTGCTCAACAACGGCATCGACCGGGCCAGGACGTTCTTCCGCGTCGGCTTCTACGCCCCGGTCGTCACCACCATCGTCGCGGTCGCCGTCGTCTGGCGCTTCGTGCTCGATCCGAGCGACGGTCTCGTCGCGGGCCTCTTCTCCGAAGTGGGCCTCACCGCTCCGGACTTCCTCGGCTCCGAGAAGCTCGCCATGCCGTCGATGATCGCGATGGCGGTCTGGCGCAACGTCGGCACGGTCATGGTGCTCTTCATCGCAGGCCTGCAGGCCATTCCCACCGAGGTCCGGGAAGCGGCGCGGCTGGACGGTGCCGGCATCTGGCAGGAGTTCAGGGGCATCACCATCCCGCTTCTGCGGCCCACGATGCTCTACGCCACCGTGATCACCACGATCGGCTACCTCAACGTCTTCGAGGAACCCTTCGTGATGACGCAGGGCGGGCCGTCGGACTCGACGCTCACCGTCTCGCTGAACATGTACCGCGAGGGCTTCAACTTCTTCCACATGGGCTATGCGAGCGCCATGGCGTATGTCCTCTTCGTAGTGATCATGGGCATCACGGTGCTGCAGCTCCGACTGCTGAAGGACAACACGAAATGAGCGCCACCAATGCACCGGGCGCCGTCTCGACGGCGCCGTCGAAGAAGCCCGGGAAGAGCGAACGGAAGACGGGGCGGAAGGACAGCGGCAGGGAGCCGAGGTCATGGAAGCGGATCCTCGTCTACGTCCTGCTCTCGCTCGGTCTGCTGATCATGTCGGCGCCGTTCCTGTGGATGGCTGTCTCCTCGTTCAAGACGACGAGCGAACTGACCGCGAGCCCGCCGGTCTGGATCCCGACCGAGTGGACCCTGGAAAACTTCCGGGAGCTGCTCGACAAGCTGGATCTGCCGCTGTACTTCATGAACTCGGTGATCGTGGCGGTGCTGGTCACCGTCTCGAACCTGGTCTTCTGCTCGATGCTCGGGTACGCCCTGGCCAAGCTGAAGTTCGCCGGCCGCAACAAGATCTTCGGTGTGGTCCTCGGCGCCCTCATGGTGCCCGGGAACCTGATGCTGCTGCCGCTCTTCGTCCTGATGAGCAAGCTGCAGCTGATCGACTCGTACGCCGGGCTGGTCCTGCCGTTCGCAGCCGGGGCCTTCGGCGTCTTCCTGATGCGGCAGTTCATGCAGTCGATCCCGGACGAGCTGCTGGAAGCGGCCCGGATGGACGGTGCCGGCGAGTGGTACATCTTCTGGCGCATCGTGATGCCGCTGGTGAAGCCCGCGCTGGCGACGCTGTCGATCTTCACGTTCCTCGGCTCGTGGAACAACTTCGTCTGGCCGCTCATCGCGACGAACGATCCCGACAAGTACACCCTTCCGGTCGCCCTGGCCACCTTCGCCACCGACCCGAACAAGGCGGGTGGATCCAACGGCATGCTGATGGCCGGCTCCTTCCTGATCGTGCTGCCGGTCCTGGTCGTGTTCATCGCGCTCCAGCGGCACTTCACGCAGGGCATCGCCACCGCGGGCATGAAGTAGTCCGCCCCCGGGAGCGGGCCGGGCCCGCCCCCGGCCGCCCCTCCCATACGTAAGCGGCCCGCACCCGCACACCCGCCGGCCGCCCCTTCCCCGCACCAGAAAGACATTTCGCGATGACTCACACCCAGGTCCCGTTCCCCGAAAACTTCCTGTGGGGTGCCTCCACGGCCGCCCACCAGATCGAGGGCAACAACACCAACAGCGACTGGTGGGTCAAGGAGCACACCGCGGGCACCCACATCCAGGAACCCAGCCTGGACGCCTGCGACAGCTACCACCGCTGGCACGAGGACATGGACGTGCTGGCCGGACTGGGCTTCACCGACTACCGGTTCTCCATCGAGTGGGCGCGTATCGAGCCCGCCGAAGGGCAGTTCTCCCGGGCCGAGATCGCCCACTACCGCCGGATGGTCGAAGGCGCCATCGAGCGCGGACTCCGCCCCATGGTCACCCTGCACCACTTCACCGTGCCGCAGTGGTTCGAGGCGCGTGGCGGCTTCACCGCCGAGGGCGCGACGGAGCTGTTCGCCCGCTACGTCGCGGCCTGCGCACCCGTGATCAGTGAGGGCGTCAGCCACGTCTGCACCATCAACGAGCCGAACATGATCGCCGTGATGGCGGGCCAGGCCAAGCGCGGCGACATCGGCTTCCCGCCCGCCGGTCTGCCGACCCCCGACGACGAGACCACCCAGGCCGTCATCGCCGCCCACCACGCGGCCGTCAAGGAGGTCAAGGCGATCAACGCCGGCATCCAGGTCGGCTGGACCATCGCCAACCAGGTCTACCAGGCCCTTCCCGGCGCGGAAGAGGTCACCGCGGCCTACCGCCACCCCCGTGAGGACATCTTCATCGAGGCCGCCCGCGGCGACGACTGGATCGGCGTGCAGTCCTACACCCGGACCAGGATCGGCACCGACGGACCGATCCCCACCGCCGACGACGTGGAGCGCACCCTCACGCAGTGGGAGTACTACCCCCGCGCCGTCGGCCACGCGCTGCGCCACACCGCCGAGGTCGTCGGCAGCGACATGCCGCTGATCGTGACCGAGAACGGCATCGCGACCGACAAGGACAGCCGCCGGATCGACTACTACACCGGCGCCCTGAACGAGGTCGCGTCCGCCATCCAGGACGGCCTGCGCGTCGAGGGCTACCTCGCGTGGAGCGCCCTGGACAACTACGAGTGGGGCTCCTACGCACCGACCTTCGGCCTCATCGGCTGGAACCCGGAGACCTTCGAGCGGCTGCCGAAGCCGTCCGCCGCCTGGCTGGGCGAGATGGGCCGCACCCGCACGCTCCCGCGCATCGCCGACTGACGCCGGACCTCTGACCGGGAGCCCCTGACGGCTCCCCACCGTGCGGGGTCCGGCGGCACCTGACGGACGCCGGACCCCGCACCGGTATGCCCGGCATGATCCAAACGAGAGGCCCGAGGGCCACGCCGGCAGCCGCACCCGAACTACAGCGCCACAGGCGCAGCACCACCCCCGGGCGGCTCTCATCCGCCGCGTCGAGCACGCCACGAAACGCCCCCATCCCCCTTCTGCCAACGGGAGCTGGACCTTCATGGACCGTCGCACGTTTCTCACCACCACCGGGACCGGGGCTGCCGCTCTGTCCCTCGGGGCCGCGTCCGTATCCCCGGCGCATGCCGTTCCCACCGCCCGGTCCGCGCCTTCGGCGGACGCCGCTCATCTTGTCCATGCCGTCGATACACCGCTGCTGCTGCGCTGGTTCCGCGATACGTATCACTCGATCGAGGCCATGACGACCGGCCTGGGTCTCGCCGTCGACAAGATCGACGTGAGTGGTCCGGGCGGCCCCGTCCGGTCGCGTCAGACCTCGCCCACCAATATCGGCTGCGGTCTGTGGTCGACGGTCGCCGCCGGCGGGCTCGGGGTGATCAGTGACGCCACGATGCGGAACAGGCTGGAGCGCACGGTCCGGTCCGTGGAGAAGCTGGAGCGCCATCACGGCTTCTGGCTCAACTGGTACGACGCGCACGACGGTTCGGTACTGACCGAATGGCCCGGCACCGGCGACCCCGTCCGCCCGTTCCTCTCCTCGGTCGACAACGCCTGGCTGATCACCGGTCTGCGGATCGCCGCGGAGGCCGCTCCCGCACTGCGCCCCCGCATCGGCCGCATCCTCGCGGACGCCGACTGGTCCTACTACTACACGCCCTTCGATCCGGCCGACCCGGTCGCCGGACCCGGCCAGCTGCGCGGCGGCTTCTGGACCGACACCGAGGAGCCCACCGGCCATCACTACGGCGCGCTCAACACCGAGCCGAGGATGGCGAGTTATCTGGGCATTGCCGACGGAACCCTGCCAGCCGACCACTACTGGCACCTGCTGCGCACCATGCTCCCCGGGAACGAGCAGGAGCAGCAGCCGCAGGGCAGTTACGTGGCGATGGACGGTATCCGCGTCTGGCAGGGCCACTACACGCACGGCAGCCGCAAGCTCGTCCCCACCTGGGGCGGGTCGATGTTCGAGGCGCTGATGGTGCCGCTGTTCGTGCCCGAGCAGGAATGGTCGCCGAAATCGTGGGGGCGCACCCACCAGCGGTATGTGCGGAGCCAGATCGAGCACGGCATGTCAGAGGCCGGGTACGGATACTGGGGCTTCTCCCCCGCCAGCATTCCCGAGGGCGGGTACCAGGAGTACGGGGTCGACGCGCTCGGCATGCAACTCGACGGCTACGCCTCCAACACGGACCGCACGTACACCGCGGACGGCGCCCCGCTGCCGCCCGCGTCGGCGTTCACCAACGGTGTCGTCACGCCGCACGCCTCGTTCCTCGCCCTGCCCCACGCGCCGGCCGAGGCGGTGGCGAACCTGCGGGCCCTGGACCGTGATTTCGGTGCCTATCACGACGGCTTGGGGTTCCGGGACTCCGTCAACGTCTCCACCGGACGGGTCAGCGACTACCAGCTCGCCCTCGACCAGGGCATGATCGCCGCGGCACTGGCCCAGGCGATCCGGCCCGGACTGCTGCAGCAGCCGTTCCGGACCGGTGGGTTCCGTTCCCGGGTACGGCCTCTGCTCGCCAAGGAGCGCTTCAGCATCTGAGCCCGGCCGGCGGCTCAGTGCCAGCCCGCGCGGTACGCCGCCCAGTCGGCGTCCCGCGCGGCGAAGTCCACGTAGAGCGCGACCCCGAAGCGTTCCCGGCCCCGGTCCGTGCGCGCCAGGCCCAGCCTGGTGCCGCGGACCGCGGCCGCTACCGTCTCGGCCGATCCGTGGTGGCCGAGGTCGTTCTCGTGGAAGAACGGCAGCCCCATCAGCAGGTCGGTGGAGCGCGGGGTCACTTCGAGGGCCAGCGAGGTCTGCTCGGCGACGTATCCGCCGAACAGTCCCTCCAGCGGCATCCAGGTGTCGTACGACATGACGGCGATCTGGTCGACCCTGCGGGCCACCTGCCCGAAGTACTTCTGCGACCACCACTTGCCCCGGCCGGTGAGCCCGCCCAGGACGGTCTGCGCGGCGGGCAGCGGGGCGATCTGGTGGGCGGCGACGGACAGCGGCACCCCGCGCGCCCGGGTGAGCGCGTGCAGGCCGTCGAGCAGGGAGAGGTAGTGCGCGTCGCCGGAGTGCAGCGGTTCCAGGTCGAAGTGCACCCCGTCGAACCCGGCGTCCAGGATCTGCCGCGCGGAGGCGGTCACCGCGTCGCGCGAGGCGGCCCGCTCCAGCCGCAGCCCGTCCGGGCCCTCGGACGCGAGCCGGTCGCCGAGCCAGGCCTGGACCCGGAGGCCGGGCAGGGTGCGGTGGACCGCCTCGATGAGCCATCGGGCGCGCGGGTACCGGGCGGCGGGCAGCGTGCCGTCGTGTTCCAGCGGTCCGGCGTGGACGTACAGGTCCTTGATGCCCGTCCCCTTGATCCGGGCGGCGAACGCGGCGAGGTCGGCGTCCTTCTTGCGCCCGTCCACCCAGGCGTGGCCCAGCCAGATGGCGTCGCGGCCCCGGGTGAGGGTGCCGTCCCCGGGGTCGCCGGTGAAGTTCAGCCGCAGCGCGCTCCCGGCGGTGAGGACCGGCACCACGATCACCAGGACCAGGCCCAGCGCGATCCGTCGCGGCCAGGTCCACCGGAAGCGGGCGGCCCGCTTCCGTACCGCCGCGACCGCTCGTCCCGTCCGCCCACGCATACGCGTGCCCCCTGTGTCGGCGCGTCCCCTGTGGTCCGCGTGTCCCGTATGTCCTGTGTGATCCGTGCGATCCAGTCGCACGGACGGATGGTCCGCGTGATCCGGTCGTACTGAGAGCAGGACGCGCCTGCCGCGTGGACCGTTCCCGGGCCTTCCGGGACGGGCCGGCCGGGTGCTCCGTCGGGTCGCGGGGCACGGAGGGTGGACATAGCCTCACAAACGTGACGCCGCCTGTGAGCCGAACCCGGACCCTCATACCGGGCCGGGCCCTGCTCGCGCTCCTGATGACGGTGTGCTGGCTGGCCCTTCCCGCCTCGGTCGCCGCCCGTGCGGACGACCCCGTCGCGCTGTCCCGGGACGGGCAGATCACCGACAGGGTCGGCGCACTGGGAAGCCGGAAGGACCAGGTCGTCCCGGCACTCGACCAGCTGTACGACAAACGCCGCGTCCAGCTCTTCGTGGTCTACGTCCGTGACTTCTCCGGAAGGTCCCCGCAGAGCTGGGCCGACGAGACGGCCGACCGCAACGGGCTCGGCCGCGACGACGTCCTGCTCGCCGTCGCCACCCACGACCGGCAGTACGCCTACTCGGTCGACCAGGACTCCCGCTTCACCGACGCCCAGCTCCAGGACGTGGCGAGCACCGCCATCGAGCCGGCGCTCAGGGAGAACGACTGGGCGGGCGCCGCGATCGGCGCCGCCAACGGATACTCCGCCGTCCTGGCCGGCGCGGCCGTACCGACGCCGGCGATCACTCCGGGCGCCGACGACCCGGGAACAGGCGATTCCGGCGGGACGAGTGCCGGGGACCTGATCCTGCCGATCGTCGTCGTCATCGCGGTCGCGGCGGCCGCCGCCTACGCCTACACCCGCAGGAAGAGGCGCACGGCCACCCGTACGACACCCGGTGCGACCGGCTGGGGACCGGGAGGCACCGACCGGAGCACACCGCCGGAACCTCCCGTTCCGCTGCCGGAACTCGACGCCGGAGCCAAGGAGACGCTGGTCGGGACGGACGACGCGGTCCGCACGAGCGACGAAGAACTCGGATTCGCCACGGCCCAGTTCGGCGAGGAGGCCGCGGCCCCGTTCACCGAGGCCGTCGCCTACGCCAGGGGTGAACTCACGGCCGCCTTCCGGTTGCGCCAGCAGCTCGACGACGCCATTCCCGAGGACGATGCCACCCGACGGCGGATGCTGGACGAGATCATCAGCCGCTGCGAGGACGCCAACAGGCGCCTGGACGCGGTCTCCGAGGACTTCGACCGGCTCCGCGCGCTCGAACGCAACGCCCCGCAGGCGCTCGCCGCGGCCGAGACCGCGTTCCGTTCGCTGGCGGGCCGGGTCTCCACGGCCGAGACGACCGTCACCTCCATGCGCGGCCGCTACGCGGAGTCCGCCTCGGCTCCCGTCGCCGGCGCTGTCGAACAGGCCAAGGACCGGCTCGTCTTCACGACGTCGTCGCTCAACCAGGCCCGGCAGGCGGTGGACGGCGGCGACAACGCGGCCGCCGCCGTATACGTACGGGCCGCCGAGGGCGCGGTCGGCCAGGCGGCCACCCTCGTCGACGCCGTCGACCGGCGCGCACGGGAGGTGGAGGAGGCCGCGGACAAGCTGCCGGCCGCGCTCACCGAGACGGAGACGGACCTGGCCGATGCGGGCGGGCTGCTGGAAGGCACCGCGGAGGGGGTGTCCACGGCTGACCTCCGGGGCCGGATCGCCCGTGCGACAGCCGTGGTCCGCGATGTGCGGGAAGAGCTGGGGGCCGGTCCGTACGACCCGATCGACGCGCTGCGCCGGGTGGAGGAGGCGGACGCGGCACTGGACGAGGCGCTGGCCGGGGCGCGCGAGCAGGAGCAGGACAGCCGGCGGGCCCGCTCGCTCCTCGACCAGACGATGCTCACCGCACGATCCGCGATCGGCGGCGCCGCCGACTACATCAGCACCAATCGGGGAGCGGTCGGCAGCCAGGCCAGGACCCGCCTGGCGGAGGCGCAGCGAAGGCTGGAGCGGGCCGGCGAGCTGGCCGGGGCGGAGGACGCGCAGGGGGCACTGGCCGAGGCGCACCGGGCGGACTCGCTGGCAGGGCAGGCCCAGAGCATGGCGGAACAGGACGTACGGGCATACGGGAACCGAAGCGGTCCGGGCGGTGCACAAGGAGGGGGCAGCGGGGGCATGGGCGGTGCCGTCCTCGGCGGGATCATCCTCGGCGGGCTTCTGGGCGGGGGCGGCCGGGGAGGCGGATTCGGGGGCGGCGGGCTCGGCGGCGGGGGCTTCGGCGGGGGCGGTGGGCCGGGCAGCTTCGGCGGCGGGGGCACGCGCGGCCGGCGTGGCGGAGGCGGCCGCTTCTGACCGCGCTCAGCACAGGCGGCGCGCGCAGCGCCGCCGACACGCAGCACTACCGGCAGAGCAACGCCGGGCGCGACAGCACTGGACGTACAGCACAGGACATACAGGAGAGGTGCCATGACCAAGCAGACCATCCTCGGACGCGTCACCCAGCTGGCGAAGGCCAACATCAACGCACTCCTCGACCAGGCCGAGGATCCGCAGAAGATGCTGGACCAGCTGATCCGCGACTACACGTCCAATATCTCGGAGGCCGAACAGGCCGTGGCCGCCACGATCGGCAACCTGCGGCTGATGGAGCAGGACCACCGGGAGGACATCGAGGCGGCCAAGGAGTGGGGCGAGAAGGCGCTCGCCGCCAGCCGCAAGGCGGATGAGCTGCGCGGGGGCGGATCGGCGGCCGATGCCGACAAGTTCGACAACCTGGCCAAGGTCGCGCTCGGCCGGCAGCTCCAGTCGGAGAAGGAGGCGAAGACGGCGGAGCCCACCATCGCCTCGCAGACGGAGGTGGTGGACAAGCTCAAGTCCGGGCTGGACCAGATGAAGGCCAAGCTGTCGGAGCTGAAGGCCAAGCGGGACGAGCTGGTCGCTCGGGCCAAGTCCGCACAGGCGCAGAACCGGATGATGGACTCCGTCAAGAACATCAACGTCCTCGACCCGACCAGTGAGATCAGCCGGTTCGAGGACAAGGTGCGGCGTGAGGAGGCCAGGGCGGTGGGCAAGCAGGAGCTTGCCGCCTCCTCGCTGGACGCCCAGTTCGAGCAGTTGGACACGCTCGGGGCGAGCGCGGAGGTCGAGGCTCGTCTCGCGGCCCTGAAGACCAGCTCGTGAGTCCGTCCCGGGCCGTGATCAGAACATGCTCAGAAGCTCCTCCACCGTGCGCTCGGCGGCGGGCCGGCCGTCGGGCAGCGGCAGTTCGAACCAGACCGTCTTGCCACGCGGTGTACGCCTCGAACCCCAGGCGGCGCTCAGCAGGCCGACCAGTTGCAGACCTCGGCCGCCCTCGTCCGTGTCGCGTGCCCGCCGTCGCCTCGGCTGGACGAGACCCGCGTCCCATACCTCGCACACGAGGGTGCGGTCGCGCAGCAGCCTGAGCCTGATCTCGCCCTCGCCGTACCGCAGGGCGTTGGTGACGAGTTCACTGACGAGCAGTTCGGTGGTGTCCACCAGGTCGTCGAGGTCCCAGGCGAGCAACTGGCCACGGGCGAGCTCGCGGGCGCGGCCGACCGAGCGGGGTTCGCGGGGCAGCCGCCAGTCTCCGACGGCTTCGGTCGGCAGCCCCTGTATCCGGGCCATCAGCAGGGCGATGTCGTCCTCGCCGTGGCGGGTGTCGAGGGTGCTCAGTACGCGGTCGCAGACGTCCTCGAGAAGCGGCGCGGGTTCCACGAGCGCACCGCGCAGGGCCTCCAGGCCCTCGTCCAGCGGGTGGTCGCGGGACTCGACGAGGCCATCGGTGTAGAGGGCGAGGAGGGCGCCCTCCTTGAGTTCGACCTCGACTTCCTCGAAGGGTTCGCCGCCGACGCCGAGCGGCATGCCCGGCGGGACGTCGAGCAGCAGCGCCGGTTCACCCGGCTCGACCACGACGGGTGGCAGATGTCCGGCATTGGCGAAGGTGCACCGTCGGGTGACCGGGTCGTAGACAGCGTAGATACAGGTCGCCAGGTAGACCTCGGACAGGTCCGCCTCGCGGGATTTATGGGCGGCGCGCGAAGGCCACTGGGCGCCGCCGAGCCCGTCGGATGAGGTGCTGCCACCGGGGGTGCCGAGACCACGGGCGACTTCGTCGAGGGCGGAGAGCACCTCGGCGGGTTCCAGGTCCAGGAGGGCCAGGGTCCGTACGGCGGTGCGCAGCTCCCCCATGGCCACCGCGGCGCGCAGTCCGCGCCCCATCACGTCGCCGACGACGAGGGCGGTGCGGTGCCCGGGGAGTTCGATCACGTCGAACCAGTCCCCGCCCACCTCGGTCGCCGTGTTGCCGGGCAGATAGCGGCAGGCGATGTCTAGGCCGGCGGCCTCGGGGTCCCCGGGTGGCAGCAGGCTGCGCTGGAGTATCAGGGCACGCTCGTGCTCGCGGCGGTAGAGGCGGGCGTTGTCGATACAGACGGCGGCACGGGCGGCGAGTTCGGTGGCCAGCGCCCGGTCCCGTTCCCCGAAGGGCTCGCTGCCCTTCGTGCGGGAGAACTGCACGAGGCCGACCACGGTGTCGTGGGCGACCATCGGCACGGCGAAGGTGGACTGGACGAATCCGCGGTCGTCGCCGGGCACGTCCTCGACATGGCCGGTGCGCAGGGCTATGGCGCACGGCGAGTTGAACGGGTAGCGGTGCACCGCTCCGAGCGCGGGCGGTCCGGCTGCCGGCTGGACCCGGGAGGCATCGCCGTCGGGCCCGTGACCCTGACCGTGGCCGGAGGCGGCGTCGGGCAGCACGTCGGGCATGGCGTCCGAGACGGCGCTGGCGAAGGCGACGCGACGCAGTTCGGCGGAGCCGCCGACCGATTCCTGGCGCAGCGAGCTCCAGCTGCCGGGCGGCGCCTCCTCGCCGGTGAGGAGTGCCTGGTAGAGGTCGACGGACGCGAGGTCGCAGAAGCCGGGTACGGCGACGTCGAGGAGTTCGCGTGCGGTGGTCTCCAGGTCGAGGGAGTTGCCGATGCGGGCGCTGGCCTCGTTGAGCAGAGCGAGGTTGCGCCTGGCGCTGGCGGCGTCGCGGGCGGCGATGTGGCGCCGGGTGACGTCGGTGGCGAGTCCGGCGATGCCGATGGGCCGGCCCGATCCGCTGTGCACCCGGTAGAGGTTCATCGACCAGTGACGGCGCTCCGGTTCGCCCGGGGCGGTGCCGACGAGCTGGAGGTCGGTGACGGATTCACCGGTCTTCAGTACGCGGCTGAGAGTGGCGGCCAGCCGGTCGGCCTCCGTGCCGGCGAGATAGTCGTGGACGGTCCGGCCGCGGTGGTCGTCGGCCCGGCCACCGAAGACGGTGGCGAAGCGCTGGTTGGCCCGCACCACCGTGAAGTCCGTACCGAACAGCACGAAGCCGAAGGGAGATTGGCCGAAAATCGCCTGCGAGGCCGCGAGGTCGGTTTCGATGCCGCGCAGCGCGCGGACGTCCACGACGATGCAGACCGCGGCCCGTTCACCCGTCGACGTCTCGCTCGGCATCACATAGATCTCAGCGAGCCCGTTCAGCGCGCTCTCGCCCGGCATACGGAAGGGGACGAGACCCGTCCACTCCTTGCCGTCGAGCACTTCACCGATCCGGCGATGGCCGTCACGGCGCAGCTCACCGGGCATGAAGGCCTCGACCGGGTCCTTGCCCAGCGCCTCGTCCGCGGCAACGCCGAAGAGGCCGGCGGCCCGGCGGCTCCACTGCTCGATCAGACCGTCGGGGCCGATCGAGAAGGAGGCGGCCCTGATGTAGTCATAGATCGAGCCAGGCGGGCTGCTCTGCCACACGACGTCGCCCGCTGTCCCAGGTATTTCGCTCACGCGACCGTCCCCTCCAGCTCACACACCGGACCGGTCCTGCCCGCAGTATTCAGCACTACGGCCCTCACCGACACGGCGTTCACGATCACAGCACGGTCTCAGTCCCTTTCAGCCAGGTTCTGCACGACCTCTGGTGATCGCCGTTCTCCCACCCCACTCCTAACCAGGCAGGGCCAGCTCGAACCACACCGTCTTGCCACTCTTTCCGCACCTGATCCCCCATCGCCTGGCGGAACAGGCCACAAGCTGCAGTCCTCTGCCGCCCTCGTCGTCAGGTCCCGCCGTACGTTCGGTGGGCGGATCCGGAAGCGGATCGGAGACTTCCACCAGCAGACCGGAATGCGCCGAGAGGCAGTCGGCGTCGGGATGGGGGCGCACCACTCGCACATCGATGGGGCCCGACGCATAGCGCATGGAGTTGGTGACCAGCTCGCTGACCAGGAGTACAGCCACATCACCGACGGCCGCGTCGAGTCCCCAGCCGCGCAGCGCCTCATGGACGGCGTGCCGGGCCGTGCGCACGGCGCCGGGAACAGCCGGAAAGCTCCACTCGGCGCAGTCGCCTTCGGTATCGATCACGCCGATCACTTCCCAAGACCAGCAATGGAGAACGTCCTGTTTGCGGGGGCTAAACAGGACATACCCGATATTCGACACGGAATACCGGTCGGCGCCGACACGTGGGGCGTACGGGTGTAAGGCCGTGCGCACGAACGGGTGTACGTGCAAGGAAAGGGCGCACGGCCCCTGGGGTGCGCGCTGCCGAGCAGACACTCCGCTCAGGGGTGTGCGCCGCCGGCCAGTCGCCGTATGACTTCCGCGACCGCGGGGCGGTCCTGTTCCAGCCAGTCGACCGAGTCGCTCTCATCGGGGCCGAGCCAGCGAAGCTCGTCGTGGTCCTGGAGCGGCGCGGGCACGCCGGACACCAGACGGGCCGTCCACACCCGGAGTACATAGCCGGGCTTCAGCGGCCACTGGCCGGGGACGCGCTCCAGCGGTTCCGTCTCGATGCCGAGCTCCTCGCGGAGTTCGCGCACGAGCGCCTGCTCGCCGCTCTCGCCCGGCTCCACCTTGCCGCCGGGCAGTTCCCACCGGCCGGCCAGCTCGGGCGGGGCGCTACGGCGCGCGGCGAGCAGCCGCCCCCGGTCGAACACGGCTCCGGCCACCACCACGCGATCACTCATGTCCCGGAGCGTAATACCCGGCCGGGCCACCTCCCGAAGGAACGCACAGATGCCGGCGGCCCGGCGCACGGCAGGCGCTACGGCCGCGCGGCCTGCCCCACCCGCTCCACCCAGTAGAGCTGCTTGTGGCCGCGGACATCGAGCTTGTCGGCGGTCCGCTGCGCCTCGTCCTGCGTGGCGTACCTGCCCACGCGGTAGCGGTTGCCGTTGTCGTCCTGCCGTATCACCAGCCAAGGGAGCACGGCACCGCTGTCGCTCATCGTGGCCCTCCCGAGCATTGCGCCCCTCCCATGAACGGCGTGCATGTTTCTAAGGATCCCCAGGAAACCGCAGTACGCATATGCCCGAGCGTACGCCTGACCTTCACGCAACGAATACGTAATTGCACAAAGAGATACCGATCCGGCCAGGTGTGGACCAAATCCAGGGGGCGCATCCAGCTGGATGCGCCCCCTGGGCCGTTCGGACCGGCTCACCGTGTGCCGGACCGGAGCGCTTACGCCTCGCCCGCCCCCTGGCGCAACACCGGCACCGGCGCCGATACGGGCATCGCCGCCGATACCGGCATCACCACCGGCATCGGCATGAGGACCGGGCCGTTGGCCGGTTCCTTGCGGCAGACGTCACCGCACTCCGCGTCCAACGAGCAGCAGAGCGAGCAGATCGGGCCGGACTGCACGGGGCAGTCCGCGATGTCCGGGAGCTCGTAAGCGGTTTCGCAGACCGAGCAGGTGTGGGTGGCGGTGATGTCCGCGACCTCGACGCCCGGACCGTTCACCGGATTGGGCCTGGCCAGGTAGTACTTGCCCTTGGTCGCCCAGGCGATCAACGGGCAGAGGGTCAGCGAGAGGCCGGCCGCGATGAAGGTGGAGAAGGCCTCCGCGTACGTGCCGAACAATCCGAAGAAGGCGAGGATCGAGACGATCGAGGCAATCACCATCGCGCCGAACCCCGCCGGGTTCACCGCGTACAGGTAGGCCCGTTTGAACTCGATGTACGGAGGGCTCAGCCCGATCCGCTTGTTGATGACCAGGTCGGCGGCGACCGCGGCGATCCAGGCGATGCCGACGTTCGAGTAGAAGCCCAGCAACTTGTTGAGGGCGGCGAACATGTTCATCTCCATCAGCGTCAGCGCGATGACGAGATTGAGGAAGATGTACCAGACCCGGCCGGGGTGACGGTGGGTGATCCGGGAGAAGAAGTTCGACCAGGACAGCGAGCCGCTGTAGGCGTTGGTCACGTTGATCTTGATCTGCGACACGATCACGAAGAGCGCGGCGGCGGGCAGGGCGAACGACCCGAGCCACGGCTTCAGGGCCTCGATCTGCGGTGCGATCGGCTCCAGCGCGTGTGTCCTGCCGACCGCTTCGAGTGCGACAAAGGCAAGCAGCGCGCCGCCGAGCTGCTTGGCCGCGCCGATGATCACCCAGCCGGGACCGGCGGCGAGGACCGCGAAGTTCCAGCGACGCCTGTTGGCCTCCGTCTTCGCCGGCATGAAGCGCAGGTAGTCGGCCTGCTCACCGATCTGGGCGATGAGCGAGAGCGCCACGCCGGTGCCGAGCCCGAACCCGACCCACGAGAAGCCCGGTCCCGCCCCCTCCGTGCCGCCGAAGGAGCTGAACGCGCCCCAGGCGTCGGGGGCTTCGAAGGCGAGGACGACGAACGGCAGCACCAGGCCGATGATCCAGACCGGCTGGGTCCAGGCCTGGACCTTGGCCAGGGCCCCCATGCCCCGGAAGACGATCGGGATGACGATCAGGGTGGTGATCAGATAGCCCGCCTGGACCGGCAGGCCGATGGCCTGGTGCATGGCCTGCGCCATGATCGAGCCTTCGAGGGCGAAGAAGATGAAGGTGAACGACGCGTAGATCAGCGAGGTCAGCGTCGACCCGAAGTAGCCGAATCCGGCGCCCCGGGTGACCAGATCCATGTCCAGGCCGTACTTCGCGCAGGCCCGGGCGATGGGGATGCCGGTGAGGAAGATGATCGTCGCCGCCGCCATGATCGAGGCGAACCCGCTGGTGAATCCGTAGGTGAAGACGATCGAGGCACCGATGGCGAAGTCGGCCAGATAGGCGATCCCGCCGAGCGCGGTACCCGCGACCACGCCGGGCGACCAGCGCCGAAACGAGTGCGGTGCGTAGCGGAGGGAGTAGTCCTCGCGGCTCTCGTCGGCGGCGAGCTTGGCGTAACTGCGCCTGGGCGGCGGGGCACCGGCTCCGCTCCCCGGGGCCTCGGTCCCGCCCTCCGGGGCACCGGCCGCGCTCCCCGGGGCTCCTGGGGCGGCATCCGCCCCAGGAGCCCCGGCCGTCTGGGGTATGGCTGTGTCCGTCATCGGTGACTTCCCGTTCGTCAGTCCGGTGTGCGGGTTCGAACGGGAAGTTAGGAGCAGGACATGACAAGCCATCACAGTCGACGATTGCCCAGCCGTTACGTGACCCGGGCGGACGTTAACTTGTCGTCACGGGCTCCGGACGGGCTCCACCGGCTATCGGTCACCCAACAGCCAAGGCTCTCGCGGGGGCCGGTCATCTGACCGGCAGGTGGTAGGCGATCCGATAGCGATCGGCGGGCACCACCACGTCGGCGGTCTCGACCGGCCGGCCCGACGCGTAGTACGTACGCTCGATCACCATCACGACATGTCCCGGCACCCCGCCGAGCGCCAGGAGCTCCTCCGCCAGCCCCGGGCGCGCGCCGACCTGCTCGGCCACGTTGTCCACCACCACGTCGATGGCGGCCATCCGCTCAACCACCCCGCAGCCGCCCAGCGGGCCCTCCTCCGGCAGCATCACCGGCGTGCGCCCTGTGACCGCGAGGTTCTCCCAGGAGGTCGAGAGCATCATCGCCTCACCGGCCTCCCGGAACACGTAGCGCGTACGCATCACCCGGTCGCCGGGCTCGATCCCGAGCCGTTCGGCGATCTCCGGACTCGCCCCCTCCTGCTCACTCCGGGACTCCCAGGTGCCCCGCGCGCCCTCGGCCGTCTGCTCCTGCCGGAACGGGCTGGCACCGGTCTCCGACCGGAAGCCGGAACGGGCGATCCGGCGCGGCACCGGGCGCTCGCGCACATACGTGCCGGAGCCGGAGCGGCCCTCGACCAGCCCCTCGGCCATCAGCACCTTGCGCGCCTCCAGCGCGACGGTGTCCGAGACCCCGTACTCCTCGCGGATACGCGCCTGCGACGGCAGGCGCGTATGCGGCGGCAGCGCGCCGTTGACGATCTTCTCTCTCAGATCGCTCGCAACGCGCAGATAGGCGGGCTGCTCACCGAAAGTCACAGGCCACTCCCCAAGAGGTTGACAGACTGCAACAGCGTGGCAACCGTCGGTTCCGGACCGCAAGCACAGGCCAGAGATTCACTCGAAGTGATGATTCGCAGTCGGCGTGCGCATACCCGCACCCCGGGCCGCCGCGAGCACTTCGCTCGCCCGCCGCGGCCCGTCCGCCTTTTCCGGGGGTGCGACTCGTGGCCGGATTCGCCGGACCCCTTGACCCCATTTGGTCCAGACCAATAACTTCCTCTCCACAGCACGGCTCACGCACCTCTCAGCACACGCACAGGAACGGGCCTCATGCGTCGAAGAACCCTGTCCAAACTGGCCATTGCCGCCTGCGCCTTCTCGCTGGCAGCCGCCGTCACCCCCGCCGCCAACGCCTCCGCCGGACACGGCAGGGACCAGGGCAACGGCCACGGGGGAAGCAGTCACCACGACGCCGCTCCCGCCTACAAGCGGGTCGGCTACTTCACCCAGTGGGGCGTCTACGGACGCGACTTCCAGGTCAAGGACCTGGAGACGAGCGGCACGGCGGCCAAGCTCACCCACGTCAACTACTCCTTCGGCAACGTCAGCGCCGACGGCAAGTGCTTCACCGGCAATGTGCCCGGCGAGGCCGACGCCTGGGCGGACTATGTCCGCCCGCTGGACGCCGCGGGCTCGGTGGACGGCGTGGCCGACACCGACACCCAGGCCCTCGCGGGCAACTTCAACCAGCTGCGCGAGCTCAAGGCCGCACACCCCGGCCTCAAGGTGATGATCTCGCTGGGCGGTTGGAGCTGGTCCACCCACTTCTCGGACGCGGCCCGCACCGCGGCCTCCCGCAAGGCCCTCGTCTCCTCCTGCATCGACCTGTACATCAAGGGCAACCTGCCGGTGGACGGGGCGCGGGGCGGCCAGGGCGCCGCGGCCGGTCTCTTCGACGGCATCGACATCGACTGGGAGTGGCCGGGATCCGCCGGTGACACCGACACGGTGTACCGCCCGGAGGACAAGCGGAACTTCACCGCCCTGGTGCACGAGTTCCGCACCCAGCTCGACGCCTACGCGAAGAGCAGCGCCTGGTCCCACAAGGGGCAGCAGGGCAGGAACCACGGCTCGAAGCCCAAGCACTACGACCTCTCGGCGTTCGTCCCCGCCTCCCCGCAGAAGATCGACGCTGGCTTCGACGTCCCGCGCATCATGCGGGACTTCGACTTCGTGAACCTCCAGGGTTACGACTTCCACGTCTCGGGCGAGACGACCACCGCCCAGCAGTCCGCCCTGTACGCGAAGGACGACTTCAGCGGCGACCGGACGGTGCGCGACTGGCTGAAACGTGGCGCCCCGGCCCGCAAGCTGGTGCTGGGAATGCCGTTCTACGGCCAGGGCTGGACCGGGGTGACCGGTGGCGGCGACGGTCTGGGGCAGCCGGCCGCGGCGCCCGCCCCCGCGACCTGGGCGGCAGGTTACGAGGACTACAAGGCCCTCAAGAAGCTGGCCGAATCCGGTACGTACAAGGTCCATCGCAACGTCCGGGACGGCAGCGCCTGGCTGTTCGACGGCACCACCCTGTGGACGTACGACGATCCGCAGGTCCTGCGCACCAAGACCACCTACATCCGCGACCACCGGCTCGGCGGCGCGATGTTCTGGTCGCTGGACGGGGACACCGACGACGGCGAGCTGATGGCCGCGGTCGACCGCGGGCTCTCCCGTCGGTAACGGCTCCCGGGCCCGGGGCGACTGCGAAGGCGCAGCCGCCCCGGGCTCCTTCCGCCTCCTGGCATGCTGGCCGGCATGGCCACCGCATACCGCTGCCCGCAGGACGGGACCCTCGCCGAGACGACTTCGCTGACCTGGTGCTGTCCGGTCTGCCGAGGCCCCTGGGACCTCGACTTCGAGAGCGCGGGCCCCCTGCGTCCCGACGCCCTGCCCGGACGCGTCAACTCCCTGTGGCGTTACGAGGAGGTGCTGCCGCTCTCGTCCCCCACGACCACCCTCGGCGAGGGGCGCACCCCGCTCGTGCCGCTCACCGGCACCGTCTCGGCCAAGCTCGACTTCCTCATGCCGACGCTCTCCTTCAAGGACCGCGGCGCCGTGATGCTCGCCGAACTGGCCCGCCGGCTCTCGCCCGAGCGCGTCGTGGCGGACAGCAGCGGCAACGCGGGCACGGCCGTCGCGGCCTACTGCGCCCGCGCGGCACTCCCCTGCACCGTGTACGTCCCCGAAGGCACGTCCCCGAAGAAGACCGAACAGATCCGGGCCCATGGAGCCCGGCTGGAAATCGTCGCCGGGGACCGTGAGGCGACCGCTCTGGCCGCCCGGGCCGCCGCCGACGCACCCGGCACCTTCTACGCCTCGCACGTCTTCAACCCGTACTTCCTGCACGGCACGAAGACCTACGTGTACGAGCTGTGGGAGGACCTCGGCGGCAGGCTCCCCGACGCGATCGCCGTACCGGTCGGCAACGGCACCCTGCTCCTCGGCGCGGCCCTGGCCGTCGCGGAACTCCGCGACCAGGGGCTGATCGACACCCGTCCGGCCCTGATCGCCGTACAGGCCGAGGCCGTCTCCCCACTGGCCGATGCCTTCCACGCGGGCGCGGACGACCTCCTCGACAGCCGGGCCGGCGCCCTCTCGCCCACCCTCGCCGAAGGGATCGCCATCTCCCGGCCGCCGCGCGCACGGGCGATCCTTGCGGCGGTGCGCGAATCGGGCGGCACCTTCCTGACCGTTACCGAGGATCAGATCCGGGCCGCCCAGCTGGATCTGGCCGCCCGCGGCTTCTACGTGGAGACGACAGGGGTCGCGTGCTGGGCCGCGGTCGGCGGCTGGACGGACCGCAGCGTCGTCGTACCGCTGTGCGGCGCGGGCCTCAAGACGGGGCTCGCGGCCTGACACGAGGGCGCCGGGACGGGAAACGCGGCCGGTTGCCGCAGCGGCCTCCGCCTGCGCGCCCCCGCTGTCCGCGTCAGCCGTTCACCCGCGCGCCGTGCGCCGCCGCGCCGTGCCCGTTTCCCTACGTTCGTACCGTGAGCCTCTCGCGTATCTCCCTCCTCACGTCGCTGGTCGCCTGCGCCCTGATCGCGCCCCTGCCGCCCGGCGCCCACGCCTCGGACCGGCCCGCGCCCGCCCCGGCCGTCGCCCCGGCGCCCGGCGTGGCCTGCGGTCGCGACACCGATCCCGCCTGGGCGCCGACGTCCACCACGTTCGGCGAGGCCAAGGGCTACGACCCCTACGTGGGCAACGGATACCTGGGCCACCGGGTGCCCGCCGCCGGCGCCGGATACGCGGAGCCGGGCGAGAAGACCGGCTGGCCGCTGTTCACCCCGCGCTACGACGGGGCGTTCGTCTCCGGGCTGTTCGGCCGCGACCAGGATCTGGCCGCCGGCCGTGAGGTGGCCGCCGCGCTGCCGAGCTGGACCGGCCTCGACGTGCGCGTGGGCGACGAGACGTACGGCTCCGCCACCCCGGCGGGCCGGATCTCCCGGTACCGCCAGACGGTGTTCATGCGCTGCGGGCTGGTGCGTACGTCGCTGCGCTGGACGGCCTCCGACGGCCGCGCGACCGACCTGGCGTACGAGGTGCTGGCCGACCGCGCCTTCGTGCACACCGGCGCGGTCCGGCTGCGCATGACCCCGCACTGGAGCGGCACGGCGACGGTCACCGGCCGGCTCGACCCGCGCGGCGCACGCCGGATCGCACTCGAGGAGGACGGAACGTTCCGCACGCGGGGCACCGGAACGCCCGGAGCGATCGTGCAGACGATGCGCCGGGGCCCTGTCGACGCGGCTCCCTCCCGGGTGAGCGCCGGGCGCACTTACACGTTCGAGAAGTACGTCGGGGTCGACACCGCACTGACCTCACCCTCGCCGCGCACCACCGCCCGTGAGGCGTCCCGGCGTGCGGCTCGGCTCGGCTGGTCCGCGGTCCTCGCGGAGAACGCCGCCGTCTGGCGCCGGGACCGGTCGGCGGACGTGTCCGTGCCGGGCAGTCCCGACCTCCAGAAGTGGCTGCGCTCCGCGCAGTACGGGCTTCTCGCCGCCACCCGCACCGGTTCCCGCGACAGCATCGCCCCGGCCGGGCTGACCAGCGACAACTACGCGGGCATGGTGTTCTGGGACGCCGAGACCTGGATGTACCCCGCGCTGCTCGCCACCCGTCCCGAGCTGGCCCGTTCGGTGGTCGAGTACCGCTACCGGACGCGCGGCGAGGCCCGTACCAACGCCGGGAAGCTGGGGTTCAAGGGGCTGTTCTACCCCTGGACGAGCGCGAGCAGGGGCCGGCTCCGGTCCGAGTGCCAGAGCTGGAACCCACCGCACTGCGTCACGCAGAACCACCTCCAGGGCGATGTCTCACTGGCCGTCTGGCAGTACTACCTGGCCACCGGCGACCGCGACTGGCTGGCCGGCCACGGCTGGCAACTGCTCCGGGGCATCGCCGACTTCTGGGCCTCGCGCGCCACCGCGAACGCCGACGGCAGCACTTCCGTGAAGGAGGTGGCGGGCCCGGACGAGTACAGCAACGGCGTCACGGACGGGGTGTTCACCAACGCCGTGGCCGCCACCGCCCTGCGCAACGCCACCCGCGCGGCCGAGCTCCTCGGCCACCCCGCTCCGGCCGAGTGGAACAGGGTCGCGGACGGACTGCGCATCCCGTACGACCCGGAGCGCAAGCTGTTCCTCCAGTACGCGGGTTACGACGGCTCGACGATCAAACAGGCCGACACCGTGCTGCTCATCTATCCGCTGGAGTGGCCGATGGAGCCAGGTGCGGCGGCCGCCACGCTCGACTACTACGCGGCCCGCACCGATCCGGACGGCCCGGCGATGACGGATTCGGTCCATGCGATCGACGCGGCGGCGATCGGGGAGCCGGGCTGTGCGACGTACACCTACCTTCAGCGTGCCGTGCGCCCGTTCACGCGCGGTCCGTACGCCCTCTTCAGCGAGGCGCGGGGCGCGAAGTCGGGCGCGCAGGACCCGTTGTCCGGCTTTCCCGCCGAGGACTTCCTCACCGGCAAGGGCGGCTTCCTCCAGGTGTTCACGCACGGGCTGACGGGGTTGCGGCTGCGCGAGGACGGGGTGCGGCTGGACCCGATGCTGCCGCCGCAACTGCACGAGGGCGTGACGCTGACGGGCCTGCGGTACCGGGGGCGTACGTACGACATCGCGATCGGCCCCCGGACCACGGAGGTCCGGCTGGCCTCGGGCGCCCCGTTCACCGTCCACACCCCGTCCGGGCCCCGCACGCTGTCCACCACGCTCACGCTCCCCACCCGCCGCCCCGACCTCATCCCGACCAGCGACGCGTCCCGTTGCCGCCCGGCGACGGCCACCTCCGAGACCCCCGGCCTGTACGCGGCGGCGGCGGTGGACGGCAGCACCGCGACGGCCTGGTCCCCGGACGGGGCGACGGGCACGCTGACCGTCGACCTCGGCCGGACCGGCGCGGTGACGGGCATCTCGGCCGAGTGGACGGACGTGCGCCCCGCCTCGCACCGGCTGGAGACCTCGGCGGACGGACAGCACTGGGAGCCGTACCGGGCGGGGGCGCTCGCCCGCGAGGTGCGGGTCACGGTCCGCTCGGCGGATGCGGACGAGCCCACGGGCGTACGGGAGCTGAGGGTCACCCAGCCCTGGGCAACCGCCCCGAAGGCCGACCGGGCGGCCGGTCGCACAGGTGCGGGCAGCCGTGCACATGGGTGAATCCCGGCCCGCCGGGAATAGCGGGCGCGGGCCGATGTTGGCCACAGCATGACTTCTGAGACGCGCGAGGCATTCGGACGGATCGGCATCTGGAGCGGCGCCCTGCACGGGTCGCGGGTGGACGACGCGGGAAAGCGGGCGATCGCGGAGGCCGTCGCCGAGCTCGATGAGCTCGGGTACGGGACGCTCTGGATCGGCGGCAGCCCTTCGCCCGACGACGCCGCGGCGGTCGTCGCCGCCACCCGCAATGCCACCGTGGCCACCGGCATCCTGAGCATCTGGGACCACAAGGCGCAGGACGTGGCAGCCCGGATCGCGGCGATCGACGCGGACGCGCGCGGGCGGTTCGTCCTCGGCCTGGGCGTCAGCCACGGCCCGATGGTGCCGCAGTACGCGAAGCCGTACAGCGCGATGGTCGCCTACCTCGACGCGCTGGACTCCGCCGTCCCGCCCGTGGACTCCCGCCATCGCCTCCTGGCTGCGCTCGGCCCGAAGATGCTGAAGCTCGCGGCGGGCCGGGCGCTGGGCGCGCACCCCTACCTCGTCACCACCGAGCACACGGCGGAGGCGCGCGAGGCGCTCGGCCCGGACGCGTTGCTCGCCCCGGAGCTGTCCGTCGTGCTCGACACCGACCTCGACCGGGCCCGCACCACCGCCCGGAACATGCTGGGCATGTATCTCCAGCTCCCCAACTACACCGACAACCTGCTGCGCCTGGGGTTCGCGGAGAGCGACTTCGCGGACGGTGGCAGCGTCCGGCTGCTCGACTCCCTCTTCGCCCTGGGTGACGTCGAGCAGGTGAAGGCGCGGACACAGCAGTACCTCGACGCCGGCGCCGACCACGTCGCCCTCCAGGTGCTCACGGCCGGCGAGGGCGGCGGCGGTCTGCCGCGCGCTCAGTGGCGGCAGCTCGCCGAGGCCTTCGGCGAGGAGCTGTAGCCGCCCCCGGGTACCGTCGCGCCCGAGGGCCCTCTTGCGGGCCGAGTGCTGGTGCGAACGCGGTGGCGTAGCGGTCGAAGTGCCCCTTCCGGGCGTCGGCCGCGATGTGTTCGCCGGCGAGGTGGCCCAGGCAGATCTGCCGGCCGGCGGCGTTGCGGGCGGCGATGCCCGGGGGTGTTTCGTCGGTGAACACCAGGCGGGTGCGGCCGCCCGGCTCCGGCGTGAGTTGGAAGCGGAGGGTCTCCTCTCCCCAGGTGTAGGCGAGAGTGCGGGGCTCATCCGCTTCCAGGACGACGCCGGTGAGGGTCATGTCGGTCCCGGGAACGGGAAGCTGATTCTGGCACCGGGCGCCCGGGACTCGGTGACGACCTCGCACGGAAACCAGGCCCTGAGCTCCGCGCGGTCGGTGATCGCGCGCCAGACCGCTTCGGGGGGCTTGGCCACTACGCGTTCGAAGCGCAGCACGGGCCGGCCGTCGCCGCCCGTGCTCAGCGTGGCGTCAGCGGAATTGTTCATGACGGCCCGTCCCTCAGATGACGGCCCAGCACCGTTCCGGCCGGCGCCGAAAGCGCTCGCCTACGATGACAACGACGACAGCGAAAGCGACGGGGCGGACCCCGGTCCGCCTCGGGGAGGAACGGCAGCCGATGAGCCTTCGCCAGTTCGAGTACGCCCTGGCCGTTGCCGAGGAGGGCTCGGTGACGGCGGCGGCGGAGCTGCTGCGCGTCGCCCAGCCGTCGGTGTCCCAGCAGATCCGCGGCCTGGAGCGGGAACTCGGCGTGCAGCTGTTCGCGCGTACGCCCACCGGCCTCGTGCCCACCGTGGTCGGCCGCGCGTTCCTGCGGGAGGCCGAGGTCGCGGTGAGCGCGTCTCGGCGGGCGAGGGCGACGGCGCGGGCCGGAGCCGACGAGCTGGCCGGCGAGCTGACGGTCGCCGCGCAACTGGGCTTCGGCACGCGGCAGCTGCCCGGCGCGCTGGGCACGCTGCGCCGCCGCTTCCCCCGACTGGAGATCACCGTCTTCGAGGAGCCGAGCTCCGCCGAGCTGGAGCAGCTGTGCCGTCGGGGCGTCCTGGACCTGGCCCTGATGGCGGAGTGCGAACGGAGCCCCGCCGACGCCCACCTGCTCGGGGCGGAGGAGTTCGTCGTGGTGCTGGGCGCCGGGCACCGGCAGCTCGCCGCGGACCGGGTCGAGCTGCGCGAGCTGGAGGGCGAGCCGTGGGTCCGGTTCGACCGCGACAGCGCGCTCGACGCCGTGCTGCAGAACGTGCTGCGGGAGAACGGCCTGCCCCCGGTCACGGCCGCCCGTGTGTCGCAGACGGCGACGGCCGTGCGCTGGGCCGCCCAGGGACTGGGTCCGACGCTCGTCCCCGCCTCCGCGGTGCCCCACGGCCACGAACACCTCGTCCGCCCGGTGTTCCCGGCCGTGTCCCAGCCGGTCATCGCCGTGGTCAGGCAAGGCGCGGGCCCGGCCGAGACGGCTCTGCTCGACCTCCTGCGTCAGGAGACCTGGTCCGATTCGACCGCCCTTTCACCGGCACCCTGAGAGCTCGTAACACGATCATGGTCGGGTCTTCTTGAGGCGGCGGTAGCAGATGAGGCTGCAGGCGATTGAGACGAAGGCGTCATGGAGTTCGGTGC
>NZ_JBICXG010000044.1:0-41147 GCF_043200175.1 Streptomyces sp. NPDC048462
AAACGCCCGGTTACATTCCGAACCCGGAAGCTAAGCCTTTCAGCGCCGATGGTACTGCAGGGGGGACCCTGTGGGAGAGTAGGACGCCGCCGAACAATCTTTGAAGGACCCTTGGTCCCAGCGTTCAACGCTGGGACCAAGGGTCCTTTTTGTTTTTCCGAAGCGCGTCGGCAGTCCGGCTGCGCAAGAATGTCTGTAGTACCCGATGACAGGAGCACCACCGATGTCCACCAACTCTCCCGACGATCGTTCGGAGCGCGAGCCGCGTCGCCGGGACGGCGGTGACCGGGGCGGCTTCAGCGGTGGTCGTGACGACCGGTCAGGCGGCCAGCGCCGAGACAACGACCGCGGTGGAAGCCGCCGTGACGACAGCCGACCCACCAACAGCGGTGGCGGTTTCCGTCGTGACGACAGCCGGCCCAGCAGCGGTGGCGGTAACTTCCGTCGCGATGACAACCGCGGTGACCGGGATCGTGCGCCGCGTCGTGACGACAGCCGTGGCGGTTCTTCCTCCGGTGGCGGTTTCCGCCGTGACGACAACCGTGGTGGCAGCACCGGCGGTGGCTTCCGTCGCGATGACAGCCGTGGTGGTTCGTCCGGTGGCGGTTTCCGTCGTGATGACCGGGCTCCGCGTCGGGATGATGACCGTGGTGGTCGTTCGGGTGGTGGGTTCGAGCGGCGTGACGACCGGCCGCGTGGACCCCGTCGCGACGACGACAACCGTGGTGGTTCCTCCGGTGGCGGTTTCCGCCGTGATGACCGGGCTCCGCGTCGGGATGATGACCGTGGTGGTCGTTCCGGTGGTGGGTTCGAGCGGCGTGACGACCGGCCGCGTGGACCCCGTCGCGACGACGACAACCGTGGCGGTTCCTCCGGTGGCGGTTTCCGCCGTGATGACAACCGTGGCGGCAGCACCGGCGGTGGCTTCCGTCGCGACGACAGCCGGCCCAGCAGCGGTGGCGGTAACTTCCGTCGCGATGACAACCGCGGTGACCGGGATCGTGCGCCGCGTCGTGACGACAGCCGTGGCGGTTCCTCCGGCGGTGGCTTCCGCCGTGACGACAACCGTGGTGGCAGCACCGGCGGTGGCTTCCGTCGTGACGACAGCCGTGGCGGTTCCTCCAGTGGCGGCAACTTCCGTCGCGATGACAACCGTGGTGGCAGCACCGGCGGTGGCTTCCGCCGTGATGACAGCCGGCCCAGCAGCGGTGGTGGTAACTTCCGTCGCGATGACAACCGTGGTGGTTCGTCCGGTGGCGGTTTCCGTCGTGATGACCGGGCTCCGCGTCGGGATGATGACCGTGGTGGTCGTTCCGGTGGTGGGTTCGAGCGGCGTGACGACCGGCCGCGTGGACCCCGTCGCGACGACGACAACCGTGGCGGTTCCTCCGGCGGTGGCTTCCGTCGTGACGACAGCCGTGGTGGTTCGTCCGGTGGCGGTTTCCGTCGTGACGACAGCCGGGGAGGCGCCTCCGGCGGTTTCCGCGGTCGGCGGGACGACGGCGATCGGGGTGGCGACCGGGGCGGGTACCGCGGCCGCGACGACCGTGGCGGGTACGAGCGCCGGGACGAGCGTGAGCGCGAGCCCATCAAGCGGCTTCCCATTCCCGAAGAGGTCACCGGCCACGAGATCGACAAGGACGTCCGGCAGGAGCTGATGAGCCTGCCCAAGACCCTCGCCGAGGACGTCGCCAGGAACCTGGTCATGGTGGCCCGGCTGCTCGACGAGGACCCCGAGCAGGCGTACGCGTACTCGCGCATCGCCCTGCGGCTGGCCTCCCGGGTCGCCGCCGTCCGCGAGGCGGCGGGCTTCGCCGCCTACGCCACGCAGAAGTACGCGGAGGCACTCGCGGAGTTCCGGGCGTCCCGTCGGATGACCGGCTCCGTCGAGCTGTGGCCGGTCATGGCCGACTGCGAGCGCGGACTGGGCCGGCCGGAGCGGGCGATGGCCATGGCCGGTGAGCCCGAGGTCCAGAAGCTGGACAAGGCCGGACAGGTCGAGATGCGGCTGGTCGCTGCCGGAGCCCGTCGCGACATGGGGCAGATCGATGCCGCCATCGTGACTCTGCAGAGTTCCGAGCTGGCCTCCAGCGCCGTCCACCCGTGGACGCCGCGACTGCGCTACGCGTACGCGGACGCCCTGCTGGCCGCCGGGCGCGAGGACGAGGCGCGCGAGTGGTTCGGGAAGGCCCTCGAGGCCGACAAGGACGGCTCGACCGACGCGTCGGACCGCCTTGCCGAGCTGGACGGTGTCGAGTTCGTCGACGCCCTCGGAGACGACAACGAGGGCACTCCCGCCCCCGCGTCCGCCCCCACCGCCCCCGCGGACGACCTCGACGAAGCGGACGAGGACGACGAGGACGAGGACGAGGACGACGAGGACGAGGACGAGGACGACGAGGACGGTCCGGTCAAGGCGTAACGCACGGAAGAGGGCGGTACCCCACTCGGGGTACCGCCCTCTTCCGCGTTTCCGGGCCCGGGTTCAGCCGAGAGGCAGGCTGCGCAGGACCAGGCCCGTGGCCGGCTTGGGGCCGAAGGAGGTCGACTTGCGAGGCATGGTGACGCCCTGACGGGCCAGGTCCCGGACGACCTCCTCGCGTACCGGATGCATCAGCACCGCCGTGGCGTTGTGGCGTTCGGCCTGTTCGACGGCGGCCGAGGTGTCGTGGATGTACGCGATGTGCGCCGGGTCGTCCGGGATCCGCCAGACATGGTCGAGCAGCGCCGAGTGCAGGACCGTCGCGTCGAGGGTGCGCCAGGCGTCCGGCCGGTCGGCCGGTACGGTGCGGGCCAGCAGGGCGTCGTCGGGGCGGTCGACCAGATGGAATCGTCCGTCGCCCGCGAGCAGGAACGCGTTTCCCTCGGCGGCCGCCCCGGACAGGGCGTCCAGCGCCAGGGGGAGCGGGCCCTCGACTTCGCGGATGCGGAAGAGACCGGTCAGCGCGGCGAGTGCGTCGGTGACCGGCAGCCCGTGCAGCAGCCGGTGGATGGACCGTACCCGGAGCGGGTAGCGGGCCGTGTCTACCAGGAGGACCAGACCGAAGTCCCACGGGCCGGGGACGGCGTGCTCCCGCTGAAGTCTGAGATAGGTGGCCCAGCGGTGGTGGCCGTCGGCGATCAGGGCCTGGCGACGGGCCAGGTCCGCTTGCACCACCGACTGTTCCGAGGCGTCCGTGAGCGCCCAGAGCCGGTGGCTGAAGCCGTCCTCGGTGGTGGTGGCGAGCAGGGGCGGACGGTGGATCGTCCGCTCGATGACCGAGGTCGCCCCCGTCGCGTCGCCGTCGCTGCGGTAGGTCAGCAGCAGCGGTTCGAGGTGGGCCTCGGCGGTCCGCATCAGATCGGCGCGGTCCTCGACGACATCGGCCATCACGTCCTCGTGCGGGAGCACGATGCCGTCGTCGGGGCCGGAGAGCGCCAGCGCGCCGATGACGCCGCGCTGCAGCATGTCGCCGTTGCGCTGCTCGTACACGTAGAGCGCGGGCTCGGGGTCGGGAGCGAGGATTCCCTCGGCCAGCCAGCTGTTCAGGGTCGCGGCGGCCTGCTCGTGACGGGCGGTCGCGGTGTCGGCCTGCGGGAGGATCAGACGCACGATGTTGTGCGGATCCGCCGATTCCAGGTGGAGCAGTCCGTCGGGCCGTACCACGACGTCGTACGGGGGCGAGGTCACCGCGGAGAGGCTGCCGACCAGCTCGGGGACGTAACGCAGTCCACGGAACGGAATCAGCCGCAGTCCCTGGTCCGCAGGGCCTCGTGAGTTCATTTCCGCATCGTATGCGCGGTCCCGGGATGCGCGATGATCGGGGGAGACACAGGCACTGAGGAGCGCGGGATATGAGTCAGGCGAGCAGGACCAGGCCGAGCGGGATCAGCACCGCGTTGAACGAGGCGTACGACACGGCTCTGCTCGATCTCGACGGGGTGGTGTACGCGGGCGGGCAGGCGATCGACCATGCGGTCGAGGCGCTGGGCACGGCGCGGGACGGCGGAATGCACCTGGCCTACGTCACCAACAACGCGCTGCGGACGCCGGACGCGGTGGCGGAGCACCTGACCGAGCTCGGGGTGCCGGCCGAGGCCGCCGACGTGATCACCTCGGCGCAGGCGGTGGCCCGGCTGATCGCAGATCAGCTGCCGTCCGGGTCCCGGGTGCTGGTGATCGGGGGCGAGGGGCTGCGGGTGGCGCTGCGGGAACGGGGGCTGCAGCCGGTGGAGACGGCGGACGACGAGCCGGTGGCGGTCGCGCAGGGGTTCGGCGGCCCCGACATGACCTGGGGCAGGTTCGCCGAGGCCGCCCACGCGGTCAACCGCGGGCTGCCGTGGTTCGCGTCCAACACGGACCTGACCATCCCGAGCGCCCGGGGCATCGCGCCCGGCAACGGGGCGGCCGTGGAAGTCGTCCGGATCGCGACGGGTGCCGAGCCGCAGGTGGCCGGGAAGCCGCTGCCGCCGATGCACCGGGAGACGGTGCTGCGGACCGGGGCGAAGCGGCCGCTGGTGGTCGGGGACCGGCTCGACACCGACATCGAGGGGGCGTTCAACGGCGGTGTCGACTCGCTCCTGGTGCTGACCGGGGTGGCTGACGCGGCGCAACTGGTGGGCGCGAAGCCGGAGCACCGGCCGACGTACGTGGACGCCGATCTGCGGGGACTGCTCACCGGGCAGCCCGAGGTGACTCCGGTCGGCGAAGGCTTCGGCTGCGGGGGCTGGACGGCGTCCGTCCGGGGCGAGCAGTTCGTGCTGGAGGGGGACGGGGAGCCGCTCGACGGTCTGCGGGCGCTGTGCGGGGCGGCGTGGTCGCACGCCGGAGACGGGTCGAGCACGCTGGACGCGGGCGAGGCCGTGGCCAGGCTCGGGCTGTAGCGGCACTGACCCGGTCGATGGCCCCGTCCCGCGTCAGCCGAGGACGGCGAGGTCGAGCCGCCGGAGGCGTGCGGGGTCGGCGATCACGTCGTAGGCGGTGATCCGGTCGTCCTCGATGGTGAAGGTGAGCGCGAACAGCAGGCGGCCGCGCGGGGCCACCACGAGGCCCACCATGCCGTTGACCAGCGCCGGTTCGGCCAGTCGTGACCGGTGGGCGAGGGCGGCCGTCCCCTCCGCGACGGCTCGCGCGCCTCGGGCCACGGCCGCGCCGCCCGGCGGCACCGCGACGGGGTCGGCACGCCGCACCACATCGGGGGCCAGTACCGCGAGGACCGCGGTGAGGTCACCGGCCCGCGCGGCGGCCAGGAACGCGCGGACGACCTGACGCTGCCGCGCCAGTTCGGCCGCCGGGACCGAGGGAGTGCCCCGCACCTTGTGACGCGCACGGCTGGCGATCTTCTTCGTGGCACCCGGTGTGCGGTCCACGACGGGCGCGATCTCGCTGAACGGCACGGCGAACATGTCGTGCAGCACGAACGCGATGCGCTCGACGGGGTCCAGTGTGTCCAGCACCACGAGCAGCGCGCGGCTCACCGAGTCGGCCAGCATCGCCTCGTCCTCCGGCGGACTGTCCCGGCCGGACCTGGCGACCTGGTCGAGAACGTCGTGGTCGGCCGGATCCTCCCGGCGCGACCTGCGGGTGCGCAGCATGTCGAGGCAGATGCGGGTCACCACGGTCCGCAGCCAGCCGGTCAGGTTGTCCACTTCTCCGGCGTCGACCCGGCACAGACGCAGCCAGGCCTCCTGGACCGCGTCCTCCGCCTCGTCCAGCGAGCCGAGCATGCGGTGGGCCACCGCGCGCAGCAGACCGCGCTGTGCCTCGAAGTGTTCCGCCAGTGCCTCGCGCTCGTCCACCGGTCACCTTTCGCCGCGCTGTTCCGTCACCTCCCCTGACGAACGCCAAGCAACCGAAGTGACACGGGAGCAGCCATGACGTCCTTGCTGCATCTGGATTCCAGTGCCAATCGCTCCGAGGAGTCGGTCAGCAGGCAGCTGACCGCACTGTTCGCCCGTACCTGGCGGAGCGCGCACGGACCGGCCGGGTACCGGTACCGGGACCTCGCCGCGGACCCGGTGCCGCCGCTGGGCACCGCCTACTGCTCGCTCGGTCGGAGGGCGGAGCGGACCGGCCTCGTCCCGCCGGACGGGGTGGACACGCTGATCGGGAGCGAGGCCGAGCGGCGGGAGTGGTCCTCGACCCGCCCGCTGATCGCCGAACTCCTGGCGGCGGACACGCTGCTGGTCGGCGCCCCGATGTACAACTACTCGGTCTCCGCCTCGCTGAAGGCGTGGATCGACCGGGTGGGCTTTCCCGGCGCTCTCACGGAACCGGAGACGGGTGACGGCCTGCTCCGGGGGACGAGAGTGGTGGTGATCAGCGCGCGGGGCGGTGCCTACGGTCCGGGGACCCCTCGGGAGGGCTGGGACTTCCAGACGCCCTACCTGCGGGCGTACTTCGGTGAGAAGGGGGTGGCCCCGGAGGATCTCTGTTTCATCGCCGCCGAGCTGACCATGGCCGAGCTGGTCCCCGGTCTGGCACCCTTCCGCCGGCAGGCGGCGAGCTCGCTGGCCGCGGCGCGGGCGGACGTGATCGCGGCGGCGCTGTCCGGCGCGGGCCCGGGCAAGGGCCGGAGCACGGGCGTGGGCCGGAGCACGGGCGTGGGAGGCTGGATCGAGGCCACAGGAGGGTAGGCTAACCTAACCGGCGTGTTCGTTGAGAGTCCCCC
This sequence comes from Streptomyces sp. NPDC048462, assembly GCF_043200175.1. Classification (NCBI taxonomy): domain Bacteria; kingdom Bacillati; phylum Actinomycetota; class Actinomycetes; order Kitasatosporales; family Streptomycetaceae; genus Streptomyces; species Streptomyces sp. NPDC048462. Next base: position 6,651 of record NZ_JBICXG010000044.1, read on the forward strand.
GGAACCGAGTGCAGGCCCGACAGCCGCACCGGACAAACCCTCGCCCCCCAGGCGCCACGCGGTCAGAGCCGCAGGGCTCCTGGTGGCCTTGGCGCTCCTGGTGCTGGTGTGCCTGGCGAGTATCGGGATCGGCGCCAAGGCGCTGCCCCTCGCCGATGTCTGGCACGGCCTGTTCCACTACGCCGGGAGCAGCGACGACGTCCTGGTGCGGAAGGTGCGGATTCCCCGGACCGTCCTCGGGCTGATCGTCGGCAGCGCGCTCGGTCTCGCCGGGGCGGTGATGCAGGCTCTGACCCGTAACCCGCTGGCCGAGCCCGGACTGCTGGGCGTCAACGCGGGAGCCTCCGCGGCGGTCGTCTCCGCCATCAGTTTCTTCGGCGTCACCTCGCTGACCGGGTACGTCTGGTTCGCCTTCGCCGGCGCCGGGATCGTGTCGGTGGCCGTGTACCTGCTCGGGGGCAGCCGGTCCGCCACTCCGGTACGGCTCGCGCTCGCCGGGACCGCGGTCACCGCGGCGCTGTACGGGTACGTCAACGCCGTACAGCTGCTGGACTCGGCGGCGCTGGACCGGCTGCGGTTCTGGACCGTCGGGTCGCTGGCCTCCGCGAACACCGAGACGGTCGGCAAGGTGTGGCCGTTCATCGCGGTCGGTGTCGTGCTCACCCTGCTCATCGCCCGCCCGCTCAACGCCCTGGAGATGGGCGACGACACCGCGCGCGCCCTCGGCGCCCATCTGACCAGGACCCGGGTCCTGGCCATGCTCGCCGTCACCCTGCTGTGCGGGGCGGCGACCGCCGCCTGCGGCCCGATCGTCTTCATCGGGCTGATGATCCCGCACCTGGTGCGCGCGATCACCGGTCCCGACATGCGGTGGATCCTGCCGTACGCGGCCGTGCTCTCCCCGGTGCTGCTGCTCGGCGCGGACGTGGTGGGCCGGATCGTCGCCCGTCCGTCCGAGCTCCAGGTCGGCATCGTCACCGCGCTGATCGGCGGGCCGGTCTTCATCCACCTCGTACGACGCAAGAGGATGTCCCAGCTGTGAAGGCCACGAAGGAGAAGCCGGGGGCCGCGGGGACGGCCCGGTCGGTGAAGGCCGTGCGTACGGTCGGCGGGTACTCGTTCCGGATGAACGTCCGGGCCTTTGCGGTGATCGCGCTGCTCGCCGCGGTGGTGGCGGCGGCGGGAGTCGTCCTCATCGGCAGCGGCGACTTCTCCATGACCCCGGGCGAGGTCGTCACCACCCTCTTCGGGCACGGCACCTTCCAGCAGGAGTTCATCGTCACGGACCTGCGGCTGCCCCGGGTGCTGGTGGGGCTCCTGGTGGGTGCGGCGCTCGGTGCCGGCGGCGCCGTCTTCCAGACCATCTCGCGCAACCCGCTGGGCAGCCCCGATGTGCTGGGCTTCGGCCAGGGCGCGACGGTCGGCGCGCTGACCGTGATCGTGGTGTTCCAGGGCGGGGCGACGGCGGTCGCGGGCGGTGCGGTGGCCGGCGGGCTGCTGACCGGGGTGGCCGTCTACCTGCTGGCGTGGAAGCGCGGAGTGCACGGCTTCCGGCTCGTGCTGGTCGGGATCGGCGCCGCCGCCATGCTGACCGCCGTGACCCAGTACCTGATCACCAAGGCCAACCTCGTCGACGCCACCCGGGCCGTCGTCTGGATGACCGGCTCGCTCGACGGGCGGGACTGGGCACAGGTCTGGCCGCTGCTCGCGGTCTGCGCCGTGCTGCTGCCGCTGGTCTTCGGGCACGGCAGGGCCCTGCGGGTGATGGAGATGGGCGACGACGCCGCGTACGCGCTCGGGGTACGGGTCGAACGCACCCGGCTCGTCCTGATGGGCTCGGCCGTGCTGCTCGTCGCCGTCGCCACGGCCGCCGCCGGGCCGATCGCGTTCGTCTCGCTCAGCGCCCCGCAGCTGGCCCGCCGGCTGACCCGCTCGACCGGCCCCAACCTGGTGGCCGCGACCTTCATGGGCGCCGCCCTGCTGCTCGTCGCCGACTGGGTCGCGCTCGACGCCTTCGGCGACCGGCAGCTGCCGGTCGGTGTGGTGACCGGTGTGCTCGGCGGCTGCTACCTGCTGTGGCTCCTGGTGTCCGAGCGCAAGGCGGGCCGCATATGAACTCTTCCGCCGGACACCCGAAGCCCTCACCCGCCCCGCATCCCCCCAGCACCCCGACCGACTCACGGAGTACGACCATGCAGCGCCTCACCGCGGACTCGGTGACCCTCGGCTACGACCAGCGGGTCATCGCGGAGAACCTCTCGGTCGAGATACCCGACCACTCGTTCACCGTGATCGTCGGCCCGAACGCCTGCGGCAAATCGACATTGCTGCGGGCGCTGTCCCGGATGCTCAAGCCGAGCCGGGGCCAGGTGCTGCTCGACGGGCAGGCGATCCACCGGCTGCCCGCGAAGAAGGTCGCCAGGACACTGGGGCTGCTGCCCCAGTCCTCGATCGCGCCCGACGGCATCACCGTGGCGGATCTGGTGGCCAGGGGGCGCTACCCGCACCAGGGGCTGCTGCGGCAGTGGTCGCCCGAGGACGAACGCATTGTCGAGGAATCGATGGCGTCGACCGGCGTCGGTGAACTCGGTGATCGCTATGTCGACGAATTGTCCGGCGGACAGCGGCAGCGGGTCTGGATCGCGATGGCACTCGCGCAGCAGACGCCGCTGCTGCTGCTGGACGAGCCGACGACGTACCTGGACATCCAGCACCAGATCGACGTGCTCGACCTGTGCGCGGAGCTCCACGAGACGCGGGGGCGCACCCTGGTGGCCGTCCTGCACGACCTGAACCACGCCGCGCGGTACGCCACGCATCTCATCGCGATGCGCGAGGGCGAGATCGTCGCGGAGGGCGCGCCCGAGGAGATCGTCACCGCGGAGCTGGTGGAGCGGGTGTTCGGGCTGCGGTGCCAGGTGATCCCCGACCCGGAGACGGGGACGCCGCTGGTGGTGCCGGCCGCGCGGGTGCGGGGGGCGCGGGCCGCGGTGGGCGGGGGCGCGTGACCTTCGGCCACGCCTTGTCCTCAAGTGCCGGACGGGCTTGAACGACGTCCTCAAGCGCCGGACGGGCTTGGTTTGGACGGGGCTGGGCTGGTTACAGCAGGGATCTGAGTTTCAGGAGGTCGCGGAAGCCGGCTTCCAGGCGTACCCGGCCCGAGCCCCACGCCTTGGCGAAGTTCAGCTCGCCGTTCACCAGGGCCACCAGGTCGTCCCCGGTCATCGCGAGACGGATCTCGGCCTTCTCCGCGGGTGGCCCCTCCACGGTGTCCAGGACCTGGATCCGGCCGCCGGCCAGCCGGCCGGTGAACGTGACATCGAGGTCCTTGATGTGACAGCTCAGCGAACGGTCCAGGGACGCCGCGCTGCGCACGTCGCCGTCGGCCCCCGCGAGGTTGTCCGAAAGTCTGTCGAGTGCGCTGCGGCACTCCGCCATGGTCGCCATCGTGATCGACGGTACCGCAGCGCCTCGGGGTAGCGTTTCCCGCATGAGCGACTCGATGCCGGGGCCGGGGACGGCCGCCGGAACCGCGCCCGGGGAGATCCCGCAGGACGCGCCGCAGGAGCCGCCCCCCGCGGTTGCGCACGACCCGGCGGCCCCCGCGCCCCTCGGCGTCGTCCGCACGCCCACCGGCAACGCCGGGGTGGACGCGGAACTGGAGCGTCTGGCCGACGCCGACCACCTCCCGGCGGGCGGCCACACCGAGGTGTACGAGGATGTACACCGTGGACTGCGCGAGGCGCTGACCGCGCTGGACGCCGCGCCGGTACCCGTCCCGGGGCCCGCGCACACCGACCCGCACAACACCTCGCGCAACACCCCGCACCACAACTCGTACGACAACAGGAGCTGAACCGAACGTGGCAGGAGTGGCCCGTCGCCGCCTCGACGCCGAGCTGGTACGCCGAAAGCTCGCCCGATCGCGTGAGCATGCCAGCCAGCTGATCGCCGCAGGCCGGGTGACCGTCGGCGGCAACACCGCGGCGAAACCGGCCACCCAGGTCGAGACGAGCGCCGCTGTCGTCGTCACCAAGGACGACAGCGACCCCGAGTACGTGTCGCGGGGCGGCCACAAGCTGGCGGGCGCCCTCGCCGCCTTCACACCCCTGGGGCTGAAGGTGGAGGGGCGGCGGGCGCTGGACGCCGGGGCCTCCACCGGCGGGTTCACCGATGTCCTGCTGCGGGCCGGGGCGGCGCGCGTCGTCGCCGTGGACGTCGGCTACGGGCAGCTCGCCTGGTCGCTCCAGTCCGACGAACGCGTCACCGTCAAGGACCGCACCAACGTGCGGGAACTGACGCTGGAGGCGATCGACGGCCGGGCCGTCGACCTGGTGGTGGGCGATCTGTCGTTCATCCCGCTGGGGCTCGTCATGCCCGCCCTGGCGCGCTGCGCCGCCCCCGACGCGGATCTGGTCCTCATGGTCAAACCGCAGTTCGAGGTGGGCAAGGAGCGGCTCGGCAGCGGCGGGGTGGTGCGCAGCCCCGAGCTGCGGGCCGAGGCGGTACGTGAGGTGGCGCGCCGGGCCGGGGCGCTGGGTCTGGGGGTCCGGGGTGTGACGGCGAGCCCGTTGCCCGGACCTTCGGGGAATGTCGAGTACTTTCTGTGGCTGCGGGCCGGAGCACCGGAGCTGGATCCCGCAGATGTCGACCGTGCAGTGGCGGAGGGGCCCCGTTGACGACGAATACGGCACGAACAGTCTTTCTTCTGGCGCACACCGGCCGGCCGGCCGCGATCCGCAGCGCCGAGCTGGTCGTCCAGGGCCTGCTGCGCAACGGTCTGGGCGTCCGGGTGCTGGCGACCGAGGCGGCCGACCTGCCGCTGCCGCCGTCCGTCGAGACGGTCACCGACGCCACCCCCGAGCCGCTGAGCGGCTGCGAGCTGCTCATCGTGCTCGGCGGGGACGGGACACTGCTGCGCGGCGCGGAGCTCTCGCGCGCCTCCGGGGTGCCCATGCTCGGCGTCAACCTCGGCCGGGTCGGCTTCCTCGCCGAGGCGGAGCGCGACGACCTGGACAAGGTCGTCGACCGGGTCGTCACCCGGGCGTACACCGTCGAGGAGCGCATGACGCTCGATGTCGTCGTGCACAGCAACGGCACCGTCGTCCACACCGACTGGGCGCTCAACGAGGCGGCCGTGCAGAAGGTGTCGCCCGAGCGGATGCTGGAGGTCGTCCTGGAGATCGACGGCCGGCCGGTGACCGGGTTCGGCTGCGACGGCATCGTGTGCGCGACGCCCACCGGCTCGACCGCGTACGCCTTCTCGGCCGGCGGGCCCGTTGTGTGGCCCGAGGTCGAGGCGCTGCTGATGGTCCCGATCAGCGCCCACGCGCTGTTCGCCAAGCCGCTGGTGACCTCGCCCACGTCGGTGCTGGCCGTGGAGGTCCAGCCGCACACCCCGCACGGGGTGCTGTGGTGCGACGGGCGCAGGACCGTCGAGCTGCCCGCCGGCGCCCGCGTCGAGGTGCGGCGCGGCACGGTGCCCATCCGGCTGGCCCGGCTGCACCAGGCGTCCTTCACGGACCGGCTGGTGGCCAAGTTCGCGCTGCCGGTGTCGGGGTGGCGGGGCGCGCCGCACTGACCCCGGACCGGGCACCCGGGGAACCCGCCCCGTCCACCCGATCCGGTGTCCCGGCCACAGCCCGTGTGCGCGCGGGCCACGAAACCTCGTATGGTCATGTCCGTGTTGGAGGAGATGCGGATACGGTCGCTCGGAGTCATCGACGACGCGGTGGTGGAGCTGTCACCCGGTTTCACCGCCGTGACGGGTGAGACCGGCGCGGGCAAGACCATGGTCGTCACGAGCCTCGGGCTGCTGCTCGGCGGACGCGCCGACCCCGCCCTCGTACGGATCGGCGCGAAGGCGGCGGTCGTCGAGGGCCGGATCACGGTGTCCGAGGGCGACGCGGCGGCGCTGCGGGCCGAGGAGGCCGGGGCGGAGATCGAGGACGGTGCGCTGCTGATCAGCCGTACCGTTTCCGCAGAGGGGCGCTCCCGCGCCCATCTGGGCGGCAGATCCGTGCCGGTGGGCGTGCTGGCCGAACTCGCCGACGAACTCGTCGCCGTGCACGGCCAGACCGACCAGCAGGGGCTGCTCAAGCCGGCCCGGCAGCGGCAGGCCCTGGACCGGTACGCGGGCGACGGCGTCGCCGTACCGCACGCCGCCTACGCGGCGGCCTACCGGCGGCTGCGGGAGGTCGCCGGCGAACTCGACGAGCTGACCACGCGCGCCCGCGAACGCGCCCAGGAAGCCGACCTGCTGCGCTTCGGGCTGAACGAGATCGCCGCCGTCGAACCGCTGCCCGGTGAGGACACCGAGCTGGCCGCCGAGGCCCAGCGGCTCGGCCACGCGGACGCCCTCGCCTCCGCCGCCGCCCTCGCGCACACCGCGCTGGCCGGCAACCCCGAGGACCAGGAGGCGGTCGACGCGACGACGATCGTGGCGGCGGCCGGGCAGGCGCTGGAAGGGGTGCGGGCGCACGACCCGGCACTGGCCGCACTCGCGGACCGGGTCGGTGAGATCTCCATCCTGCTCTCCGACGTCGCGGGCGAACTCGCGGGCTACGCCGACCAGCTGGACTCCGACCCGCTGCGGCTCGCCGCCGTCGAGGAGCGGCGCGCCGCGCTCACCGCGCTCACCCGCAAGTACGGCGAGGACATCACCGCCGTGCTGGCCTGGGCCGAGGAGGGGGCCGCGCGCCTCATGGAGCTGGAGAGCGACGACGACCGGATCGGTGAGCTGACCGCGGAGCGGGACGCGCTGCGCCGCGAACTCTCCGGACTCGGCCAGGCGCTGACCGACGCCCGTACGGCGGCGGCCGCGCTCTTCGCCGAGGCCGTCACCGCGGAGCTCGCCTCCCTGGCCATGCCGCACGCCCGGGTCTCCTTCGACATCCGGCAGACCGAGGCGGCCGACGAGGCCTCGGGCATCGACATCGGCGGACGCGGCGTGGTCTACGGGCCGTCCGGCGCCGACGAGGTCGAACTGCTGCTGGCCCCGCACCCCGGCGCCCAGCCCCGCCCGATCGCCAAGGGTGCCTCGGGCGGTGAGCTGTCCAGGGTGATGCTCGCCGTCGAGGTGGTCTTCGCCGGTTCGGACCCCGTACCCACCTACCTCTTCGACGAGGTCGACGCGGGCGTCGGCGGCAAGGCGGCCGTCGAGGTCGGGCGGCGGCTGGCGAAGCTCGCGAAGTCCGCCCAGGTCGTGGTCGTCACCCACCTGCCCCAGGTCGCCGCGTTCGCCGACCGTCAGCTGCTGGTCGAGAAGACCGTGGACGGCTCGGTGACCAGGAGCGGTGTCACCGTCCTGGAGGGCGAGGAGCGGGTGCGGGAGCTGTCCCGGATGCTCGCGGGCCAGGAGGACTCCGAGACGGCCCGCGCCCACGCGGAGGAACTCCTCGCCACCGCACGGACGGACGGATAGCGGCCGCCCGGCGGGTCGCGGGGGCCCCGGCCGCCCCGCGGCGGGCCGCCGGGCCGCTCACCCGGGCCGCGCGCGTCCCGTGATCTTCACCCGTGCGGGTGGTGCGCCACGCCCGGTTTGTTGCGATGCGCACCGGAGTTACGGTCCGGTCGTGCCGGAACGTGCGTACGGACTGGCATCCTTGGCCGTGTACACACCGCCGACTCGGCAGCCCCGGGAGCCATTCAACGTGTCACAGCTGCGTACGGTCCAAGTGCTGGGCGGAGGCAGTGCGGGAAGCAGCGCCCATGTCGGCTCGCTGGCCGCCGGACTGGTCGCGAGAGGCGTGCAGGTCACGGTCTGCGCGCCCACCGGACTGGACCGCACCTACGATTTCGCCGCGACGGGGGCGCACTTCGCGCCCGTCCCCAGGCGCGGCGACCCTGCCGCCGTCGCGGCACTGCGCGGTGCCTGCGCCGGCGCCGACGTGGTCCACGCGCACGGACTCAACGCCGCCGTACGGGCCGCCCTGGCCCTCGGCGGTCGCCGCGTCCCGCTGGTCGTCACCTGGCACACCCGGTCCCACGCCGAGGGCGCCCGCCGCCGGCTGCTGCACCTGCTGGAGCGAAGGGCCTCCCGCGCGGCGGCCGTTGTGCTCGGCGCCTCCTCGGACCTGGTCGACCGGGCCAGGCGGCGCGGCGCGCGCGACGCCCGGCTCGCACCCGTCGCCACGCCGTCGCCACGCATCCCCGCCGCCCCGTCCGACGGCAAGGTGCGGGCCGAACTCGGTGCCGTGGAGAGGCCGCTGATCGTGGCTGTGGGCAGCCTGGTGCCGCATCACGGATTCGGCACCCTGCTCGACGCGGCGCGTGCGTGGCGGCGGCTGGACACCGTACCCCTGCTGGTCATCGCGGGGGAGGGGCGTGAGCGGGCGGCGTTGCAGCGCCGGATCAAGGCCGAGGACCTGCCCGTCGCGCTGATCGGCAGCAGCTCCGATGTGACCGAGCTGCTGGCCGCCGCCGACCTGGCCGTACTGGCCAGCCGCTGGGAGGCCCGCTCGCTGCTTGCCCAGGACGCGCTGCGGATCGGCGTACCGCTGGTGGCCACCGCGGTCGGCGGGGTGCCCGAACTCGTGGGTGAGGCAGCCGAACTCGTGCCGTACGGGAACGCGGAGGCGCTCGCCCGCGCGGTGGCCCGGCTGCTCGGGGACCCGGCGGAGCGGGACCGGCTGGCGGCCGCGGGGCTTGTGCAGGCGGCGAGTTGGCCGACCGAGGACGACACGATCGCGCAAGTGCTCGGCGTGTACGACGAGTTGGCGCAGCCGCTGGCGGTGGCCCGCAATCGCTGAGGTGGTGGCGCGCGGCCCGGCCGCTACGAGGTGTGGCGGCGGGCGCGCAGGGCCAGGCTCAGGGCCAGTACCGCCTGCGGGTCGTCCAGATCGGTGCCGAGAAGTTCACCGATACGAGCGAGCCGGTTGTAGAGCGTCTGACGGTTCAGATGCAGCTCGCGCGCCGTCTCCGCCTTGCGGCCCGCGTGCGCGAGGTAGGTCTCCAGGGTGGGCAGCAGCGGCGGGCGCGAGGTGCGGTCGTGATCGCGCAGCGGGCCGATCGCCCGCTCGACGAACGCCGCCAGATCCGGGTGGTCCCGCAGCCGCCAGAGCAGCAGATCGATATCGAGGCGCCGGGCGTCGTACCAGGGCCGGTCGCTGAGCCCCTGCGCCGCCGTGGCCGTCTCCGCGGCGTGCCGGAGCCCCGCACCGGCCGTCGCCCAGCTGCCCGCCACCCCGACCACCACGACCGGGGGATGTGAACCCGCCCGCTCCAGGCCGGCCCGCTCCACCCCGGCCCGCAGCGCGGCGGCGACCCGCTCGGCCACCGCCGTCCGCTCCGTCTCGGTCCGCAGCGCCAGCAGCAGCGGCACCCTGCCCTCCACCGGACGCACCCCGAGCAGCACCGGCACCCCCACCGATGACAGCTCCTCCAGGACCGCACGGGCAAGCAGCGCCCAGTTGCCGGACGGGGACAGCTCGGGGGCCAGCCGCATCACCACGGGCAGCAGCGGCATCTCGCCCGGCCTGAAGCCCAGCACCCGGGCCTGCGCCGGGGCGTCGTCGGGGGCGATCCGGCCCTCCGCCAGATCCGTCAGGAAGTCACCCCGGCCGCGCGCCGCGAGCTCCTCCTCCTGACGGGCCTGCATCAGCACCACGGCGAGCAGGCCCGCCGCACGCTCCGCCGCCATCCGGTGCACCGTCACCAGCGGACCGTCCACGGCCAGCAGCACCAGCCGGGCCCGTACCGAATTCGTCCCCGGACCGCCGCCCGGCACATCCGCCAGCACCGCGCCGACGGGCGGCGACTCACGGGCCGCCCGGCCGCCGCGCATCCCGTCCCAGACCTGGAGCGGATCGGCGGAGACCGGCCCGGACTCGGTGCCCGCCGCGTACAGCAGCTGGCCGTCGGCGGTCTCCAGGAACACCGGGTTGGCCGTGAAGTCCGCCAGGATGCCCAGCACCTGGGGCACTCCGCCGCCGCCCAGCAGCGCCTGGGTGCAGCGCCGGTGGACCTCCTCGGCCTGCTGCAGGAGCGCGTAGTGACCGTTGACGATCTCGGTGTGGATCTCCTCGGTCACCGTCACGAACGGCACCTCGCGGTGCAGCTGGACCAGCGGCAGCCCGGCGGCGCGTGCGGCGTCCACTATCGAGGCGGGCAGTCTGCTGAAACGCGGACCCAGCTCCACCACCAGGGCGGCGATGCCCCGGTCGGCGAGCCTGCGGACGAACGCGCGCTGCTCGGCGGGACGGGCGCCGAGCCCCAGACCGGTGGTGAGGAGCAGCTCGCCGCCCTTGAGTAGCGAGGCGATGTTGGGGACCTCGCCCGCGTGCACCCAGCGCACCGTACGGCTGAGCCGGTCGGCCCCGGACACCACCTCGGGGAGTCCGCCGCGCAGCCCCGGCAGTTCGAGGGCCCGCTGAACGGTGATGCCGCCTTGGGTCTCCACTGGCTCTGGCCTCGCGCTTCGGTCGGGTCGGGTCGGGCGGACGCCCTGTTCAGGAAGGTACCGGCCCCGGGCGCTGTCGGCGGCGCCGGGGCGGGGCGGCCGGGCCGGGCCGGGGCGGCCGCACGGGCGGCTGTTGACAGCGCCCGGGGCCGCTGCGATCTTGAAAATCCCTCCGGACGCGGGTGATCCGGCCCGCACCCGGAGAGACCGGGACCGGTAAACAGGGATCGGGAATCGGGGGAGTGGGGAACAGTGGACGAGAACCTGCGGCTGCCCGGCCCGCTGGTCGGCACCGACTGGCTGGCCGAGCGGCTGGGCGCACCCGGACTGCTGGTGTTCGACGCCTCGGTCGGCGTGCACCGGGACGCCGGACAGCGGATTCCGGGAGCGCGGCCCTTCGACATCGACGGTGCGCTCAGCGATCACTCGGTGCCGCTGCCCCATGCGATGCCGGACGCTGCCCGGTTCACCGACGAGCTGCGCGCCCTGGGCCTGCGCACCGGTGACACCGTCGTCGTCTACGACGGGGCGGGCGTCTACTCCAGTCCCCGCGCCCGGTGGATGCTCCGTGCGATGGGCTTCGACCGGGTGACCGTGCTCGACGGCGGGCTGCCCGGCTGGGTGGCCGCCGCGCTGCCGCTGGAGGGCGGTGCGCCCGGGGCGGCGGAGCGAGGTGACTTCACGGCCGTACCGCGCCCGGGGCTGTTCGTCGGCGCCGAGGAGGTGGTGGCCGCGCTCGCGGACCCGGCGGCCGCCGTGTTCGACGCCAGGGCCCGGGAACGCTTTCTCGGCACGGCCCCCGAACCGCGTGCGGGGCTGCGCGGCGGCCATATGCCGGGGGCGGTCAGCCTGCCCTTCGGTGAGGTCCTGCGCGGGGGCCGGATGCGCCCGGCGGCCGAACTGCGCGCCGTGTTCGGCGCCCTGGCCGGCGACCGCGCACGGCTGTACCTCAGCTGCGGATCGGGGGTCACCGCCTGCGTCCTGGCGCTGGGGGCGGAGCTGGCCGGATACTCCGGGCCGGCGGTGTACGACGGCTCCTGGAGCGAGTGGGGGCTGCCGTCGCAAGGGCGCCCCGTCGTGACGGGACCCGTGACGGGACCCGGGAGCGGCTGACCGGCCGGCGCCGCGGGGTACGGGTACGCCGCGGGGCGCCTTCCGGCACCCCGCGGGCGTCGCCGTCAGCCCACGTACGCCCCGCTCGCCGTCAGCCGCAGTGCCGTGTCGATCAGCGGCACGTGGCTGAAGGCCTGCGGGAAGTTCCCCACCTGGCGCTGCAGCCGGGAGTCCCACTCCTCGGCCAGCAGGCCCAGGTCATTGCGCAGGGACAGCAGCCGTTCGAAGAGCTGGCGGGCCTCGTCGACCCGGCCGATCATCGCCAGGTCGTCGGCCAGCCAGAACGAGCACGCCAGGAACGCGCCCTCGTCGCCCTCCAGACCGTCCACACCGGCGTCGCCGCCCGTGGTGGGGTAGCGGAGCACGAAGCCGTCCTCGGTGGACAGTTCCCGCTGGATCGCCTCGATCGTGCCGATGACCCGCTTGTCGTCGGGCGGCAGGAAGCCCATCTGGGGGATCAGCAGCAGGGAGGCGTCCAGCTCCTTCGACCCGTAGGACTGGGTGAAGGTGTTGCGCTCCTTGTCGTAGCCGCGTTCGCAGACGTCGCGGTGGATGTCGTCGCGCAGCTCGCGCCACTTCTCCAGCGGCCCGTCCGCGTCCCCGGCCTCGATCAGCTTGATCGTCCGGTCGACCGCCACCCAGGCCATCACCTTGGAGTGCACGAAGTGGCGGCGCGGCCCGCGCACCTCCCAGATGCCCTCGTCCGGCTCCTCCCAGTGCTTCTCCAGGTACTCGATCAGCTTGAGCTGGAGGCCGGTGGCGTAGTCGTTGCGGGTCAGCCCGGTCATGTGCGCCAGGTGCAGCGCCTCGGTGACCTCGCCGTACACGTCCAGCTGGAGCTGGCCCGCGGCGCCGTTGCCGACCCGGACCGGGCCGGAGCTCTCGTAACCAGGCAGCCACTCGAGCTCGGCCTCGCCCAGCTCCCGCTCGCCCGCGATCCCGTACATGATCTGCAGGTTCTCCGGGTCGCCCGCGACCGCCCGCAGCAGCCACTCGCGCCAGGCTCGGGCCTCCTCGCGGTAGCCGGTGCGCAGCAGCGAGGACAGGGTGATCGCGGCGTCGCGCAGCCAGGTGTAGCGGTAGTCCCAGTTGCGGGAGCCGCCGATGTCCTCGGGCAGCGAGGTGGTGGGTGCGGCGACGATGCCCCCGGTCGGGGCGTACGTCAGGGCCTTCAGCGTGATCAGCGAGCGGACCACCGCCTCGCGGTAGGGCCCGTGGTACGTGCACTGCTCGACCCACTCGCGCCAGAAGTCCGCGGTCGCCTCCAGCGAACCCTCCGGGTCCGGGAGCGCGGGCGGCTCGCGGTGCGAGGGCTGCCAGCTGATCGTGAACGCGATCCGGTCACCGGGGGCGACGGTGAAGTCGGAGTACGTCGTCAGGTTCTCGCCGAACGTGTCGGCGGAGGTGTCCAGCCAGACCGAGTCCGGTCCGGCGACGGCGACCGTGCGCCCGTCCACCTTGTGCACCCACGGGGTGACCCGCCCGTAGCTGAACCGCATGCGCAGCTCGGAGCGCATCGGCACCCGGCCGCTGACTCCCTCCACGATCCGGATCAGCTGCGGTGCGCCGTCACGCGGCGGCATGAAATCGGTCACCCGGACCGTGCCGCGCGGCGTGTCCCACTCCGATTCCAGGATGAGTGAGTCCCCGCGGTAGCGGCGGCGGTCGGCCGAGGGCGGTTCCGCGCCCTCGGCACGGGCCGGCCCGAGGCGCCAGAAGCCATGCTCCTCGGTGCCCAGAAGTCCCGCGAAGACGGCGTGTGAATCGAAGCGTGGGAGGCACAGCCAGTCGGCTGTTCCGTCCCGGCAGACCAGGGCTGCGGTCTGCATGTCTCCGATGAGTGCGTAATCCTCGATGCGCCCGGCCACGTGCGTCTCCAGTCGAACGGCCATGTCGCCCCGTAGGGCGCTTACTGCGGGTCAAGAGGTCGTTGCTAGGTGTTGAGGTGGGGGAACCTGCGAGCTCAATACCTCGCCCGGAACGAGTGTCCGAGCAGGATACGACGCACCTGGGTGATCCGCGCGACGGTCCCGGCAAGAGAGATGAGCCGAACGGGTGGGGCGTGAGGGAGCTGAGGGGATCGTGTGTGAGGACTGTGCCGGGAGTGGCCGGAAGCAGGCTCCCCCCGTCGCTGTTACCCTGGTAGCCCGTGGACCGGTGGTCGTCTGGCGACAGCAGACGAGGCCCCCGAACCGCAGCGACGGCGCCTCCGGAATCTCCGGACGGCAAAGCCGGTACGCACCTCACGATCGCGACCACGGGAGCCCCCTTTGGCTATGCAGCCCACATCCACGACGACCAAGCACATCTTCGTCACCGGGGGTGTCGCCTCTTCCCTCGGCAAGGGTCTGACTGCCTCCAGCCTCGGTGCCCTGCTCAAGGCGCGCGGCCTTCGGGTCACCATGCAGAAGCTCGACCCGTACCTGAACGTCGACCCGGGCACGATGAACCCCTTCCAGCACGGTGAGGTGTTCGTCACCAACGACGGCGCCGAGACCGACCTGGACATCGGGCACTACGAGCGCTTCCTCGACGTCGACCTCGACGGCTCGGCCAACGTCACAACCGGCCAGGTGTACTCGCAGGTCATCGCCAAGGAGCGGCGCGGCGAGTACCTCGGCGACACGGTCCAGGTGATCCCGCACATCACCAACGAGATCAAGCACCGCATCCGCCGCATGGCCACCGACGACGTGGACGTCGTCATCACGGAGGTCGGCGGAACGGTCGGCGACATCGAGTCGCTGCCCTTCCTCGAGACCGTCCGTCAGGTCCGCCACGAGGTCGGCCGGGACAACGTCTTCGTCGTGCACATCTCGCTGCTGCCCTACATCGGCCCGTCCGGCGAGCTCAAGACCAAGCCGACCCAGCACTCCGTGGCGGCGCTGCGCAACATCGGTATCCAGCCGGACGCGATCGTGCTGCGTGCCGACCGCGAGGTGCCGACCGCGATCAAGCGCAAGATCTCGCTGATGTGCGACGTCGACGAGGCCGCCGTGGTGGCCTGCCCGGACGCCAAGTCGATCTACGACATCCCCAAGGTGCTGCACTCCGAGGGCCTGGACGCCTACGTCGTGCGCAAGCTCGACCTGCCGTTCCGGGACGTCGACTGGACCACCTGGGGGGATCTGCTGGACCGCGTCCACAACCCCGACCACGAGGTCACCGTCGCGCTGGTCGGCAAGTACATCGACCTGCCCGACGCCTACCTCTCGGTCACCGAGGCCATCCGGGCCGGCGGCTTCGCCAACAAGGCCCGCGTCAAGGTCAAGTGGGTCGCGTCCGACGACTGCAAGACCCCGGCGGGTGCCAAGCAGCAGCTCGGTGACGTCGACGCCATCTGCATCCCCGGCGGCTTCGGCGAGCGCGGCGTCATCGGCAAGGTCGGCGCCATCCAGTACGCCCGTGAGAACAAGGTGCCGCTGCTCGGCCTCTGCCTGGGCCTCCAGTGCATCGTGATCGAGGCCGCGCGCAACCTCGCGGAGATCCCCGACGCCAACTCCACCGAGTTCGACGCCGCCACCTCCCACCCCGTCATCTCGACGATGGAGGAGCAGCTGGCGTACGTCGAGGGCGCGGGCGACCTGGGCGGCACCATGCGCCTCGGCCTCTACCCGGCGAAGCTCGCCGAGGGCTCGCTCGTCCGTGAGGCGTACGACGACCTGCCGTACGTGGAGGAGCGCCACCGCCACCGCTACGAGGTCAACAACACCTACCGCGCGGAGCTGGAGAAGAAGGCCGGCCTGGTCTTCTCCGGCACCTCCCCGGACAACAAGCTCGTCGAGTACGTCGAGTACCCGCGCGAGGTCCACCCCTACCTGGTCGCCACCCAGGCGCACCCGGAGCTCCGCTCCCGCCCGACCCGCCCGCACCCGCTGTTCGCGGGCCTGGTGAAGGCGGCCGTGGCACGCCGGGCGGGCGCGGCGGCCGAGGGCACGCCGGGCAAGTAACGGCACCCCCGCAGGCGTTACGGTTGACCGGGGTACGCGTCCTTCGAGGACGGGTACCCCGGTCACTGCTTTTTGTGGGAGGACGTAGATGTGTTTCCAGGACACGCCCGAGGAATGGCCGGTCACCGCGACCGAGACCCCGTTCCGGGGAAAGAAGACCAGCGTCCGCACCGATGACGTCGCGATGCCGGACGGCTCCGTCGTGCGCCGCGACTACCAGGTCCACCCGGGCTCGGTCGCCGTGCTCGCACTCGACGACGCGGGCCGCGTCCTGGTGCTGCGCCAGTACCGCCACCCGGTCCGCCACAAGCTCTGGGAGATCCCGGCCGGACTGCTCGACATCCCGGGTGAGAACCCGCTGCACGCCGCGCAGCGCGAGCTCTACGAGGAGGCGTACGTCAAGGCCGAGGACTGGCGGGTGCTGACCGACGTCTACACCACGCCGGGCGGCTGCGACGAAGCCGTACGGATCTTCCTCGCCCGGAACATCTCCGAGGCGGACGGCGAGCGCTTCGAGGTCTCCGAGGAGGAGGCCGACATGGAGCAGGCCCGGGTGCCGCTCCAGGAGCTCGTCCGGGGCGTGCTCGCCGGCGACCTGCACAACAGCTGCCTGGTGGTGGGCGTGATGTCGCTCGCCGCGGTGCTCGCGGGTGACGGGGTCGACTCGTTGCGGCCCGCCGAGGCGCCCTGGCCCGCCCGGCCGTTCGAGGCCTGACGGGCCGTCGCGGACCCGGCACGTCACCCGGTCGGAAAAAACGCTGATCCGATCGGGGGATGTGCCCGCCGCGCTCCACCGGATTCGCCCACCCGCCTGAACTACGCTCGGAATGCCCTGACCGGAGTCCCGGCGGGCGACGCGTGCAGCGAAGTGGAGCGTGGCCCGTGACGGATCAGGCGGTGCACACCAGCGACCCGGCCGAGGCTGCGGGGACCGAGGAGCCGGCCACCGTCGAGCCATCTCAGTTCTTCGGCCGAGAGCGCGAGTTGAAGGAACTCCGGGCCGACATCGAGCGGGCCGGACTGGACACCATGGCCGGCCGCAAGAGCGGCCGCGCCCGGGTCCTGCTGATCGCCGGACGCCCCGGTTCCGGCCGCACCGCACTGGCCGGCGAACTCACCCGGCGACTGCTCGCCACCGGCGACTACCCCGACGGCCTGTTCCGCGTCCGGCTCACCGAACCCGGCGGCGCCCCGGTCCCCACCGAACGCGCCGCCAGGGACCTCCTCGGCCGGCTCGGCGTGGTGGGACCGCCCGGCGCGGACGAGGACGAGCTCTCCGAGATGGTGCGCGAGGCCCTCGCCGTGCGCCGGGCCCTCCTCCTGATCGACGACGCACCCGACGCCGAACAGGTCGACCCGCTGCTCCCGGACAACCCGGACTGCCTGGTCGTCGCCACCGCGCAGGGCCCGCTGACCGGTATCCCCGGCGTCCGGCCCTGCACGATCGGCGGACTGGAGGCCGGGCCGGCGGTCCAGCTGCTCGCCCGCACCATCGGACAGGTCCGCATCACCGTCGATCCCCGGACCGCCGAGACGCTGGCCGAGGAGTGCGGCGGCCAGCCCGCCGCACTGGTGATGGTCGGCGGCTGGCTGGCCGCGCACCCCACGGCCTCGGTGGCCGACGTCACCAAGCGACTGCGGGAACTGCCGGACGAGGCCGAGCAGTCCACCGGCGCCCGGCCGCTGGCCCGCGCCTTCCGGCTGGTCCATGACTCGCTCGCGCCGACCGCGGCCCGGATACTGCGACTGCTCATCCTCGCCCCTGCCGGACTGGCCGACGCCCAGACCGCCTCCGCGCTGGCCGGCTGCTCCGTATCGGCCGCCCAGACCACGCTCGACGACTTCGTCCGCCTCGGTGTGCTGCGGAGGGACGAGGCGGACGGGCCGCAGTACGAGGTGCCCGGCTGCCTGGCCCCGCTGCTGCGGGCACTGCTGGAGGACCGGGACCGCCCGGCCGAGATCCAGCTCGCGCGGGCGAGGATGCTGGAGCGGACGGTGCGCCTGCTCCAGTCCTGCCGGGCGGTCACCGAACCCGAGGGCTCACCGGCCCGGCGCAGGCTCGCCGGCCTGCCGCGCTCGCTGCGCTTCCCCGGCCCCGAGGCCGCCGCCGAATGGCTGCGGATCCGCCGTCCGGCCCTGCTCGCCTCCGCCCGGATCGCCGTGCAGGACGGTGAACTCGACACGCTGGCAAGGCGGTTGGTGGCCGCACTGGTGCGGGCGCTGGCAGTGCACGAGGGCACCGAGGCGGCCGCGCCCGAGCTGTACGGGCTGCACGCTCTGGTGCTGTCCGTCGCGGAGCGCCGCGAACTGCCCCGCGAGCGGGCGGCCGCCCTGCTCAACCTCGCCGACCTGGACGCCGGGACCGGCCGGACCCGGGAGGCGCTGGCCCGCTACCGGGCCGCGCTGGATGCCGGACGGGCCGCGAAGGACCCGTACGCCACCGGCCGCGCGATGGAATCCGTGGGCGGCGCCTACGCCGAGCTGGGCGACTTCCACCGGGCCTCGGACTGGTACGGGCGGGCGCTCGCCCAGCGGCTCACCCAGGGCGAGAAGGCCGACGAGGCGCGGCTTTACGGGCGCCTAGGCACCGTCCACACCTACGCGGGCCGGTACGGCGAGGCGCTGCGGAACTGGCGCGCGGCCGCGGCCGGCTACCGCAGGCTCGGCGACCTGCCCGCCCAGGCGCGGGCGCTCAGCGAGGTCGCCCGGGTCCAGGAGTACGCGGGCCGTCCGCAGGAGTCCCTGCAGACCTGCCGGGAGGCGGTGCAGTGGGCGCGGCAGGCCAAGGACGTGAGGCTGCAGGCCGCCCTTGAGCTGCGGCTGGCCGACACGCTGGACCGGCTCGGCGACCCCGCAGCTGCGGGTCTGCACCGGGGTACGGCCGACAGATTGCTGGGTGAGGAGAGCGCAGCCTACGAAATCCGTAGTGCGACGACGGAAAATTAATGCTTTGTAAGGCTAGACAGCGGGAAGCCCTTCATTAGACTGGCTCTGCCGCGGGTCTTCGCGGTGTCTCCATTTACGCTGCGTCTATCCGGGTATGTATTGCTATGCCCGGCTAACCCTCTGAGCCAAGGACCGTGATCGACGTGAAGGTCGGCATCCCCCGCGAAGTCAAGAACAACGAGTTCCGCGTGGCGATCACGCCTGCCGGTGTGCACGAGCTCGTCCGGCACGGCCATCAGGTCGTCGTCGAGGAGAACGCCGGGGCCGGCTCCTCCATCACGGACGAGGAGTACGTCGCCGCCGGCGCGCGGATCCTGCCCACCGCCGACGAGGTCTGGGCCACCGCCGACCTGCTGCTGAAGGTCAAGGAGCCGGTCGCCGAGGAGTACCACCGCCTCCGCAAGGGACAGACCCTCTTCACGTACCTGCACCTCGCCGCCTCCCGCGCGTGCACGGACGCGCTGCTGGAGTCCGGCACCACCGCCATCGCCTACGAGACCGTCGAGACCGCGAACCGCGCGCTGCCGCTGCTCGCCCCGATGTCCGAGGTCGCGGGCCGGCTGGCCCCGCAGGTCGGCGCGTACCACCTGATGCGTTCGGTCGGCGGCCGCGGTGTGCTGCCCGGCGGCGTCCCGGGCACGGCGGCCGGGCGGGCCGTCATCATCGGCGGCGGTGTCTCCGGCTGGAACGCCACGCAGATCGCCGTCGGTCTCGGCTTCCACGTCACGCTGCTCGACAGGGACATCAACAAGCTCCGCGAGGCCGACAGGATCTTCGGCACCAAGGTGCAGACGGTCGTCTCCAACGCCTTCGAACTGGAGAAGGCCGTCGTCGAGGCGGACCTGGTCGTCGGCGCCGTGCTCATCCCCGGAGCGAAGGCCCCGAAGCTGGTCACCAACGAGCTCGTCGCCAAGATGAAGCCCGGAAGTGTACTTGTCGACATTGCAATTGATCAGGGTGGTTGCTTCGAGGACTCCCACCCGACGACGCACGCCGAGCCGACCTTCATGGTTCACGACTCGGTCTTCTACTGCGTCGCCAACATGCCCGGCGCGGTGCCGAACACCTCGACCTATGCCCTCACCAACGCGACGCTTCCCTACATCGTGGAGCTCGCCAACCGGGGCTGGGCCGAGGCGCTGCGCCGTGACGCCGCACTCGCCAAGGGGCTCAACACCCATGACGGGCAGGTCGTTTACCGTGAGGTGGCCGAGGCGCACGGCCTCGACCACGTCGAACTGAGCGCGCTTCTCGGCTGAGGGTCAACCCCCTCCGTCAACCTCGCGCACCCGGCCGGACCTTGCCGAGCAAGGTCCGGCCGGACGCATGCCGGGCCCTTGCCGGACCCCGCGCAACTCGCCTCGAACGTAACCCTTTAACCGATTCGTGCACCCGTGAAGAGTGTGCCCGGAGGGCTGCGTGCCCTTGACAGCGGGGTGTTCGATTGCCGACACATCGGGCCGGGTCCGGCGGATTGTGTTGCTGCGGACCGGTGACACGCCATAGAGTCGCCAATCGTCGGCATGGTGCCACGCTGACCTATCGATAAGTTTCCTGGTCACGTCCAAGGAGGTAAGACGACTTGTGAATGAGTCGACATTTACTCCCGGGGGTGTTCAACCAGGGATGCCTGCACGGGGCCAGAGCCCGAACGGGCTGGAGGCTGTCGGCTCCGTCGCTGTCCGCACCTTCGCCACCCACCAGCACATGACGACAGCCCCCCAGATGATGGACGGCCTACACGTGAACGCCATGGCCGGCAACGAGAGTGGCCGGGACACCGCCCACTTCGCCGACTTCGACGAGGCGCCCCAGGGGCGCTTCTACGACCCCGACGCCGAGTACGAGCCCGATCCGGAGTACGCGGCCACGCTCGCGCCCGACGCAGCCCGCCAGCGCCGTGAGCGAGTCGGCCCGACCGGCCGGCCCCTGCCCTACTTCCCGATCCCGGGCCCGCTGACCGATCACGGCCCCGCGAAGATCATCGCGATGTGCAACCAGAAGGGCGGCGTCGGCAAGACCACGTCGACCATCAATCTGGGTGCCGCGCTCGCGGAGTACGGCCGGCGCGTCCTGCTCGTCGACTTCGACCCGCAGGGAGCCCTGTCCGTCGGCCTCGGCGTGAACCCGATGGAGCTCGACCTCACCGTCTACAACCTGCTCATGGAGCGGGGCATGGCGGCCGACGAGGTCCTCCTGAAGACCGCCGTGCCCAACATGGACCTGCTGCCGAGCAACATCGACCTGTCGGCCGCCGAGGTCCAGCTGGTCAGCGAGGTCGCCCGGGAGTCCACCCTGCAGCGCGCCCTGAAGCCGCTGATGGCCGACTACGACTACATCGTGATCGACTGCCAGCCCTCGCTGGGCCTGCTCACCGTGAACGCCCTGACCGCCGCGCACAAGGTGATAGTGCCGCTCGAGTGCGAGTTCTTCGCGCTGCGAGGTGTGGCGCTGCTCACCGAGACCATCGAGAAGGTCCAGGAGCGGCTCAACCCGGAGCTGGAGCTCGACGGCATCCTCGCCACCATGTACGACTCCCGTACGGTGCACAGCCGCGAGGTCCTCGCGCGCGTCGTCGAGGCCTTCGACGACCACGTCTACCACACGGTCATCGGGCGCACGGTCCGCTTCCCGGAGACCACGGTCGCCGGTGAGCCCATCACCACCTACGCCTCCAACTCGGTCGGTGCCGCCGCCTATCGCCAGCTCGCCAGGGAGGTGCTCGCCCGGTGTCACGCCGAGTGAGTCTGCCGGGGGCCGACGAACTGTTCCGTACCACCGGGGGGATGGGGCTGCAGTCCTCGTCCCCCGCGGAACGGCGGCGCAAGGCGAACGGCGAGGCCGGCCGCGTGCCCGCACCGGCCGGCGAGAGCGATGCCGGGGCCGACGCCCGGGCGACCGGCCCGGAGGAACCGGCGACCGCCCCCTCCGCCCAGGAGGAGCACTCCGCGGCCAGGGCCGACGCGGGTGACTCGCGCAGCCGGGGCGGTGAGAACGACCGGATGGCGGTGGCCGCGCAGGCGGGGCGCCGCCCGCAGCAGCCGTCCTCGCAGGAACCGGTTCCGGCGCCGGTCGTCCAGCAGCAGCGCAGACGCGGTGGCGGGCGCGGCGCGAACCGCCGGCCCAGCGGCCGGGAGCGCCACGACGAGAAGATCACGGTCTACGTCTCCGCCGAGGAGCTGATGGACCTGGAACACGCGCGGCTGGTGCTGCGCGGCGAGCACGGGCTGGCCATCGACCGGGGCAGGATCGTCCGTGAGGCGGTCGCCGTCGTCCTGGCCGACCTGGAGTCCCGGGGCGACGCGAGCATCCTCGTACGGCGGCTGCGCGGCCGCTGACGGGCCCGGCGCGGGTAGCCTGCCGCCAGGGCCCTGCCGGCCCGACGGCGGGCCGCCGTCCGCCCTCCGTGTCCCGCCGCACTCTGGATCTTCATGCCCTCACCCGACGAGCCCGCCCGCGCCTCCCGCCGCCCACTGGGCCGCGGGCCGGGCGCCGGGCCCCCGGAGACCGCTGAAGCGCCGCAGGCCCCGGAGACGGCCGAGGCGCCGGAGTCTCAGCAGACCCCGGAGACCGCTGAAGCGCCGCAGGCCGCCGAAGCCCCGCAGGTCCGGGACGACGCCCCCGCGCCCGTCCACGCACCCGCGCCCGATGACGGTCGCTTCACCGTTCGGCTGGCGAACTTCGAGGGGCCCTTCGATCTGCTGCTCCAGCTCATCTCCAAGCACAAGCTGGATGTGACCGAGGTCGCACTGTCCAAGGTCACCGACGAGTTCATGATCTACATCCGGGCCATGGGGCCGGACTGGGACCTGGACCAGACCACGGAGTTCCTCGTCGTCGCGGCGACCCTCCTGGACCTCAAGGCGGCCCGGCTGCTGCCCACCGCCGAGGTGGAGGACGAGGGGGACCTGGCGCTGCTCGAAGCCAGGGACCTGCTCTTCGCGAGGCTGCTGCAGTACCGCGCGTACAAGCGCATCGCGGAGATCTTCAGCGACCGCCTCGAATCGGAGGGCCGCCGCTTCCCCCGTACCGTCGGACTGGAACCGCACCACGCGGAGCTGCTGCCCGACGTCGTGATCAGCATCGGCGCCGAGGGCTTCGCCAGGCTGGCCGTGAAGGCGATGCAGCCCAGGCCCCGGCCGCAGGTCTACATCGATCACATCCACGCCCCGCTGGTCAGCGTGCGCGAGCAGGCCGGGATCGTGATGGCCCGGCTGCGGGAGGCGGGGGAGATGAGCTTCCGGGAGCTGGCCGGGGACGCCCCGGACACCCTCACCGTCGTCGCCCGGTTCCTCGCGCTGCTGGAGCTCTACCGGGAGAAGGCCGTCACCCTGGACCAGGACGAGGCGCTGGGGGAGCTCATGGTGCGCTGGGCCGGGGAGCAGGGGGCCGAGCCCGTGGTCACGGACGAGTTCGACCGGGAGGCGGCGGACATGCGGGACGAGCGGCAGGACGTGAAGGCATGAGTGAGCAGGACGTCACCGGATCCGCCGTCGCCGGCCTCGATCTGAAACCGGCCCTGGAGGCCGTGCTCATGGTCGTCGACGAGCCGGCCACCGAGGAACACCTGGCCAAGGTGCTGGAGCGGCCCCGGCGGGCCGTCGCGGACGCGCTGCGGGAGCTGGCCGACGAGTACACCGTGCAGCGCCGCGGCTTCGACCTGCGGCTGGTCGCCGGCGGCTGGCGTTTCTACACCCGGCCGCAGTACGCGGCGGCGGTCGAGGGCTTCGTCCTGGACGGCCAGCACGCCCGTCTCACCCAGGCGGCGCTGGAGACCCTCGCGGTGGTCGCCTACCGCCGGCCGGTGAGCCGTTCCAGGGTCTCCGCGGTGCGCGGCGTGAACTGTGACGGGGTCATGCGGACCCTGCTCCAGAGGGGCCTGGTCGAGGAAGCGGGCGCGGAACCCGAAACAGGTGCGATCCTGTACAGGACGACGAACTACTTTCTGGAGCGAATGGGCCTGCGTGGCCTGGACGAGCTCCCGGAGCTCGCGCCCTTCCTCCCGGAGGCGGACGCGATCGAGGCTGAGACGCTAGAGGGTGTGCCGTCGTTCGATCCGGACGCACCGGACACCCCGGATACTCACGCACACGACAAGACGGAATTTTGATGCGAAGCAGTGGCAGGAACAGCGGAAGCGGCAGCGGCGGCGGCAGGAGCGGTGGCGCCGGCGGAGGCGCGGGCCGGAGCGGCGGCGGCTCCCGGAGCGGCGGTGCCGGCGGAGGCGCGGGCCGGAGCGGGGCCAGGAACAACATGGGCACCGGCCGGAACACCAACCCCAGCCCCCGGGTCTCCGGCTCCGAGCGCGAGGACAAGCAGGACCAGCGTCCCCGCCGGCCCCGCCCCGAGGAGCGCCGCTACGACGTGGGCAACGACAAGCCGGGCGGTGACGGCGGTACCCGCAAGGGTCGCGGCGCATCCGCCCGCGGCGGCGCCAAGGGCGGCCCGAAGGCGGCGTCCAGCGGCTCGAAGAGCGGCGGCCGGCGTGCCCCGCACGGCGCCCCGGCCCGTCCGCGCGAGCTCGACGCCAAGATCGAGCAGCGCAACCGCGACAGGTACGCGAACAAGCCCGAGATCAGCACGCCCAAGACGCACCCCGGCGCCGAGCAGGAGGGCGAGCGGCTGCAGAAGGTCCTCGCCAGGGCCGGCATGGGTTCGCGCCGCGCGTGCGAGGAGCTGATCGAGCAGTCCCGCGTCGAGGTGAACGGCGAGATCGTCGTCGAGCAGGGCATGCGCGTCGACGTCCACCACGACGAGATCAAGGTCGACGGCCTGACCGTCGCCACCCAGTCGTACCTCTTCTTCGCGCTGAACAAGCCGGCCGGTGTCGTCTCCTCCATGGAGGACCCGGACGGACGCCAGTGCCTCGGCGACTACGTCACCAACCGTGAGACGCGGCTCTTCCACGTCGGCCGGCTGGACACCGAGACCGAGGGCATCATCATGCTCACCAACCACGGCGAGCTGGCCCACCGTCTCACCCACCCCAAGTACGGCGTGAAGAAGACGTACCTGGCCGCCATCCAGGGCCCGCTCCCGCGCGACCTGGGCAAGCGGCTCAAGGACGGCATCCAGCTGGAGGACGGGTACGCCCGCGCCGACCACTTCCGCGTCGTCGAGAACACCGGCAAGAACTACCTGGTCGAGGTGACCCTCCACGAGGGCCGCAAGCACATCGTCCGCCGGATGCTGGCCGAGGCCGGCTTCCCGGTCGAGCGGCTCGTGCGGACGTCGTTCGGCCCGATCCCGCTGGGCGACCAGAAGTCGGGCTGGCTGCGCCGGCTCACCAACACCGAAGTGGGCATGCTGATGCGCGAGGTCGGTCTGTAGACCGCCCGCCCCCACCGCTCACGGCCCGCGGCCGGTTCCTGGGTTCCGAATTTCGGACAGGAACCGGCCGCGGGTCTTTTGCTACCTGCGTTCGACCTTTATAGTCAGAATGACTATTAAGGAGGCGGGTGTGAGTCTCGCGGACGTCCTCGATCCCCTGCGGCAGCCCCTGGTGACGGTCCTGGACACCCCGGTCAGCTGGACCGAGGTGCTGGGTTTCGGCAGTGGAGCGCTGTGTGTCTGGCTCGTGGCCCGCCAGCACCTCGCCAACTGGCCGGTCGGCATCGCCAACAACCTCTTCTTCATCCTGCTGTTCGCCCAGTCCGGCCTGTACGCCGACGCCGGGCTCCAGATCGTCTTCATCGCCCTTGCCGCGTACGGCTGGTGGACCTGGACCCACGGGGGTGGATCAGGGACGGACAGCCTGCCGGTGCGGAGCACCACCCGCACCGAGTGGGCCCTGCTGCTCGCGGCGGGGGTGGTGGGGACCCTCGCGCTGACCGTCCTGCTGGACCGGGCCACCGACTCCACGGTGCCCTTCTGGGACGCGCTGACGACCGCGCTGTCCCTCGCCGCGACGTATGGGCAGTGCCGCAAGCTCGTCGAGTCGTGGTGGCTGTGGATCGCCGCCGACGTGGTCTACATCCCGCTCTACGCGTACAAGGAGCTCTACCTCACCTCGCTGCTGTACGTCGGCTTCCTGACGCTGTGCCTGATCGGTCTGCGCAACTGGCGGCGCGATCTCACCGTCCGGCAGCGGGAGTTCGTGGAGGCCGCGGCATGAAACGCTTCGCGCACGGCCTGGTCCTCGGCAAGTTCTACCCGCCGCACGCCGGCCACCACCATCTCGTCCGCACCGCGCAGGACCGCTGCGAGCGGCTGACCGTGCTGGTCTGCGCCGCCTCGGTGGAATCCGTCCCGCTCGCCGACCGGGTCGCCTGGATGCGCGAGGTGCACCCGGACGTGACGGTGGTGGGCGCCGTCGACGACACCCGGATGGATCTCCACGACCCGGCGATCTGGGACGCCCACATGGCGGTTTTCACCTCGGCCGTGCCCGAGCCGGTGGACGCCGTCTTCACCTCGGAGTCGTACGGGGACGAGCTCGCCCGCCGCTTCGGCGCCGAGCCCGTCAGCGTCGACCCCGGCCGTACGGTCTTCCCGGTCTCCGGTACGGCGGTGCGCGAGGACCCGGCGCGCTGCTGGGACTTCCTCGAACCGCCGGTGCGGGCCGCGCTGACCCGCCGGATCGTCGTCCTGGGCGCCGAGTCCACCGGCACCACCACCCTGGCCCGCGCCCTCGCCGCCCACTACCGCCGGCGCGGCGGTGTCTGGGCGCTCACCGGGTACGTCGCCGAGTACGGGCGCGAGTTCAGCGAACAGAAGCTGGCCGCGCTGCGCTCCCGTTGGCCCCACGCCCAGTGGGAGGACGTCACCTTCACCACCGACGACTTCCCGCTGATAGCCGAGGCCCAGAACACCCGGGAGGAGGCGGTCGCCCGCACCGGATCCCCGGTGCTCGTCTGCGACACCGACTCCTTCGCCACCACCGTCTGGCACGAGCGCTACGTCGGCGGCCGCAACCCGCTCGTCGAGCGCACCGCCGACCGCGTAGCCCATCACCTGTGGCTGCTGACCGACCACGACGGCGTCGCCTTCGAGGACGACGGGCTGCGCGACGGCGAGGAGCTGCGGCCCTGGATGACCGACCGTTTCCGAGCCGAACTCACCCGTACAGGAAGGAATTTCATCGAGGTCACCGGAAGCCGGCAGGAGCGCCTGGCCACGGCCGTCGAGGCGGTCGACGCCCTGCTTGCCAGGGGCTGGCACTTCGCCGACCCGCTCCCGGAGCGGCGATGACCGCCGCCGCGCCCGAGGGCTACGACCCGCACGCGTTCGAACCGTTCGCCGTCACCGTCGACCTGGCGGTCTTCACGGTCCGCGAGAGCCGGCTGCACGTCCTGCTCGTCGAGCGGGGCGAGGACCCTTACAAGGGCCGGTGGGCGCTGCCCGGCGGCTTCGTCCTGCCCCGCGAGTCCGCCGGGAACGCGGCCCGCCGGGAGCTGGCCGAGGAGACCGGGCTGAGCGAGGACACCGTCTCGGCCCTCCACCTGGAACAGCTGGCGACGTACAGCGACCCGGACCGCGACCCGAGGATGCGGGTCGTCTCCGTCGCCTACGCCGCGCTGGTACCGGATCTGCCCGAACCGCGCGGCGGCGGCGACGCTGCGGGCGCCGGGTGGTGGGACACCGCAGAGCCCGGCGCACTCGCCTTCGACCACGACCGCATCCTCGCCGACGCCCGGATCAGGATCGGCGCCAAACTCGAATACACCTGTCTGGCCACAGCGTTCTGCCCGCCCGAATTCACCCTGGGAGAGCTCCAGCAGGTGTACGAGACGGTCTGGGGCGTCGAGCTGGACCGGCCCAACTTCCGGCGCAAGGTCCTCACCACGCCCGGCTTCGTCCAGGCAGCCGAGGGGTCACCGCGCCGTACCGGCGGACGGGGAAAGCCGGCCGCCCTCTACCGGGCGGGCGCCGCGACCGCCCTGCACCCCCCACTGCTGCGACCGGAAGGAAGAAGCACGTGATCGTGACCAGGACCATCACCAAACAGGCCGCCACCGGCGCGCTGACCGGGCTCGCGCTCGGCGACGCGCTGGGCTTCCCGACCGAGTTCAACAACGTCCCCTCGATCCTCGCCAAGTGCGGGCCGTGGCGCCAGATGCGGCTGCCGAGGCCCGCGATCGTCAGCGACGACACCCAGCTGACCCTGGCCCTGGGGCGCGGCATCCGCGCCGCCACGGACCGCGGACTGCTCACCCCGCTGCGGCTGGTGCGTACGGTGCGCGAGGAGTTCGTCGACTGGTACCACTCGCCCGACAACAACCGCGCCCCCGGCCGCACCTGCATGACCGCCTGCCGGATGCTCGACAGCGACCGCGTCTGGCAGGAGGCCAGCCAGACCGGCTCCAAGGGCTGCGGTGCCAACATGCGGGTCGCGCCCGTGGGACTCGTACCCGGACTCAGCGACGAACAGCGCGCCGGAGCGGCCCAGCTGCAGGCGGCCCTCACCCACGGACACCCCACCGCGCTCGCCGCCTCCGATCTGATGGCCCGCGCGGTCCACCTGCTGGCCCAGGGCGCCGAACCGGTCGGGCTGATCGGGCAGCTGCGCAGCTACGCCTACGAGAACAGCGGCAACTACCACACCCGCTGGCTCGGGGACCTCTGGCGCTACGCAGGCGACTCCTCGCCCGAGCTCTACATCCAGCGGGGCTGGGACGAGTGCCTCGCCGCCCTGGCCCGCGTCCAGGACGCCCTGCGCGACCCGTCCCCGGAGACCGACCCCTGCGAGAGGACCGGCGACGGCTGGATCGCCGAGGAGGCCCTGGCGACTGCCCTGCACTGCTTCCTGCTCTTCCCCGGCGAACCGGTCACCGCCCTTCGCCGAGCCGCCTGCACCCGGGGCGACTCGGACTCGCTCGGCTGCCTGACCGGCGCACTCGCGGGGGCCCACACGGGCTCGGGGGCCTGGCCCAAGGAGTGGTCGGAACGGATCGAGTACCGGAGCGACCTGCTGTCCCTGGCGGCCCTCTGGGACTCTTGAGCGATGAACACGGACATGACGCGTCTCAGTGAAGCCGGGCTGCCGGTCACCGACCTCGGCCCGGTCGTCGCCGGGGAACGCCACCCGCTGCTGTTCGCCACGGTCTCCGGAGCGCATCTGTACGGGTTCCCCTCCAAGGACTCGGATGTGGACCTGCGGGGGGTCCACCTCCTGCCCGCGGCGGACCTCCTCGGCCTGCGCGAGCCCGAGGAGACCCGCTCACGGATGTGGGACCAGGACGGTGTGGAGATGGATCTCGTCACCCATGACCTGCGTGAGACCGGCCGGCAATTGGGGGGTGGGTGAAGGAGCGGGTCTGGGTGCGTGCAGTTGCAAGGCGGAGGACTGAGACATGGCGGAGCCATGGTGATTGACGACAACGCCGCAGATGTGCGTGCCCAGACCCGCGACGCTGCCTCCCAATTGCCGGCCGGTCTTTGTTCGTCCGGCTGATGCTGAAGCCGAACGGCGGAGGCGGCCGCGGACGTCGAGTCGCTGCACGGGGTGCTGGACGCGGCGCAGGCGGCCACGGCCCTTCCGGACGCGCCGGGCGGGACCGACGCGCTGCACGAACTGGTGGTGCGGGCGCGGCTCGGCGCGGTCTCAGCCCGCTGAACCGCCGGCGGGCGGTGACGCGGCCAGGGCCGAGGCCCGCCGGGCGCGGATCAGGAAGTCCTCGATCCGCGCCCGGTCCGGCTCGGCCGGCAGCGGGGACGCGGCGGCCGCCGCCTCGTTCTCCTCGGCCAGCCCGGCCATGCGCCGCTCCACCTCGGGCCAGGGCACCTCGCCCCGCCTGACGGCCAGCAGTCCCTCGCGGCCCTCGCCCACCCCGATCGTGAGCTCGCCCGTACGCAGCAGGTCCCGGCAGCTCGCCAGCAGCCGCAGCAGGTGCATGGCGTGCTTCCAGCGCGGCGCCCCGTGCTGCCGTACGTCCGCGTCCAGCTTCCTGCGCTGGCCCAGCGCGTAGCGGACGAAGGTGCCGTGGGCCTGCCGGGACAGGAACGCGCCGCGCAGCGACAGGAGCTCGCGGCCGGTCGCGTCGGCCCGCTCCACCAGCGGCGAGTGCAGGCACTCCAGCACATTGGGATTGGCCCGCAGCGCCAGTTCGCAGAAGCGTTCCAGCTCCCAGGAGAACTGTTCGTCGGCCGGTCCCTCGACATGGGCCGGCGGCTTGTCGAACCGCCAGAACAACGGGGTCGGCGCCAGGAACACACCGCGCCGGTCGGTGTCGCTGCCGTCCGTGGCGAGCCCGAAGGCGCGCGAACCCATCACACAGGAGTAGACGGTGTGGTCGCGCACCAGCGCCTCGTCGGACGGAGTGATCATGCGGGGGAGGGTACGCGAGAGCCGGAGCGGGCCGCCCCGGGACCCGGCGCCACCTGCGCGTCTCACGGACAGGGCGGCCCGGCGCGGGACCCTGCCACCCCTCTACGCTTGAAACAGCCGTAACACAGGCGCACGGAGCGGTACGGACAAGCAAGGAGTACGACGTGGCGGTACGAGCGGTCCGCGGAGCCGTCCAGCTGGAGCGGGACGAGGCCGGGCACATGGGCGAGCAGGTCGGTGCTCTCCTCAAGGCCGTCCTGGAGCGCAACAGCCTCGTCCCGGACGACCTGATCAGCATCTGGTTCACGGCCACCACGGACCTGCACAGCGACTTCCCGGCCGCCGCCGCGCGCGGGATCGGTATCGTCGACGTACCGCTGATCTGCGCCCAGGAGCTGGACATCGAGGGATCGATGCCCCGGGTGGTCCGGATCCTCGTCCACATCGAGACCTATCTCCCCAAGTCGGAGATCGCCCACGTATACCTCGGCGCCACCGCCGCCCTGCGCAAGGACATCGCCCAGTGAGAAGCGCCGCTGTCATCGGAACAGGCCTCGTCGGCACCTCCGCCGCCCTCGCCCTCGCCGGGCGCGGCATCAAGGTGCACCTCGTCGACCACGACCCGGAGTCGGCCCGGACGGCGGCCGCGCTCGGCGCGGGCACCGACGAGGCGCCGGAGGGACCGGTCGACCTGGCGATCGTGGCCGTGCCGCCGGCGCACACCGCCTCGGTGCTCGCCACCGCCATGCGCAGCGGGGTCGCCCGCGGCTACCTCGACGTGGCCAGCGTCAAGGGCGGCCCGCGCCGCGAGCTGGAGGCGCTGGGCGTCGACCTCGCCCCGTACATCGGCACGCACCCCATGGCGGGCAAGGAGCGCTCCGGTCCGCTCGCCGCCACCGCCGACCTCTTCGAGGGCCGCCCCTGGGTCCTCACCCCGACCCGCGACACCGACACCGAGGTCCTCAACCTCGCCCTGGAACTGGTCGCGCTCTGCCGGGCCGTGCCGGTCGTCATGGACGCCGACGCCCACGACCGGGCCGTCGCGCTCGTCTCCCACACCCCGCAGCTGATCTCGTCGATGGTCGCCGCCCGGCTCGAGGACGCCGACGAGACCGCGGTACGCCTCTGCGGGCAGGGCATCAGGGACGTCACCAGGATCGCCGCGTCCGATCCCCGGATGTGGGTGGACATCCTCTCCGCCAACCCCGGACCGGTCGCAGACGTCCTCGCCGGGGTCGCCGCCGACCTGGCGGAGACCGTCACCGCGCTGCGCGGGCTCCAGTCCGCCGACGAGGACGAGCGCCGCGCGGGCACCGAGGGCATCCAGGACGTCCTGCGCCGCGGCAACGCCGGCCGGGTCAGGGTCCCCGGCAAGCACGGCGCGGCCCCCGCCTCCTACGAGGTCGTGGCCGTCCTGATCAGCGACCGGCCGGGCGAGCTGGCCGGGATCTTCGCCGACGCGGGCCGGGCCGGGGTCAACGTCGAGGACGTACGGATCGAGCACGCCACCGGCCAGCAGGCCGGTCTCGTGCAGCTCATGGTCGAGCCGAGCGCCGCCCCCGGCCTCGGCGCCGCCCTGCGCGAGCGCGGCTGGTCGCTCCGGCAGTAGCCCTTGGGAGACGGGCCCCGCGGGCACTTGTCCACAGGGGTGGTCGGACCCGCGCCCGCACTCGGTAACCTTGTGCGGGGCGGGTTCGCGCGTCCCGTCCCGCCCACCCCCGTGTACCAGGAAGGTGTCCACCACCGTGGAAACCGTAAGCGCCGCCGCCCGGACCGCCCCGGCCGCAGTGATCGTCGCCATCGACGGGCCCTCCGGCACCGGCAAGTCCAGCACGTCCAAGGCCGTCGCCACGCAGCTCGGCCTGAGCTATCTGGACACCGGTGCCCAGTACCGGGCGATCACCTGGTGGATGCTGAACAACGGCATCGACGTGCACGACGCGCTGGAGGTGGCCACCGCGGCCGCCAAGCCCGTCATCGTCTCCGGCACCGACCCCACCGGCCCGACGATCACCGTCGACGGCGAGGACGCCTCCGGCCCGATCCGTACCCAGGAGGTCACCTCCAAGGTCAGCGCCGTCAGCGCCGTCCCCGAGGTGCGCACCCTGATCACCGAGCTGCAGCGCACGATCGCCGAGGGCGCGGAGAAGGGCATCGTGGTCGAGGGCCGGGACATCGGCACGACCGTGCTGCCCGACGCCGACATCAAGATCTTCCTGACCGCCTCGCCGGAGGCGCGCGCCGCCCGCCGCAGCGGAGAGGTGCAGGGCTCCGATCTCGCCGCCACCAAGGAAGCGCTGATCAAGCGGGACGCCGCGGACTCCGGCCGCAAGACCTCTCCGCTCGCCAAGGCGGCCGACGCCGTGGAGGTGGACACCACCGAGCTGACCCTCAAGCAGGTCATCGAGTGCGTCGTCACCCTCGTCGGGGAGAAGCAGGCGGCGAAGTGAGCCCAGCCACGGGCGCACCCACGCTGCGCGGAGCGGCGGTCGGGCGTTCCATCGGGATCGGGCTGATGTACGGGCTGTTCAGGCCCCGTGTGCTCGGTGCGTGGCGGGTCCCCGCCTCGGGACCCGTCATACTCGCGGTGAACCACTCGCACAACGTCGACGGTCCGATGCTGATGGGCACCGCGCCCCGGCCCGTCCACTTCCTGATCAAGAAAGAGGCGTTCGTCGGCCCCCTGGACCCGTTCCTGCGTGGAATCGGTCAGCTGAAGGTGGACCGTACGATCGCCGACCGCACCGCCATCACCCACGCCCTCGGCGTGCTGGGGGACGGCGGAGTGCTCGGGATCTTCCCCGAGGGCACCAGGGGCGAAGGAGACTTCGCCTCGCTGCGCGCCGGGCTCGCGTACTTCGCGGTACGCAGCGGGGCGCCGATCGTGCCCGTGGCGGTCCTGGGAAGCACCGGGCGTCGCGGACGGCTGATATCGGCGCTGCCGCCGCTGCGCAGCCGCGTCGATGTCGTCTTCGGCGAGGCTTTCGACGCGGGCGACGGCAGCGGACGGCGGACGCGCAAGGCGCTCGACGAGGCGACGGTGCGGATCCAGGGACGGCTGACCGGCCACCTGGAGCAGGCCAGGCGCCTCACCGGGCGCACCGAGTAAGACTTGAGTAGTGGACCGCGTGCTGCGTGGTCCATCGATGATGATGCAAAGAGGAACGGACTTCATGAACGACCAGATTCACTCCGGCGGCTCGGACCACGAGCACGGAGCGCTTGGCGATGCCGAGTACGCGGAGTTCATGGAGCTCGCCGCGCAGGAGGGGTTCGACCCCGAGGACGTCGAGGGTGCGATCGGGGAGGCCGGTCACGGACCGCTGCCCGCTCTCGCCGTCGTCGGCCGCCCCAACGTCGGCAAGTCGACACTGGTGAACCGGATCATCGGCCGTCGTGAGGCCGTGGTCCAGGACAAGCCGGGCGTCACGCGTGACCGCGTCAGCTACGAGGCCGAATGGGCCGGCCGCCGCTTCAAGGTCGTCGACACCGGCGGCTGGGAGCAGGACGTGCTGGGGCTGGACGCCTCCGTCGCCGCCCAGGCCGAGTACGCGATCGAGATGGCCGACGCGGTCGTCTTCGTGGTCGACTCCACCGTCGGCGCCACCGACACCGACGAGGCGGTCGTCAAGCTGCTCCGCCGCTCCGGCAAGCCCGTCGTGCTCTGCGCCAACAAGGTGGACGGACAGAGCGGCGAGGCGGACGCCACCGCGCTCTGGTCGCTCGGCCTCGGCCAGCCGCACCCGGTCTCCTCGCTGCACGGCCGCGGCACCGGCGACATGCTCGACGCCGTCCTGGAGGCGCTTCCCGAGGCACCGGCCCAGTCGTTCGGCACGGCGGTCGGCGGCCCGCGCCGCATCGCGCTGATCGGCCGCCCGAACGTCGGCAAGTCCTCGCTGCTGAACAAGGTGGCCAACGAGGACCGTGTCGTCGTCAACGAACTGGCCGGCACCACGCGTGACCCGGTCGACGAGCTGATCAACCTCGGCGGCATCACCTGGAAGTTCATCGACACCGCCGGCATCCGGCGCCGCGTCCACCTGCAGGAGGGCGCGGACTACTACGCCTCGCTGCGTACCGCGGCCGCCGTGGAGAAGGCCGAGGTCGCCGTGATCCTGATCGACTCCAGCGAGTCGATCAGCGTCCAGGACCAGCGCATCGTCACCATGGCCGTCGAGGCCGGGCGCGCGATCGTCGTGGCCTTCAACAAGTGGGACACCCTGGACGAGGAGCGCCGCTACTACCTGGAGCGCGAGATCGAGACGGAGCTCGCGCAGGTCGCGTGGGCCCCGCGGGTCAACGTCTCGGCCCTCACCGGCCGCCACATGGAGAAGCTGGTCCCGGCGATCGAGACCGCGCTGGACGGCTGGGAGACCCGTGTTCCCACGGGCCGCCTGAACGCGTTCCTCGGCGAGATCGTCGCCTCCCACCCGCACCCGATCCGTGGCGGCAAGCAGCCCCGTATCCTCTTCGGCACCCAGGCGGGCACCAAGCCGCCGCGCTTCGTGCTCTTCGCCTCGGGCTTCCTGGAGCACGGCTACCGGCGCTTCGTCGAGCGCCGGCTGCGCGAGGAGTTCGGCTTCGAGGGCACCCCGATCCACATCTCGGTGCGCGTCCGCGAGAAGCGCGGCCGCAACAAGTAGCCGGCCGGGCGGTGCGGCCCCGGCGCGCGAGCGCCCCGGCCGTACGCCGCCGGGCCCACCGGACACGACAGAGCCCCGGACCACTCGGCGGATTCTTGGGGTCCTCGCAACACCTGATGGCTTATGTGGCCGTCAGTAGATCACGCAGGCGCTCGGCTGGGGTTTTCCAGCCGAGCGTTT
>NZ_JBICXG010000045.1:0-40725 GCF_043200175.1 Streptomyces sp. NPDC048462
GACTCTATCAGACTCTTTCGTGTCCGATTCCCGGTCGAAGCGGGCCTCGCATTTTCGCTTTCCAGTTCTTCGCTTTCGCGTTTCCCTTTCCGGCGGTTTCAACCTTACCAGACTCGATTTCGTTCCGTTTCCGGTTCGAATTTGATTTCCGGTGGCCGTTGAAGTGGCCTTGCCTTTCGGCGGTTCCGACTTTATCAGAACTTCTGAGTCGGAATTTCCATCCTCTGTGGGAGTCACACGGCGCACGAGTACGCGCGGTGCTTCCCGGTGAGGCGGAGCCGTAAACGTACTGGAGCGGGGCTCCCCGATGCAAATCGGGGGCCCCGCTCCGGAGTTCGCGCCTGTCGGGGTCAGACCTCGACGACGACGGGAAGGATCATCGGGCGCCGGCGGTAGGTGTCGGAGACCCACTTGCCCACCGTGCGGCGGACCAGCTGCTGGAGCTGGTGCGGCTCCATCACGCCGTCCTGGGCGGACTTGTTGAGCGCGTCCTGCACCTTCGGGACGACCGCGCTGAACGCCGCGTCGTCGATGCCGGAGCCCCGGGCCTGGATGTGGGGGCCGCCCACGATCTTGCCCGAGGAACTGTCGACCACGATGAAGACGGAAATGATGCCCTCGTCGCCCAGGATGCGGCGGTCCTTGAGAGAGGTCTCGGTGACATCCCCGACCGAGAGGCCGTCGACGTACACGTAACCGGCCTGGACCTTGCCGACGATCTTGGCCTTGCCGTCGATCAGGTCGACGACCACGCCGTCCTCGGCGATGACGATGTGGTCCTTCGGGACGCCGGTGAGGGCACCCAGTTCGGCGTTGGCCCTGAGGTGGCGCCATTCACCGTGGACCGGCATCAGGTTCTTCGGCTTGCAGATGTTGTAGAAGTACAGCAGCTCGCCGGCCGAGGCGTGGCCCGAGACGTGGACCTTGGCGTTGCCCTTGTGGACGACGTTGGCGCCCCAGCGGGTCAGGCCGTTGATCACGCGGTAGACCGCGTTCTCGTTACCCGGGATCAGCGACGACGCCAGGATGACCGTGTCGCCCTGGACGATCCTGATCTGGTGATCACGGTTGGCCATCCGGGACAGGGCCGCCATCGGCTCGCCCTGAGAACCCGTGCAGACCAGCACGACCTCGTCGTCCGGCAGGTCGTCGAGGGTCTTGACGTCGACGACCAGACCCGCGGGAACCTTCAGATAGCCGAGGTCACGGGCGATGCCCATGTTCCGGACCATCGACCGGCCGACGAAGGCGACCCTGCGGCCGTACTCGTGGGCCGTGTCCAGGATCTGCTGGATGCGGTGCACGTGGCTGGCGAAGCTCGCCACGATGATGCGCTTCTGGGCGTTGGCGAAGACCGTGCGCAGGACGTTCGAGATGTCCCGCTCCGGCGGTACGAAGCCGGGCACCTCCGCGTTCGTCGAGTCGGAGAGCAGCAGATCGATGCCCTCCTCGCTCAGCCGCGCGAAGGCGTGCAGGTCGGTGAGGCGCCCGTCCAGCGGGAGCTGGTCCATCTTGAAGTCGCCGGTGGCGACGGCCATGCCGGCCGGGGTGCGGATGGCGACCGCGAGGGCGTCCGGGATGGAGTGGTTGACCGCGATGAACTCGCAGTCGAAGACGCCGATGCGCTCGCGCTGGCCCTCCGTGACCTCAAGGGTGTACGGACGGATGCGGTGCTCCTGGAGCTTCGCCTCGATGAGCGCGAGGGTCAGCTTGGAGCCGATCAGCGGGATGTCCGGCTTCAGGCGCAGCAGATACGGGACACCACCGATGTGGTCCTCGTGGCCGTGCGTGAGGACGATGCCCTCGATGTCGTCGAGGCGGTCCCGGATCGTCGTGAAGTCCGGAAGGATCAGGTCGATCCCGGGCTGCTCCTCCTCGGGGAAGAGAACGCCGCAGTCGACGATGAGCAGGCGGCCGCCGTACTCGAAGACCGTCATGTTGCGGCCGATTTCACCGAGGCCGCCGAGCGGGGTGACCCGCAGGCCGCCCTTCGGGAGCTTCGGCGGGGTGCCGAGTTCAGGATGCGGATGACTCAAAAGACTCTCCTTACCACACGCGCCACGTACCGCTTGGGCACGTGGCGCGCATGTCAATCGTGCACTTGCTGTTGTCTTGGGGTGTTGCCCTCTTGCGAGGTTTCTTCGCGTATTCAGTTGTGAAGTCTGTGGTTACAGCTGTACCCCACCGGCGGCGAGATCGATCTTGAGCTGTGCCGTTTCGTGTGCGGAGAGTTCCACCAGGGGAAGGCGCAGCGGACCTGCGGGGAGGCCCTGGAGGGTCAGTGCCGCCTTGGTGGTGATCACGCCCTGGGTTCGGAACATGCCGGTGAAGACAGGCAGCAGCTTCTGGTGGATCTCGGTGGCCTTCTGGACGTCTCCGCCGAGGAAGGCCTCCACGAGGGCCCGCAGGTCGGGGGTGACGACGTGGCCGACGACGGAGACGAGGCCGACCGCGCCCACCGAGAGCAGCGGGAGGTTCAGCATGTCGTCGCCGGAGTACCAGGCGAGACCCGACTGGGCGATGGCCCAGCTGGCCCGGCCGAGGTCGCCCTTGGCGTCCTTGTTGGCCACGATGCGCGGGTGCTCCGCGAGCCTGACGAGGGTCTCTGTGTCGATCGGCACACCGCTGCGGCCGGGAATGTCGTACAGCATCACCGGCAGGCCGGTGGTGTCCGCGATCGCCGTGAAGTGCCGCAGCAGGCCCTCCTGCGGCGGCTTGTTGTAGTACGGCGTCACGGCGAGCAGGCCGTGTGCGCCGGTGCGCTCGGCCGTGCGGGCGAGCTCGACGCTGTGGCGGGTGTCGTTCGTCCCGATGCCGGCGACGACGTGCGCCCGGTCTCCCACTGCTTCGAGCACAGCCCTTACGAGCTGGTCTTTCTCCGCGTCGCTGGTGGTCGGGGACTCGCCGGTGGTGCCGTTGATGATCAGGCCGTCGTTGCCTGCGTCCACCAGATGGGT
This sequence comes from Streptomyces sp. NPDC048462, assembly GCF_043200175.1. Lineage (NCBI taxonomy): Bacteria > Bacillati > Actinomycetota > Actinomycetes > Kitasatosporales > Streptomycetaceae > Streptomyces > Streptomyces sp. NPDC048462. The sequence goes on from NZ_JBICXG010000045.1 coordinate 2,958, forward strand.
GGCGAGCCGCTGGGCGCCGTCGAGGTCGAGCGCGCCGTCCGCCGTGAAGGGCGTGACCATAGCGGTGAGGACCCGCCCGAAGGGGGTCTGCGGAGTGGAGATCGGAGCCATGGGTAACACGCTACTCGTTGCTCGGCGCCCGGTGTCCCCTCGGGGGGACAAGCGATAGGAGCCCGGCACTGCCTGCTCGGGGGTTCAAGCAGTGCCGGGTCCGTTTGATCAGCCTAGATGAACTTCACGAAACGCCGCAATACGGACACCGCCTATGGAGCGACGCGTCCATTTTTGTTGAAGGCTGCATGGGTGAGCGGCATGAGCTCCGCCCAGTGCGCCTCCATCTGCTGGCCGACCATCTCGATCTCGCGCTGCGGGAAGGACGGGACCTTCGCCAGCTCGTGCTGGGTGCGCAGGCCGAGGAAGTGCATCAGCGAGCGGGCGTTGCACGTGGCGTACATCGACGAGAACAGCCCGACGGGAAGCACCGCGCGGGCCACCTCGCGGGCCACGCCGGCGGCGAGCATCTCCTGGTACGCCCCGTACGCCTGGCGGTACGAGTCCTCCATGACGCGGCCGGTGAGCTCCTGCTGGGCCTCGGTGCCCTCGACGAACTCGTACTTGCCGGGCCGGCCCTGCTGGACGAGCTTGCGGGACTCCCCCGGTACGTAGAAGACCGGCTCCAGCTCCCTGTAGCGGCCCGATTCCTCGTTGTACGACCAACCGACGCGGTGCCGCATGAACTCGCGGAAGACGAAGATCGGGGCGCTGATGAAGAAGGTCATCGAGTTATGCTCGAACGGACTTCCGTGCCGGTCCCGCATGAGGTAATTGATGAGCCCCTTGGAGCGCTCAGGATCCTTGGTGACCTCCTCCAGGGACTGCTCACCGGCCGTGGAGACACGGGCGGCGAAGAGCACGTCGGAGTCGCCTGCGGCATGTTTCACCAGCTCAACGGTGACATCGCTGCGGAAGCTGGGCTTTGCGGGCTCGGGGGTCTCGGTCACCGGCGGGGGTCCTTCCAATGGCGTCGCTCGGGCGGCGCCCACTCTACGGGCCGCCACTGACAACGCGGTCGGCACCGCCCTTTCGAGGATTCTTTCGACCAATTCGGCGATTCGGGGCACCGATCGGGCCCGCCATGCGTCTGACTCATTAGCACCACCCGAAACAGAGTGCAAGGAGAGTTTCCTCATGTTCCGCCGGCGTGAAGCCGTCCCGTTCTCATTCGTGGCCGAGGCCGACCGATTCCGCAGTAACGTCACACCGCCGCCCCGGCAGCGCAGCACCGTCTCCGAGCTGGCGGCCCGCAGCCTCATCGGGTTCGCTGTGGTCGCAGGCCTCGCCGGATCACTGCTGCTCGGCCTTCCCGCCCTGGCGCCCGATCAGTCGTCGTCGCACAGCCAGCAGACCGAGGCAGCACCGGGGCACTGACTCGTACGGGCCCCCTGGGGTGGTAGGGCCTGCCACCCCCTCGGTAGCCTCACCGGGCACAGCAATCGAGCGTGCTTGTGAGTGAGGATCAGTCGTGCCCCTGCCCTTCCTGACGGCCGACCGCGCGTTTGACGCCAGCGCCGAGGATGTCGCGCTGCCGTTCGACGACCACGACAGCTGGCGGCGTCCCTACCGCCCCGGCCCGTGGCGGGTCGCGGCCGCGGCCACCCTGCTGCTGCTCGCCTCGTTCGTCCTCTTCGCGGGGATGATCATCGCGTTCGCCGGAGCCGTGCCCGGGGCGGGTGCCTGTCTGGCGCTCGCTCTCGCGGTGATCATCTGCGCCCTGCGGATGCTGCGGGTGGGCGCCTGGGTGAGCCGGCACGGCGTGCGCCGCGTCGGTTTCTTCCGGACGACGACCGTGCCGTGGAACCGCGCCACCGCGGTCCGTACGGTGCAGCAGCCGGTGAAGTGGCTCGGCTTCCCCCGGACGGTTCAGGGACAGGCCCTGATCGTCATGCGCAGGGGTGGCGACGCGGTGCCGCCGCTGCTCACCGACTCCAACGCGGACTTCCTGACGCGGAGTGAGGCGTTCGACCGGGCCGCCGACACGATTGAGGCCTGGGGGGACGAGTACCGGCAGCGCTGAGGCCTTGTGGCCTTGCCGTCCGGCGACTGGGGTGGTCCTCAGTCGCCGGGCGGCTTTTTTGTGTCCTCAAACGCCGGACGGGCTTGAAGTGCCGGACGGGCTCGACGTGCCCGTCGGGGCTGAGATGCCCGGCGAGTCTGAGGGACCGGAAGGGCTTGAAGGGGCTGAGGGGCCCGAGGTGGCCTTGTGCAGGGTGATCGCGCGTTGCATGGCCTTACGGGCCCTTGGGGTGTCCCTGGCGTCCTGGTAGGCGACCGCCAGGCGGAACCAGCAGCGCCAGTCGTCCGGCGCGTCCTCAGTCTCCGCCTGCCTGCGGACGAACGCCGCGTCGGCGGAGTCGCGGTCGATGCGTCCGCTGGGGGTGCGGGCCAGGTCGTCGACCGGCAGCCCGCCCTCGGCGTCGAGCTCGGCGGCCAAGGCGTTGGCCCGCCGGACGAACTGGGTGTTCTTCCAGAGGAACCAGATGCCGATCAACGGCAGGATCAGCACCGCGACCCCGAAGGTCACCGTGAGGAGCGTGCCGTGCCGGATGAGCAGGATGCCCCGGCTGCCGGCCAGGACGAAGTAGAAGACCAGGACGGCAGCGGTGACGGTGTACGTGATCTTTGCGCGCATGGCGGTGGGCTCAGTCAGTTCAGGTCGAGGAAGTTTTCCAGGCCGAACGTGAGGCCGGGAGTGGACACCACGCGGCGGGTACCGAGCAGGATGCCCGGCATGAAGCTGCTGTGGTGCAGCGAGTCGTGCCGGATGGTGAGGGTCTCGCCCTCGCTGCCGAGCAGCACCTCCTGATGCGCCAGGAGACCGCGGAGCCGGACCGAGTGGACCGGGATCCCGTCGACGTCCGCTCCACGCGCCCCGTCCAGCGCCGTGCTGGTCGCGTCGGGCTGCGGTGCGCTGCCCGCTTCCCGGCGGGCGGCCGCGATGAGCTGGGCGGTGCGGGCGGCGGTGCCGGAGGGTGCGTCGGCCTTGTTCGGGTGGTGGAGCTCGATCACCTCGACCGACTCGAAGTAGCGCGCGGCCTGCTGCGCGAACTTCATCGTGAGGACCGCGCCGATGGAGAAGTTCGGTGCGATGAGCACACCGGTCCCCGGCGAGCCGGAGAGCCAGGTGTTCAGCTGCGCGAGCCGTTCGTCGGTCCAGCCGGTGGTGCCGACCACGGCGTGGATGCCGTGCCGGACGCAGAAGTCGAGGTTCTCCATCACCGACGTGGGGGTGGTGAGTTCGACGACGACCTGGGCGCCGGTGTCCGTCAGGGTCTCCAGCTTGTCGCCTCGGCCGAGTGCGGCCACCAGCTCCAGGTCGTCGGCGGCCTCGACCGCTCGTACCGCCTCGGAGCCGATACGGCCCCGGGCACCGAGAACGGCCACGCGCAGCTTGCTCATGCTTGCTTCTTTCGGGTGACGGGTGACGGGTGACGAGGTGACTAGGCGACTGTCTCTTGCAGACGGTCCGCCTGCTTGTCCTTGAGCGGGCCGATGACCGACAGCGAGGGGCGGTGTCCGAGGACCTCGCCCGCCACGGCGCGGACGTCGTCCGGGGTGACCTGCGCGATGCGGCCCAGCATGTCGTCGACCGACATCTGTTCGCCCCAGCACAGTTCGCTCTTGCCGATGCGGTTCATCAGGGCGCCGGTGTCCTCCAGGCCGAGGACCGTGGACCCGGAGAGCTGGCCGATGGCGCGGCTGATCTCCTCGTCGTCCAGTCCGTCCGACGCGACGCGGTCGAGCTCGTCGCGGCAGATCTTGAGGACGTCGTGCACCTGGCTGGGGCGGCAGCCCGCGTACACCCCGAAGAGGCCGCAGTCCGCGAAGCCCGAGGTGTACGAGTACACGCTGTAGGCGAGGCCGCGCTTTTCCCGCACCTCCTGGAAGAGGCGGGAGCTCATGCCGCCGCCGAGGGCGGCGTTGAGTACGCCGAGCGCCCAGCGGCGCTCGTCGGTGCGGGCCAGTCCCGGCATGCCGAGGACGATGTGGGCCTGCTCGGTCTTGCGGCCCAGCAGTTCGACCCGGCCCGCGGTGCGCAGCGTGCGGGAGCCCTCGCGGGGCGCCACCGGGGCGGCGTCGGTGCGCGAGAGCGCGCCGGCCCGTTCGAAGGCCTTGCGGACCTGTCGTACGACCGTGGCGTGATCGACGTTGCCGGCGGCGGCGACGACGAGGTGCGTGGGGTCGTAGTGCTTCTTGTAGAAGCGGGAGATCTGGCCGCGGCTCAGTGCGTTGACCGTGTCGACCGTGCCGAGGACCGGGCGTCCCAGGGGGGTGTCGCCGAGCATGGTGTGCGCGAACAGGTCGTGCACGCAGTCGCCCGGGTCGTCCTCCGTCATGGCGATCTCCTCGAGGATGACGCCGCGCTCGGCGTCGACGTCCTCGGGGGCGATCAGGGAGCCGGTCAGCATGTCGCAGACGACATCGATGGCCAGCGGCAGGTCCGTGTCGAGGACCCGCGCGTAGTAGCAGGTGTACTCCTTCGCCGTGAAGGCGTTCATCTCGCCGCCGACCGCGTCGATGGCGGAGGAGATGTCCAGGGCGCTGCGCTTGCCGGTGCCCTTGAAGAGGAGGTGTTCGAGGTAGTGCGTCGCGCCGTTCAGGGCCGGGGTCTCGTCGCGTGATCCGACGTTGGCCCAGATACCGAAGGTGGCGGAGCGTACGGAGGGCAGGGTCTCGGTGACGACGCGCAGGCCGCCGGGGAGGACCGTGCGGCGGACCGTGCCGATGCCGTTGCTGCCCTTGAGAAGCGTTTGGGTACGGGCGACGGCCCGCGCCTCCGAAGAGGTGCGGGCCGTCGTCACGGAACTACGGGACGTCACTTGTCGGCGTCGTCCTTCTTCTCGGACCCTGCGGCGGAGCCGCCATCGGACTCAGCACCCTCGACGACCGGGATCAGCGAGAGCTTGCCGCGGGAGTCGATCTCGGCGATCTCGACCTGGACCTTGGCGCCGACGGCGAGCACGTCCTCGACGTTCTCCACGCGCTTGCCACCGGCGAGCTTGCGGATCTGCGAGATGTGCAGCAGACCGTCCTTGCCGGGCATCAGGGAGACGAACGCACCGAAGGTGGTGGTCTTGACGACCGTACCCAGGTAGCGCTCGCCGACCTCCGGCATGGTCGGGTTGGCGATCGCGTTGATCGTGGCGCGCGCGGCCTCGGCCTGCGAGCCCTGCTGGGCACCGATGTAGATGGTGCCGTCGTCCTCGATCGTGATGTCGGCGCCGGTGTCCTCCTGGATCTGGTTGATCATCTTGCCCTTGGGGCCGATGACCTCACCGATCTTGTCCACCGGGATCTTGACGGTGATGATCCGCGGGGCGTTGGGAGACATCTCGTCCGGGACGTCGATGGCCTCGTTCATCACATCGAGGATGTGGAGGCGGGCGTCACGGGCCTGCTTCAGCGCGGCGGCCAGGACCGAGGCGGGGATGCCGTCGAGCTTGGTGTCGAGCTGGAGCGCGGTCACGAACTGCTTCGTACCGGCGACCTTGAAGTCCATGTCACCGAACGCGTCCTCGGCACCGAGGATGTCGGTGAGGGCGACGTAGTGGGTCTTGCCGTCGATCTCCTGCGAGATCAGGCCCATGGCGATACCGGCGACGGCGGCCTTGAGGGGCACACCGGCGTTCAGCAGGGACATGGTGGAGGCGCAGACCGAGCCCATGGACGTCGAGCCGTTGGAGCCCAGCGCCTCGGAGACCTGGCGGATCGCGTAGGGGAACTCCTCGCGCGACGGCAGCACCGGCACGATGGCGCGCTCGGCGAGCGCTCCGTGGCCGATCTCGCGGCGCTTGGGCGAGCCCACGCGGCCGGTCTCACCGACGGAGTACGGCGGGAAGTTGTAGTTGTGCATGTAGCGCTTGCGGGTCACCGGGGAGAGGGTGTCCAGCTGCTGCTCCATGCGGAGCATGTTGAGGGTGGTGACGCCCAGGATCTGGGTCTCGCCACGCTCGAACAGCGCCGAGCCGTGCACGCGCGGGATGGCCTCGACCTCGGCGGCGAGCGTACGGATGTCCGTGACGCCCCGGCCGTCGATACGGACCTTGTCCTTGATGACGCGCTCGCGGACCAGCTTCTTGGTCAGCGCGCGGTAGGCACCGGAGATCTCCTTCTCGCGGCCCTCGAAGGCCGGGAGGAGCTTCTCGCCCGCGATCTCCTTGATGCGGTCGAGCTCCGCCTCGCGCTCCTGCTTGCCGGCGATGGTGAGTGCCTTGGCGAGCTCGGTGCGGACGGCCTTGGTGAGCGCCTCCAGGACGTCGTCCTGGTAGTCGAGGAAGACCGGGAACTCGCCGGTGGGCTTGGCAGCCTTGGCGGCGAGGTCCGACTGGGCCTTGCAGAGCGACTTGATGAAGGGCTTCGCGGCTTCCAGACCGGCGGCGACGACCTCTTCGGTCGGGGCCTCGGCGCCGTCCTTGACCAGCTGGATGGTCTTCTCGGTGGCCTCGGCCTCGACCATCATGATCGCGACGTCGCCGTCCTCAAGGACGCGACCGGCGACGACCATGTCGAAGACGGCGTCCTCGAGCTCGGTGTGCGTCGGGAACGCGACCCACTGGCCCTTGATCAGGGCGACGCGGGTGGCGCCGATGGGGCCGGAGAAGGGCAGGCCCGCCAGGATCGTCGAGGCGGAGGCGGCGTTGATCGCGACCACGTCGTACAGGTGGTCGGGGTTGAGCGCCATGATCGTCTCGACGATCTGGATCTCGTTGCGCAGGCCCTTCTTGAAGGAGGGGCGCAGCGGCCGGTCGATCAGGCGGCAGGTGAGGATCGCGTCCTCGGAGGGGCGGCCCTCCCGGCGGAAGAAGGAGCCGGGGATCTTGCCTGCGGCGTACTGCCGCTCCTCGACGTCCACCGTGAGGGGGAAGAAGTCGAGCTGGTCCTTGGGCCGCTTGGAAGCGGTGGTGGCCGACAGCACCATGGTGTCGTCGTCCAGGTACGCGACGGCGGAGCCGGCGGCCTGCTTGGCCAGGCGGCCCGTCTCGAAGCGGATGGTGCGGGTGCCGAAGGTTCCGTTGTCAATAACGGCCTCGGCGTAGTGGGTCTCGTTCTCCACTAGTGTTTTCTCCATACTCGTCGTCTTTCGTCCTGTCGCCCGTGTGGCGCAGGACGGTGCGGAGAGGCGCACCGTGTGTGCGGGGCCGGTCTTCGATCGAAGCTCCCGGGCGTTGTCCCGGGGGCCACTACCGAGGACCGGCGGCGGCCGTGGGGCGCGCCTCTCCTCGTCTGGTGTTGTACGTCCAGGTTACTGAGCTTGACCCCAGTCCCGCACGTACGGCAAAGGGAGCGGCCCCCTGGATACGGGCACCGCTCCCTCTCACAGCGTCTTTACTTGGCGCCGCCGGCCGCACCGCGGCGGATGCCGAGGCGGTCGACGAGCGCACGGAAGCGCTGGATGTCCTTCTTGGCCAGGTACTGCAGAAGGCGGCGACGCTGGCCGACCAGGATCAGCAGACCACGACGGGAGTGGTGGTCGTGCTTGTGCGTCTTGAGGTGCTCCGTCAGGTCCGAGATGCGGCGGGAGAGCATGGCCACCTGAACCTCGGGGGAACCGGTGTCGCCCTCCTTCTGCGCGAACTCGGTCATGATCTGCTTCTTCGTAGCGGCGTCGAGCGGCACGCGGTACTCCTCTAGGTGTTCGATGCGCCCACGAGTGCCCCTGGTCTTGATCTCAGGGGGGCTTGCGTGACTCGGGAGCGAAGGTCCGATGAGCGCAGCTCCCAGAACGAACCGGGAACGCGTACACAAACGGCCACGCCCAGACTACCAGCCGCCCGGAGCGGGTCCGACGGGAGCACAGATCAGGGCCGCGCGCTGCGGAATTCCCGACCCGGTCCCCCGCCGTCGCGGGACCTGTACGGTGCCGTGCAGAGCCACCGTACGGAGAGGAACCCTTGACGATGGGCACGCAGGCGGAGAAGGACGAGCTGTACGCACTCGACATCTCGGGGGTGGAATGGCTGAGCGCGCCCGGCACCGAGGACGCCGAGGAGCGCGTCGAGATCGCGCATCTGCCCGGCGGGGCGGTGGCGATGAGGTCCTCGCTGGATCCGGAGACCGTGCTGCGCTACACAGAGGCCGAGTGGCGCGCCTTCGTGCTGGGCGCCCGGGACGGCGAGTTCGACCTCAAGTAGCGGGCCTGGGCGACGTCACGGTTCACGGGGTTACGAGGTGCGGCGGACTCGGCCCCGGCAGGCACAGGCGGCAAGCACAGTGGGCACGTTCAGGCGGACGTGCCCACTGTCGTGTGCGAAATGTTCAGGTTTCTCTGCGTAGATGTGCCCGTTTGATCGCATCCCCCTTCACTCTCTGCCGTACTCAGTTCACTTGGGGGCAGTACGTGACGTACGGGGCAGCGCACGCGGTCCCGTACGGCCTGCCGTAGCGGGCCCGATGACGATTAGGGTGGGTCCGGACGCGGCAGAAGAACCTGCGGGCAGGCAATGCGCGTCCCAGGGGGAGAGCCGGGCGGTTCGCACTGTGTGGGAACGGTCGCCCCCACCCACCACGGCACAGAGGGTGCTCGACCACACCAGGAGGCAAAGTGAACGGCGATCGGGACGAGATGCGCGGGAGCTGGGACAGGCCCGTCGACGAGTCGACCGACGCGGAGCCCGCCGAGACGACGGGTGAGTTCACCATCGACTACACCCCGCCCGCCTGGTACACGCAGAATACGCCGGGCGACTCCGCAGGCGGCGCAGGAACACACCTGGCTCCGCCCCCGCCGCCCAACGGCGCACCGGTGTCCGCGCCCGGGCTGTCGGCCGGCGGCGGTTACGAACCCGGCTGGACTCCGGCCGCGCCCTCGCCGGCGCAGCCCGCACCGCAGGCCCCGGCGCCCGCTCCGGCTCAGCCCGCTCCGGCTCAGCCCGGCCCGGCAGCGCCGGCCCCGGCAGCACCCGTCCCGGCGCCCGCAGCGGTGGACGGCGGCGGTGCGGCCGATCCGTCCGGGAACGGTGACGTGGAGAGCGGCTCGACCGTGCGGTTCTCGTCCGCCGCGCTGCGGCGGGAGATCGCGGAGCGCGAGACGCCCGCCGCATCGCCGAGCCCCGGCGCGGACGCGGCCGACGCCGGCGCCGACGCCGGTACGGACACGGACGCCGCACCGGACCGGACCGCCGCGGAGACTGCGGGCGGGCCCGACTCGCCGGCGCCCTCCGACACCGCGTCGTCCGAGCCCGACGAGCCCTCGCCCGACGCGACGAACGGCACCGGCACCGGCACCGGCACCGACGACAGCACCCCGCAGGCCGACGGCGCACCGGACGAAGCGCCGTCCGCCGGCGTGCCGTCCCCCGACGCACCGCAGAACGCCCCCGTCCCCTGGGCACCCGCACCGCCGCAGGGCGGACTGCCGCCGCTGCCGCCCTCCTTCGAGCCGGCCGCGCCGCAGCCCGCCGCGCCCCAGCCCGCGTCGCAGTGGCCGGGACAGCCCTCGGCGAACGAGGCTCCGGGCGGCTACGGGTTCCCGCAGACCCCGGCGGCCCAGGCGCCCCAGAACCCTCAGCAGCCCGGGTTCCCTCAGCAGCCCCAGCCCGGAGCGCCCGCGCCGCAGGCGGGCTACGGCTTCCCCCAGCAGCCTCCCGCACCACACCAGGCACAGCAGCCGCAGCCCGGGGCCCCGCTCCCGATGCCGCACTCGCCGCAGGCCTCTCCCTATGCACCGCAGGCGCCCCAGCCGCCGCAGACACCTCAGTGGCCCGCGCAGCAGCAGGGCGCTCCGCAGCCGCCGCCCGGACCCCAGCCGCAGCAGCAGGGCGGTTACGGCTTCCCGCAGGCTCAAGGCGGCCCGAACCTGCCCGCCCAGATCCCCCCGCACCAGCTCCAGCAACAGGGGCAGCCGGTACAACAGGGCCAGCCGGTACAGCAAGGTCAGCCGGTACAGCAAGGTCAGCAGCTTCCGCCGCAGCAGGGGGCACCCGTCGACCCGCGCGCCGGAGCCGCCTGGCCCACTCCCGTCACCCACGACCAGCGCGAGCGTTCGGTGCAGGGCGCACCGCTGGGGTACACGGCGGCGGTGGAGCTCTCGTCGGACCGGCTGGTCCGGGGCAAGCAGAAGACGAAGAGCAGCCGGGGCCCGTCCGCGGCCTCGCGCTTCAAGATCGGCGGCAAGAAGGAGGAGATCGAGCGTCAGCGCAAGCTCGAACTGATCCGCACCCCGGTCCTCTCCTGCTACCGGATCGCGGTGATCAGCCTCAAGGGCGGCGTCGGCAAGACCACGACGACCACCGCGCTCGGCTCCACCCTGGCCACCGAACGGCAGGACAAGATCCTGGCCATCGACGCCAACCCGGACGCCGGCACGCTGGGCCGACGGGTCCGCCGCGAGACCGGGGCGACCATCCGCGACCTGGTCCACGCGATCCCGCACCTGCACTCGTACATGGACATCAGGCGGTTCACCTCGCAGGCGTCCTCCGGCCTTGAGATCATCGCCAACGACGTGGACCCGGCCGTCTCGACCACGTTCAACGACGAGGACTACCGGCGCGCGATCGAGGTGCTGGGCAAGCAGTACCCGATCATCCTCACCGACTCCGGCACCGGTCTCCTCTACAGCGCCATGCGCGGCGTGCTGGACCTCGCCGACCAGCTGATCATCATCTCCACGCCGTCGGTCGACGGTGCGTCAAGTGCCTCCACCACGCTGGACTGGCTGTCGGCGCACGGTTACGCCGATCTGGTGCAGCGTTCCCTCACGGTGATCTCCGGGGTCCGCGAGACCGGCAAGATGATCAAGGTCGACGACATCGTGCAGCACTTCGAGACGCGCTGCCGCGGCGTTGTCGTCGTGCCGTTCGACGAGCACCTGTCGGCCGGCGCCGAGGTGGACCTCGACATGATGCGCCCGAAGACGCGGGAGGCGTACTTCAACCTCTCCGCGCTCGTCGCCGAGGACTTCTCGCGCGCCCAGCAGCAGCAGGGGCTGTGGACGGCGAACGGCGGCAACCAGCCGCCGCAGTACGCCCCGCCGATGCCCGGCCAGCAGCAGGCTCCGGGCCAGCAGCCCTACCCGCCGCAGCAGCCGGGCCAGCCGTATCCGCCCCAGCAGCCCTACGGCGGCCAGCAGCCGCAGCAGCCGTACGGCGGTCAGCAGCCCTATCCGCAGCAGCCGGCCCCCGGCGCCGGTCAGGGCTGGCAGCAGCCCCCGCAGGCCCAGCCGCCCGCCGACCCGGCCGGCCACCCACAGCAACAGCAGTACGGCGGACAGGCCGTTCAGCCCGGTCAGCCGGGGCAACCGGGACAGCCCGCCCACCCCGGACTGCAGGGTCCCGTGCCGCCTGCGGGATGGCAGCAGCAGCCGCCGCCAGCGCCTCAACAGTAAGGCGTCAGAGGTCTAAACCAATGAGGGTCCGCATCGTCTCCACGATGCGGGCCCTCTGCGCATTCCCGCAGCCCACACGCCGTTTCGATGACCGTTGACGCGGCTCGACCACCGCTGATAAACCTTCGCTTCACCAGTTGGCGATCCACAGATCAACCCGCCTTCTCCGTGCGAGTCATGACGCGAGGTCCCTGACCATGGTCGAAAGAGTTCCACCACACGCCGCCCAGCCACGCTCACGTCTGCGTATCCTCCTGGCCTCCGGCGCCGCCGCCCTCGGGCTCGCCGCCGCGTCCGTCGTGCCGGGGGTACCGCTCGGCGCCGCCTCGCCCCAGCAGGCACAGGCCGCCGACAGCGGCAAATCGACACTGACCGTCGCGGTGGCGCAGAGCGTCGACTCACTGAGTCCGTTCCTCGCCCAGAAGCTGCTGAGCACCAGCGTCTCCCGGCTCATGTACGACTTCCTGACGAACTATGACGTCAAGGACAACCACGCGATCCCGGGCCTCGCCACCAAGTGGGAGCCGTCCGCGGACAAGCTGACGTGGACGTACACCATTCGGTCCAACTCCAAGTGGTCCGACGGTCAGCAGGCCACCGCCGAGGACGCGGCCTGGACCTTCAACAAGATCATGACCGACGAGGCCGCCGCCCAGTCCAACGGCAGCTTCGTCACCAACTTCAAGAAGGTGACGGCTCCGAGTCCCACGAAGCTCGTCATCGAGCTGAAGGAGCCGCAGGCCACGATGGCCGCGCTCGATGTGCCGATCGTCCCCAAGCACGTCTGGGAGAAGGTCGGGGACTTCTCGAAGTTCAACAACGACACGAAGTTCCCGATCGTGGGCAACGGGCCCTTCATCCTGACCGACTACAAGGTCGACCAGTATGTGAAGCTCAAGGCCAACAAGGACTTCTGGCGCGGCTCGCCCAAGTTCGACGAGGTGGTCTTCAAGACCTACAAGGACCAGGACGCCGCGGTCGCCGCCCTCCGCAAGGGCGAGGTCTCCTTCGTCGCCGGTTCGCCCGCGCTGACGCCCGCTCAGGCCGCCTCGCTCAAGGGCGAGAAGAGCATCAAGGTGAACGAGGGTCCGGGCCGCCGGTTCTTCGCGCTGGCCACCAACCCCGGCGCGCAGACCAAGGACGGCAAGAAGTTCGGCAACGGCAACAAGGCGCTGCTCGACCAGAAGGTCCGCCAGGCGCTGTTCCTGTCGATCGACCGCGACACCCTCATCGACAAGGTCTTCCAGGGCCATGCCGTCAACGGCGCGGGCTACATCCCGCCGCGCTTCCCCGCGTACAAGTGGGAGCCGTCGGCGAGTCAGAAGCTGGGCTACGACCCGGCCAAGGCCGCCAAGCTGCTCGACCAGGCGGGCTACAAGCTCAAGGGCGACCAGCGCGTCGGCAAGGACGGCAAGCCGCTCGACCTGCGCATCCTGTGCCATGCCACGGACCCGAACGACAAGGCGATCGGCAAGTACCTCAAGGAGTGGTGGGGCAAGCTCGGCATCGGCCTCAAGGTCGACTGCCTCGACGACGTCTCGGTGCCCTGGTACGCCGGTGAGTACGACCTCGCCTTCGACGGCTGGTCCGTCAACCCCGACCCGGACTTCGTCCTCGGCATCCACACCTGCGCCGCCCTGCCGGTCAAGGCAAAGGCGAGCGCGGCCACGGACAACTTCATCTGCGACAAGACGTACGACGAGCTGTACAAGAAGCAGCTCGCCGAGTACGACCCCGCCAAGCGGGCGGACATCGTCAAGCAGATGCAGTCCTGGCTCTACGACTCCGGGTACATGAACGTCATCGCGTACCCGAACGCGGTCGAGGCCTACCGCACCGACCAGATCAAGTCGATCTCCACCATGCCCGAGGCGGCCGGCAACATCTACGGCCAGGACGGGTACTGGAGCTGGTGGTCGGCCGTACCGGCGGGCAGCGGCGACGGCACGGACAGCGACAGCGGCTCGGGTTCCACCGGGATCGTCATCGGCATCGTGGTCGTCGTCGTGGTCCTGGCGGGTGGCGGATTCCTCCTCATGAGGCGGCGTCGCACCACCGCGGAGGACCGCGAGTAGTTCCATGGACCGCGGGCAGTTTCCGCGGACCGGATGAGAGCGAGCGGCGGCGGGGCCCCGGACCACCGCGGCCCCGCCGGCCCCTCTCTCTAAGTGCAGCACGAGTAACGAGAGTTCCCTCATGACAGCTGACAGCACTCCGGCGCTCGTGAAACAGGCGGATGCGGATACCGACGGTCCGGCCCCGGCCGGTCCGTCGGCCGCCCGCGCTCCACGGGCGCGCGACACCAAGGCCTACCTCAGGTACGTGGCCGCCAAGATCCTCGGCGCGGCCGTCTCGCTGTTCGCCGTTCTGGTCACCAGCTTCTTCCTCTTCCGGCTCATCCCCAGCGACCCGGTGAAGCAGATGACGGGCGGCCGCCGGGTCTCGGCCGAGCAGCTCGAGTCACTGCGCCGTCAGTTCGGCCTCGACCAGCCGATGTGGCAGCAGTTCACCAGCTACGTCGGCGACGCGCTCACCGGTGACTTCGGCACCTCGTACCAGTTCCACGCCCCGGTGATGGACAAGATCGTCGAGGCGCTTCCGGCGACGCTGCTGCTCACCGGCACGGCGTACGTCCTCTACAGCGCGCTCGGCATCTGGCTGGGCACCCGTACCGCCTGGCGCAACGGCTCCACCAGCGACCGGTTCAACACCGCGCTGGCGCTCACGCTCTACTCGGTGCCGTCGTTCTGGCTCGGCCTCCTCCTGATCATCGTCTTCGCGGTGGGTGTCGGACCGATCCCGGGCATGTTCCCGACCGGCGGTCTGGAGTCGGGCGACGAGACGGGCCTCGCGTACGTCCTGGACGTCGCGCACCACATGGTGCTTCCGGTGATCACCCTGGTCGCCGTCGGCTACGCGCAGACGCTGCTGGTGATGCGCTCCTCGCTGCTCGACGAGATGGGCAGCGACTACCTGACGACGGCCCGCGCGAAGGGGCTGCGCGACGACGCGGTACGCCGCAAGCACGCCGTGCCCAACGCGATGCTGCCGACCTTCACGCTGATGTTCGTCAACCTGGGCCATGTGGTCGCCGGACAGATCCTGGTCGAGACGGTGTTCTCCTGGCCGGGTCTCGGCGGCCTCTTCTACCAGGGGCTCAGCGTCCCTGACCTGCCACTCGTCCAAGGGCTGTTCTTCGTCTTCGCCACCGCGGTGATCCTGGCGAACACCCTGGCCGATGTGCTGTATCCGCTGCTCGATCCCCGGGTGGGCCGATGACTGCCGATTCCATGCCCGCCGCGACCCCCGAAGCCGGGAAGCCCGCGCCCGAGGGGCCGGGGACCGGGGTGTCCAAGAGCCCGCGCGCACTGGCACGGGCCCGCAAGCGCCGCTCCATGGCCCGCTTCTGGCGCGAGTACCGCAGGCACCCGAGTGGCCTGTGGGGGCTGGCCGGGCTGATCCTGATCGGGCTGATCGCCCTGTTCGCGCCGGTGCTGGTCGGCGACGACTCGCAGAGCGTCACCGCCGCCCCCGGCGGGGCGCTGGAGTCCCCGAGCGGCGAGTTCCCGCTCGGCACCGACCAGTTCGGCCGCAGTGTGCTCGCCCTGCTGGTGTGGGGCGCGCGTGTCTCGCTGACCGTGGGGCTGCTCGCCGCCTTCCTGTGCGTCGCCATCGGTACGGTCGTCGGCATCCTCGCGGGCCACTTCCGCGGCTGGTACTCGACGGTCCTGATGCGGGTCACCGACTGGTTCCTGGTCATGCCGACCCTGGTCCTCGCGATCGCGCTGGCCACCGTGATGGACCGCTCGATCTGGACGGTCATCATCGCGATCGGCGTCACCACCTGGCCGACGACGGCCCGGCTGGTGCGGGCGCAGACGCTCGCCGTGGAATCCCGCCCCTACATCGAGCGGGCCCGCGCGCTGGGCGGCGGACACGGCCACATCATGACCCGGCACGTGCTGCCGAACGTGATGCCGCTGGTCCTCGCCCAGACCACGCTGGTGATCTCCAGCGCGATCCTGACCGAGGCCACCCTGGCCTTCCTCGGCCTCGGCGACCCGACCATCACCTCCTGGGGCGGCATGCTCCAGGACGCCCGCGAGGCCGGCGCCGTCAGCTCGGGCGACTGGTGGTACCTGGCACCGCCCGGTATCGCCATCGCCCTGGTGGCACTGGCGTTCACGCTGTGCGGCCGCGCCATCGAGACCGTCCTCAATCCCAAGCTGGGGGTGGCCCGTTGAGCACGACGAGCATCGTCAAGACGCCTCTTCTCCAGGTCCGCGACCTGAAGGTGACGTACGCCGGCGGGGCCCAGGCCGTCCGAGGGGTGAACCTGGAGGTGGCCGCGGGCCAGAAGCTCGGCATCGCCGGGGAGTCGGGGTGCGGGAAGTCGACGCTGGCGCTCGCGCTGCTGCGGCTGCTCCCTGCGGGCACGAAGGTCACCGGCGAGATCCTGCTGAACGGCGAGGACGTCCTCACCATGAAGTGGGGCCGGGTCCGGGCCGTGCGCTGGGCCGGTGCCTCGATCGTCTTCCAGGGCGCCATGCACTCGCTCAACGCGGTGCACCGCATCGGGGACCAGATCGCCGAGCCGATCGTGCTGCACAGCAAGGCCTCCCAGACCGCCGCCCGCAAACGGGCCGGCGAACTGCTGGAGCAGGTGGGACTGCCCGCCGCCCGGGTCGACGCCTATCCGCACGAGCTGTCCGGCGGGCAGCGCCAGCGCGTGATGATCGCGATGGCGCTCGCCTGCGACCCCGGGCTGATCATCGCCGACGAGCCGACGACGGCCCTCGACGTGATGATCCAGGCGCAGATCCTGCGCCTGATCGAACAGCTGGTCTCCGAGCAGGACCTCGGGCTGATCATGATCAGCCATGACCTGGCGGTGCTCTCGGACACCTGCGACCGGCTCGCGGTGATGTACGCGGGACGCGTCGTCGAGCAGGGGCCCGCCTCCGAGGTCTACGAGAACGCCACACACCCGTACAGCAAGGCCCTGTCCGGCGCCTTCCCGCGCATCGGGGACCCGGCCTCCCGGTTCGCTCCCCGGGGGCTGCCGGGCGATCCGCCCGACCCGTCGGCGCTGCCGGCCGGCTGCACGTTCCACCCGCGCTGCCCGGTGGCCCTGGACTCCTGCACCACGCTGGACCAGGAGCTGCGGGACGCCGGGCCCGGACGGCAGGCCGCCTGTGTGCTGGTGGGTCCGCAGGGGGCCGCAGCGCCGGTCCTGCCGGGCGCCGAGGAAGCAAGGAGCACCACATGACCACCACGACGGACCTGCTCAGCGCCCAGGCGCTGCGGGTCGCCTTCCCCGGCAGGCACGGCGCCGAGCCGGCGCGGGCCGTCGACGGCGTCGACCTGGACATCAGGCCGGGCGAGATCGTCGCCCTGGTCGGGGAGTCCGGCTGCGGCAAGACGACCCTGGCGCGTTCGCTGCTGGGCCTGGTCCCGCCGACCTCCGGGCAGATCACGTTCGGCGGCAAGCCGCTCGGCTACGGGAGCCGCGCGCTCAAGGCGTACCGCAAGCGGGTCCAGCTGGTGCTCCAGGACCCGAGTGGCTCGCTGAACCCGCGCCATACGGTGTACGACGCGGTGGCCGAGGGGCTGCGGATCCACCGGTACGGCGGCGACGAGCGGGAGGCGGTGACCAGCGCCCTGTCCCGGGCCGGGCTCCGGCCGCCGGAGCGGTTCTTCCTGCGCTACCCGCACGAGCTGTCGGGCGGCCAGCGCCAGCGCGTCGTGATCGCGGGGGCCCTGGTCCTGGAACCGGAACTCATCGTGGCCGACGAGCCGGTGGCCTCGCTGGACGCCTCGGTGCGCGGCGAGATCCTGGCGCTGCTGCTGCGGCTGCGGGACGAGCTGGGCCTGTCCGCCCTCGTGGTCACGCACGACCTCGGACTGGCGTGGAACATCGCGGACCGGGTGGCCGTGATGTACCTCGGCCGGATCGTGGAGACCGGTGACGTCGAGCAGATCCTGACGGCTCCCCGGCATCCGTACACCCAGGCGCTGCTGTCGGTGCTGCCGGAGGCGGAGGGCGACCCGGTGGTGCTGACCGGCGAGCCGCCGGACCCGTCCAAGGTCCCGTCCGGCTGCCGCTTCCATGTCCGCTGCCAGGTGCTGGCCTCCGGTGAGGCGGAGCGGGCGGGGGTCGCGGACGCCTGCCGTACGAAGGATCTGCCGGTGCTCGCGGGCGGCGGCGAGACGCAGGTGGCGTGCCACTGGGCGAACGCGGTGGTGGCGGCGCCGTCGTCGTAGGCGTGACGTGCGGTGGCGGGCGGGTCCGGGACAGCGGGCCCGCCCGCCGCTGTTCAGTGGTGGATCGCGCCGGACAGTTCGCCGAGCGGCCGCCCCGTGCCGCCCCAGCGGTGCTGGATGATCTCCGCGGCGATCGAGACCGCCGTCTCCTCCGGCGTACGGGCGCCGAGGTCGAGCCCGACGGGTGAGGCGAGCCGGACCAGGTCGGATTCCCGCACCCCTTCTTCGCGCAGCCGGGCGAGCCGGTCGAGATGGGTGCGCCTGCTCCCCATCACACCGATGTACGCGGCCGGCGTGCGCAAGGCCGCGACCAGCAGCGGGACATCGAACTTCGGATCGTGCGTCAGGACGCAGACCACCGTGCGCCCGTCGATCTCGGTGTCCGACAGGTAGGTGTGCGGCCAGGCGCAGACGACCTCGTCCGCGGTGGGGAACCGCTCGCGGGTAGCGAAGGCCGGACGGGCGTCGCACACGGTGACCCGGTACCCGAGGAAGGAGCCGATGCGCGCCGTCGCGGCCGCGTGGTCGATCGCGCCGAAGACGAGCATCCGGGGCGGTGGCGCGTACGTCTGGACGAACACGGACACGTCCTGCATCCGGCGCTCCCCGCGCACCCCGTACCACTGAAGGCCGGTGGCCCCCTGGGCGAGCAGGCCCCGGGCGTCGTCGGTGACCGCCGCGTCGAGCCCCTCGTTGCCGAGCGAGCCCTGTGCGCCGCCGGCCCTGACCACCAGCCGGGCCCCGGCAGCGGCGGAGCCCGGCAGGACGGTGGCCACGGCGACGGGTTCGCCGTCCGCGATCGAGTCCGTGACACCCCGGAGCCATGCGCGGTCGGCCTCGGCGGCGAAGGGCGCGACCAGGACGTCGATCGTGCCGCCGCAGGTCAGTCCGACGCCGAACGCCTCGTCGTCGCTGATCCCGTACGACTGGAGTTGCGGGGTGCCCGAGGCGAGCACCTCGCCGGCCAGCTCGTACACCGCGCCCTCGACACAGCCGCCGGACACGCTTCCCGCCACCGCTCCGTCGGCGGTCACCGCCATCGCGGCGCCCGGGGCGCGCGGGGCGCTGCCTCGGACGGAGACAACCGTGGCCAGGGCGAACGGGGTGCCGGCCTCGTGCCAGGCACGGAGCTCGGAGAGCAGTTCACGCACGGTAGCGACCTCCTCGGGCCCGGCTCACCCGGCCGGGACGCGGCCCACCCTAGGCGAGCCCCGGCGCCCCGGCCCGGTGGCTCAGTCCCGGTCGTAGGCGGCGATCAGCTCGCTGCACCGCTTCACATCGGCGGCCATCGCCACGAGCAGCTCGTCGATCGAGTCGAACTTCAGCATCCCCCGCACGTAGGCGAGGAAGTCCACGGCGACGTGCAGCCCGTACAGGTCGAGGCCGACGCGGTCGATCGCGTACGCCTCCACCGTCCGCTCGGTGGCGTCGAACTGCGGGTTGGTGCCGACCGAGATCGCGGCGGGCATCGCCTCGCCGTTCACGTTCAGCCAGCCCGCGTACACCCCGTCGGCGGGGATCGCGGTGTGCGGCAGGGTCTCCACGTTCGCGGTGGGGAAGCCGAGTTCGCGGCCGCGCTGGGCACCGCGGACGACCACGCCCTCGACGCGGTGCGGGCGGCCCAGGATCTCGGCGGCGCCGGTCATGTCGCCCTCGGCGACCAGGCGCCGGGTGAGGGTGGAGGAGAACGGCTCGCCGCCGCCTGCCTCGCCGCGCACCCGCAGGTCGATGACCTCGACCTGGTAGTCGTACGTGCCGCCGAACTCGGTGAGCAGCCGCACGTTCCCCGCCGCCTTGTGGCCGAAGCGGAAGTTGGGGCCCTCGATGACCAGCTGCGCGTGGAGCTTGTCGACGAGCACCTTCACGATGAAGTCGGCCGGTGCGAGCTTCGAGAAGTCGGTGGTGAACGGCAGGATCAGCAGCGCGTCCACGCCGAGCTCCGCCATCAGTTCGGCGCGCCGGTGGTGGGGGGCGAGCAGCGGCGGGTGGCTGCCGGGCCGCACGACCTCGCTGGGGTGCGGGTCGAACGTCACCACGACCGACGGCACCCCCAGTTCACGGGCCCGCTCGACGGCTCGGCCGATGATCAGCTGGTGTCCGCGGTGCACCCCGTCGTAGGAGCCGATGGTGACGACGCTGCGTCCCCAGTCCTGGGGGATGTCCTCCAAGCCACGCCAGCGCTGCACTCTGACCGCTCCTCGCCCGAACCTGTGTACGTGGGTTTGTCTCTTACGCAGGTCTAAGACTGCCATGCTCACGCTCTGCGGCCTGCATCGGCATGGGCATCGGGGCCCCGAGTGCCTCCACGGTCCGCCACGCGCCGGGACCGACGACCACCGCCCACTCCTGCGGGGCGTCCGCCAGCCACCCGGTAACCATGGCGGCGAATCCGGCCACCTCACGGGCGAGTTCGACCAGTCGCCGGTCGAACCGTGCGGCGCCCTCGGGGGTCCGGACGAGCAGCATCCCGGTGCGGTGGACCAGGGCCCTGGTGCGGGCCCGGCCGCGCCGGGCGCTGCCGGTCGCGGCGGCCCGCAGCAGCGCGTCGAGCACGACCGGGTCCCGGTGCGCACCGCCCTGTTCGAACTCCAGCAGCACTTCCAGCAGCTCGTCCCGCAGCGGCTGCGAGGCCGGGCTGCCGGGCGAGGCCAGCACCCCGGCGAGCGAACCGCGCACCGGCGCTGCCGCCGGCCGGTCCCGGAGCAGCCCGGTCAGCAGGGGCAGCAGCAGGGCGCGGGCGGCGGGCCCGTGCTCCAGCCTGCGGTCGAGGTAGGCGGCGGTGTGGACGGTGTCCTCGGGGTGGCTGTCGACGTAGGCCCGTACGAGCCCGGCGGCGTGCAGGGCGAGCGCGGGGGCGTCGATCCCGGCGAGGGCGCGCAGCACCTCGCCCGCGCTGTCGCCGGATCGCCGGAGGCGCTCGCGGTACGCGGCCAGCACCTGGCCGGGGTGGGTGGGCAGGGCGACCGCGAGCGCGGCCGGGGACAGCCGGGGGCCGCCCGCGGCGAAGGTGCGCAGGGCCTGCGGCAGGCAGCGCTCCCTGGTCTGCGGGTCGGCCACCAGCCGGGTCAGCGCCGGCCCGTGCAGGTCGGTGTCGCCGGGGCGGGCCAGCAGGGCGAGGGCGGAGCGGCGCAACAGCTCGCGGTCGGCCTCTCGGGTGAGGTTCGGTGCGACGACCGCCCCGTAGGAGGCGGCCGCGATCCGCCGGGCGCGGCGTTCGTCGTCGCGGGACCAGCGCTCGACGGCCCGGCAGAGTGCGGCGGGATCGTCCTCGGCCAGGGCCGCGAGCAGCTCGACGGCCCGGGGGTGGTCGGTGGAGACCAGCGCGTCGGCCAGGTCGTCCACGGCGAGGTCGCGGCGGGCGTAGAGGAGGTACTGCGCGGCCGCCGCGACGGTGGGGCGCGGGGCGGCTCCCCGGGCGGCCGCGATGGGCTGTTCGTCGGTGAACCAGGTGCACAGGAGCGGCTGGAGGGCACGCGGATGGGCGGCGAGCCGGCGTGCCACCGCGTCCAGGAAGCGCCCGCCGTCGGCGTCGTCCTCGCCGCGTGGCGGTCCGTCGGCGGGGACGAGCCGACGGAACAGGTCCATCCGGTCCGCCTCGGGCAGCCGCAGCCGCCGCCAGAACCACGGCCCGAACTCCGCGTACACCCCCTGCGGACCGGCCCCGCCCGCCTCGGCGGAACTGCGGACGATGCGCCCGGTGAGCAGCCGGAGCACGCCGAGGTGCGGTCGGGCGTCGGGCACCCGCAGGAGCGTCTCGGCGAGGAGATGCGCGGCCCACCAGCGGGCGTCGGGGGGCGGACAGCCATCGGCGGAGGGCGGCCCGGCGGACGGGGCCTCGGCGGAGGGCGGCTCGGCGGGATCGTCGTCCTGCCGCGCCGAGGTGGCGGCCCCGGCCCCGGACGCGCCCGGGGCATCCGGTGACGGGCCCGGTCCGCCGGTACTCGCCGGCGTCCCCTCCCCTCCGGCCGGCAGCCGGTCCAGCGCCTCGATCAGGTCGGCCAGCCGGTGGGCCAGCGCGGCGGGGCCTTGGCGGCGGCCCAGGACCAGGAGGGCCTGGATCACCGGGCCGATCCGGTGGCGCGGCACCGGGAGGGTGCGCGGCTCGGCGTCCTCGGCTCCCCCGGCCGGGTCCGCGGGGGCGGCGCCGGGGCCTTCGGCCGTGTCCGGGCGGCGGGGGTGCGGAACCCGCCCGGCGCTCTCCGCCGCCGGGGCACCGGGTGCGTGCCAGCGGTGCACCAGCGCCCGCAGCGCCGCGTCCAGGTCCAGATGCGCGCCCTGGACCCAGTCCCCCAGCTCCTCGTGCGCGAAGCGGTAGCCGGCTCCCGCCGGGACCAGCAGGCCCTCGGTGAGCACGGCCGACGCCCAGCCGGTGCGCCACGGGAAGACCTGCTCGAACCCGGTCCGGTCCAGCTCCCCCTGCCCCGGCCCGAGGCAGCGCCGGGCCGCCTCGTGGACCTGGCCCGCCACCTGCGCCGCCAGCCGCCGCACCGCGCTGCCCCGCGGGGCCGGCCGGCACTCGGCGGCGATCCGGACCGCGATGCGCAGGCACATCAGGTCCAGGCGGGCGCCGAAGACCTCCTCGGTGTCCGGCCGCCCCGGTGTGTCCGGCGGCAGTGCCTCGCGCACCTCCGCCAGCAGCCGCAGGGTGAGCGGGTGCCGGTCGTGGCCGGCGGCGAGCGCGTCGGGCGGGAGACCGTACCGCTGCCGGGCCAGCTCGGCCTGCCCGACGGTGAGGTCGTCGACGCGCAGGGCGGACGGCAGCCGCCGGGCGGGCCTGGCCGGGCGGTGCAGTGCGTCCGGCGGGCAGAGTGCGCCCGCGGTCTCCCAGTGCTCGGGGCGGCAGGCGACGACGAGCCGCGCGCCGTTCTCCCGGAGCCAGTCGACCGTGCCCGTGCTCCACCGGGCCAGCCGGTGCGCCAGGACGGGCGGCATCTCCTCGGGACCGTCCAGCAGGACGAGCAGCGGGCTGCCGGAGTCCGCCGCCAGCCGGGCCACCCGTTCCGCGGTGGCGGCGGCCATGTCGCCGAGGGCTCCGGCGGCGGTGACGATGCGGCCGGCCTGCCCCAGCGTGCGGGCGATCGCGTCGGCCACGCAGGTGTCGTCGGCCAGCAGGTCGGCGCCGCGCAGCCACAGGGTGAGCGCGGGCACCTGGCCCCGGACCCGACGGGCGGCGAGCGCGGCGAGCTCGGTGGTGCGGCCGGTGCCCGGCTCCCCCACGAGGCCGAGAACGACCGCGCCCGCCCGCCCGGCCGCCGCCGGTCCGGCGGCGAACGCGCTGAACTCCGCGGTGGCCTCGGGCCGTTCCACCGGATCGGGCCGGACGCCGTGGCCGCCGGCCGAGCCGACGGACATGGCGGTGAGCTGGAGGGCTCCGGCCAGGTTCAGGTCGCGGCCGTAGCCGGGGACGCTCATGGCGTTGCGCCGCAGCAGCTCGCCCAGGGGCCCCCCGTCGCCCGCCCCGGCCAGCGGCACCGCGCATCCGGCGGCGGCGTGTCCGGCCCGCAGGGAGGTGCCGAGCACCGCGATGACCGCGCCGGTGTCCGGGTCGAGGACCGGCCCGCCCACAGCCGCGCCGCCGAGCCGGAGCGCGTCGCTGCCGTCCGTGCCGAGGGCCAGCTCCAGCGCCCGGCCGATCCGGTGGGCGGCGCCGCCGGCCGTGTACGTCACCGGGACCGGGCCCAGGACACGGGCCTCGCGCCAGCCGTGCGCGGCGATCGTCACGTAGGTGCCGGCCTCGATCCGCTCCCGCCCCACGATCGGCAGCGGCTGCGCGCCCAGCGCTTCCGGTCCGCCGGTGGACAGCAGCGCGAGATCCAGCTCGGGCAGGGCGGTGATGTCATCGGCGTCGACGCGGCAGCTGCGCCCGTCCGTACCGTGCAGGACGAGGTGGCCGACCCCGTCGACCGCCTCGTGACTCGTCACGACCGTGCCCCGGTCGTCAGCGACGAACCCGGTCCCCCTCGGCCGGCCGGCCGGATCGCACAGTCGTACCAGCGTCGCCCGGTCCCCGCATCCCATGATCCGACGTTAGGTCCGCCGTGATCGACAAGAGGCCGTTGGAGTAAAAGCGCCCCCGTTCGCACCCTTGATTCACTCCGAGCGCCTGCTCAATGGGGTGAATCAGGAGCGTTCGGCGGACAGGAGGCGATGGGTACCTGTGGAGCGGGCGTCGGGCCCTGCCCGCTCCACAGCGCGGACGCCGAAGACGTTCAGCCGGAAACGTTCAGCCGAAGACGGCGAGGCTCTTGGCCTTGCCCTTCTGCTCCTCGACGAGCACCAGGAACCGCCCGTCGGGCCCGAAGACCGCGACCGGCCCCGGCGGGTAGGCGGGCATGTCGATCCGCATCCCGTTCAGCAGCAGCCTGGCCCGATTCTCGTCGACGTCCCAGCGCGGGAACGCCGAGGCGGCGGCCTCGGCCACCGGCATCACGGTCAGCTCCTCCTGGTGCTGGTCCAGGGTCCTCGCCCCGTCGAGACCGTACGGGCCGACGCGGGTGCGCCGCAGCGCGGTGAGGTGCCCGCCCACGCCGAGTCCGGCGCCGAGGTCGCGGGCGATGGCCCGGATGTAGGTGCCGGAGGAACAGACCACCGAGACGACCAGGTCGACCACCGGGGTGCCGTCCTCGGCGACGGCCTCGCGGACGTCGTAGACGTTGAAGGACGAGATGGTCACCGGCCTGGCCGGGATCTCGAACTCCTCGCCGCCGCGCACCCGCGCGTAGGACCGCTTGCCGTCGATCTTGATGGCGCTGACCTTGGACGGCACCTGCATGATGGCACCGGTCAGCGCGGCGACCCCGGCGTCGATCCCCTCGCGGGTCACTCCGGAGGCGTCGGTGGACGAGGTGATCTCGCCCTCCGCGTCGTCGGTGACGGTGTCCTGGCCGAGCCGGATCGTACCGAGGTACTCCTTCTCGGTCAGCGCGAGATGGCCGAGGAGCTTGGTGGCCTTCTCGACGCCGAGCACGAGCACGCCCGTCGCCATCGGGTCCAGCGTGCCGGCGTGGCCGACGCGGCGGGTCCTGGCGATGCCGCGCATCTTGGCGACGACGTCGTGCGAAGTGAAGCCGGACGGCTTGTCGACGATGACAAGGCCGTCCGGCGTCCTGTTGTTCTGCGCTGTCATTCGGAGGCGGTGTCCTCGTCGGTCTCGTCCTCCGGCTTGCGGTACGGGTCGGCGTCGCCCGCGTACGCGGCGCCCGAGGACGCCTCGCGCACCTTGGCGTCCGAGGCCCGTGCCCGGTCGAGGAGGTCCTCGATCGCCTTGGCGTTCTCGGGGAGCGCGTCCGCCATGAAGGCGAGCGTGGGGGTGAACTTCGTTCCCGCCGCCGCACCGACCGCCGAACGCAGGATGCCCTTCGCGCTCTCCAGACCGGCTGCCGCGCTCGCCCGGTCCTCGTCGTCGCCGTAGACCGTGTAGAAGACCGTGGCCTCCCGCAGGTCGCCGGTGACGCGGGTGTCCGTGATGGTCACGTGCGTACCCAGGCGCGGGTCCTTGATTCCGCGCTGCAGTTTCTCGGCGACCACCTCCTGGATGAGGTCCGCCAGCTTCTTAGCCCGCGCGTTGTCGGCCACTGGTCCGTCTCCTTCTCGCTTTGGACCCGGCCGGGAACCGGGGGCGGCGTCGCCCGCCCTCCGGTTCCCGGCCGGTCCTGCTCAATCGTCTTCGTCGCTGTGCAGCCGCCGCCGTACGGACAGCAGCTCCACTTCCGGCCGGCCGGCGATCAGCCGCTCGCACCGGTCCAGTACGTCCGTGAGGTGCCCGGTGTCCCCGGAGACCACGGCGAGGCCGATCTCGGCCCTGCGATGGAGGTCCTGGCCGCCCGTCTCCGCCACGCTCACCGCGTATTTGCGCTGGAGCTCGGCGACGATCGGACGGACCACGGAGCGCTTCTCCTTCAGCGACCGTACGTCGCCGAGAAGCAGATCGAAGGACAGTGTCCCCACATACATGTATGTCCGGATGTCCCGCCGGTTCGGGTTCGTGCCCCGCCAGTGTTTGGCAGGGACACAAGAACCGTACACGGAACGGCCGGGGCCGATCGACGGAAATACGACCCGTCGACCGGCCCCGACTGTTGAGGTACGGGTCAGCCTCGCGGCTTCTCGCGCATCTCGTACGTCGCGATGACGTCGTCGATCTTGATGTCGTTGAAGTTTCCGAGGTTGATACCGCCCTCGAAGCCTTCGCGGATCTCGGTGACGTCGTCCTTGAAGCGGCGCAGCCCGGAGATGTTGAGGCTCTCCGCGATGACCTTGCCGTCGCGGAGCAGGCGCGCCTTGGTGTTGCGCTTGACCTCGCCGGACCGGACCAGCACACCGGCGATGTTGCCCAGCTTGGACGAGCGGAAGATCTCGCGGATCTCCGCCGTACCGAGCTCGACCTCTTCGTACTCCGGCTTGAGCATGCCCTTGAGGGCCGCTTCGATCTCTTCGATCGCCTGGTAGATGACCGAGTAGTACCGGACGTCCACACCCTCGCGGTCGGCCATCTGCTCGGCACGCCCTGCGGCGCGCACGTTGAAGCCGATCACGATGGCGTCGGAGCCGGTCGCCAGGTTGATGTCCGACTCGGTGACCGCACCCACACCGCGGTGCAGGATCCGGATGTCGACCTCTTCACCGACGTCGAGCTGGAGCAGCGAGGACTCGAGAGCCTCCACCGAACCGGACGCGTCGCCCTTGATGATGAGGTTGAGCTCCTGGACCAGACCGGCCTTGAGCGCCTCGTCCAGGTTCTCCAGGGAGAACCGGACACCCTTGCGGGCGAAGTTGGCGTTGCGCTCACGAGCGGCACGCTTCTCGGCGATCTGACGGGCCGTACGGTCCTCGTCGACCACCAGGAGGTTGTCGCCGGCACCCGGGACGTTGGTGAGACCCAGGACCAGGACGGGGGTCGAGGGACCCGCTTCCTGGACGTTCTGACCGTTGTCGTCGAGCATCGCCCGGACACGGCCGTACGCGTCGCCGACCACCACGGTGTCGCCGATGCGCAGCGTTCCGCGCTGGACCAGGACGGTCGAGACGGCACCTCGGCCTCGGTCGAGGTGGGACTCGATCGCAATACCCTGCGCGTCCTGCTCCGGGTTGGCCCGCAGGTCGAGCGAGGCGTCGGCGGTGAGGACGACGGCCTCCAGAAGAGCCTCGATGTTGAGGCCCTGCTTGGCGGAGATGTCGACGAACATCGTGTCGCCGCCGTACTCCTCGGCCACCAGACCGAACTCGGTGAGCTGACCGCGCACCTTGACCGGGTCGGCACCCTCGACGTCGATCTTGTTGACCGCGACCACGATCGGCACCTCGGCCGCCTTCGCGTGGTTCAGCGCCTCGATCGTCTGGGGCATCACACCGTCGTTCGCCGCCACCACGAGGATCGCGATGTCGGTGGACTTCGCACCACGTGCACGCATGGCGGTGAACGCCTCGTGACCCGGGGTGTCGATGAAGGTGATGCGGCGGTCCTCGCCGTTGACCTCGGCGCCGACCTGGTAGGCACCGATGTGCTGGGTGATGCCACCGGCCTCGCCCGCGACGACGTTCGTCTTGCGGATCGCGTCCAGCAGTCGGGTCTTACCGTGGTCGACGTGACCCATGACGGTCACGACCGGCGGACGGGAGACCAGGGCCTCTTCGCCGCCCTCGTCCTCGCCGAACTCGATGTCGAAGGACTCGAGCAGCTCGCGGTCCTCCTCCTCGGGGCTGACGATCTCCAGGACGAAGTTCATCTCGTCCGCGAGCATCTTCAGCGTCTCGTCCGGGACGGACTGCGTGGCAGTGACCATCTCGCCGAGGTTCATCATCACGCCGACGAGCGACGCCGGGTTCGCGTTGATCTTCTCCGCGAAGTCCGTGAGCGAAGCACCGCGAGACAGCCGGACAGCCTGCCCGTTGCCGCGGGGCAGCATGACGCCGCCCACCGACGGGGCCTGCATCGACTCGTACTCCTGGCGCCTCTGCCGCTTCGACTTGCGACCACGACGCGCGGGACCGCCGGGACGGCCGAAGGCACCCTGCGTGCCACCACGGGCACCGGGGCCACCGGGACGCCCGCCGAAGCCGGGACGACCGCCGAAGCCGCCGCCACCCGGACGACCGGGAGCGCCACCGCCGCCACCGGGACGGCCGGCGAAACCGCCGCCGCCACCACCACCGGGACCGGCCGGACGGCCTGCGAAGCCGCCGCCACCGGGACGGCCTGCGCCGCCACCGCCGCCGGGACGACCGCCGCCGCCACCAGGACCGCGGCCACCGCCGGGGCCACCACCGGGACGCGGGCCGGCAGCGGGACGCTGCGGCATCATGCCCGGGTTGGGACGGTTACCGCCGGCGCCGGGGGCGCCGCCGGGACGAGGAGCCTGCGGGCGCGGCATGCCGCCCGGAGACGGACGTGCGCCGCCCTGACCCTGGGGACGCGGGGCGCCACCGGGGCCGCCCTGCGGACGCGGGGCGCCGGGGCGCTCCGAGCCGCCACCGGGACGCGGGGCGCC
The DNA here is from genome assembly GCF_043200175.1 of Streptomyces sp. NPDC048462. Classification (NCBI taxonomy): domain Bacteria; kingdom Bacillati; phylum Actinomycetota; class Actinomycetes; order Kitasatosporales; family Streptomycetaceae; genus Streptomyces; species Streptomyces sp. NPDC048462. The sequence continues at coordinate 31,092 of NZ_JBICXG010000045.1, forward strand.
GCCGGGACGGGGCGACTGCGGACGGGCCATGCCCGTCGAACCACCGGAGGTGAACGGGTTGTTGCCCGGACGGGGACCCGCCGGACGTGCGCCGGGACGCGGGGCGCCCTGGCCTGCGGGACGTGCCGGACGGTCGCCGCCACGGGCACCGTCGCGCTCGCCGCCACGGCCGCCGTCACGCTGACCACCATCGCGGCCACCGTCACGCTGACCGCCGGCCGGAGCCGGACGGGCGGGGCGGGGACCCGGCGTCGCACCCGCGGGACGCGGGGCCTGCTGCTGCGGTGCGGCCGGCTGCGCGGGGGCCGGGGCCGAGAACTCGGCCGCGGGCACCGGGGTGACCGGGGCGGGCTTCGCGGGTGCGGGCTTGGGGCCCGGACGCGGGCCCGCCGACGGCGCGGCGGCCGCAGCGGGGGTGCTGCTCGGGGCCTCGGCAGCGGCCGGCTTGGCAGCCGGTACGCCGGGCTTCGGGGCAGCGGGACGTTCCGCAGCGGCCGGGGAGGGCGCTGCGGGCTTCACAGGGGCGGCCTTGCGGGGCGCGCCAGGCTTTGCAGCGGACTTGCCGGCGGCGCTGCCACCGGGACCCTGCAGTGCGTCAGTCAACTTGCGTACAACCGGCGCCTCGATCGTCGAGGACGCCGAACGTACGAACTCACCGAGTTCCTGGAGCTTGGCCATGACGACCTTGCTCTCAACTCCGAACTCCTTGGCGAGTTCGTATACCCGGACCTTAGCCACTTCGCTCCTTTTAGGTCCGGGTTACCGCCGGACCGTCGCTACTTCATGGGCGTACTCATCGCGTACTCATCGAGTGCTCATCGCAATCTCGACCTACTTCCAACTCGCGAGGTACCTGACCGCACGGGGACCCGTGCCGTTCAATTTCCTGTTCCTACGGTGTCACCCGTTCGACGAACCGCTGTACCGCTGCGGGGTCGAACGGCCCCTTGGCCTTGAAGGCCCGGGGGAATGCCCGGCGGCGAACCGCCAGGTCGAGACAGACAGATGCGGGGTGTACATATGCACCCCGGCCGGGCAGCGTACCGCGAGGGTCGGGGACGCAAGCGTCTCCGTCCGCCACGATGCGCAGCAGCTCGCTCTTGGCCGCTCGCTCCCGGCAACCCACACAGGTTCGCTCAGGGCAAGCGCGGGCGTGCGTCCGGCCAGACACGTTTAAGTCTACCTCCCCGTACCGACCTCACCCGTTTGGGGCAGAGATCGAACGGATGTTGTCGTGATCTCAGCGGCATGTCGACGAGATCTATTCCTTGTGGACCGCTCCGGACCGGGCCTCGGCGCGCTCCTGCGCGCGCCCCGGCCCGTCGCCGGATCAGTTGCGCTCGGCGCGCTCCCGGGCCCGCTCGGCCCGCTCGCGGTCGGCCACGTCACGCTCGGCGTCGGTCTCGGTGTCCGGGCGGATGTCGATGCGCCAGCCGGTGAGACGGGCGGCGAGACGGGCGTTCTGGCCCTCCTTGCCGATCGCCAGCGACAGCTGGTAGTCGGGCACGGTGACCCGGGCGGAGCGTGCGCCGAGGTCCACGACCTCGACCTCGCTGACCCGGGCGGGCGACAGCGCGTTGGCGACCATCTCGGCCGGGTCGTCCGACCAGTCCACGATGTCGATCTTCTCGCCGAGCAGCTCGGCCATGACATTGCGCACACGGCCGCCCATCGGACCGATGCAGGCGCCCTTGGCGTTGAGTCCGGAACGGGTGGAGCGGACCGCGATCTTGGTACGGTGGCCGGCCTCGCGGGCGATCGCGCAGATCTCGACGGAACCGTCCGCGATCTCCGGGACCTCCAGCGCGAAGAGCTTCTTCACCAGGTTGGGGTGGGTCCGCGACAGCGTCACCGACGGACCGCGCACGCCCTTGGCCACCCGTACGACGTAGGTGCGCAGCCGCAGGCCGTGGGTGTACTCCTCGCCGGGTACCTGCTCCTGCACCGGCAGGATGGCCTCCAGCTTGCCGATGTCGACCAGGACGTTCTTCGGGTCCTTGCCCTGCTGGACGACGCCGGTGACGACATCGCCCTCGTGGCCCGCGTACTCGCCGAACGTGCGGTCGTCCTCGGCGTCGCGCAGCCGCTGCAGGATGACCTGCTTGGCGGTGGTCGCGGCGATCCGGCCGAAGCCCGACGGGGTGTCGTCGAACTCCTTGGGCTCCTGGCCCTCCTCCAGATCGGCCGGGTCCTCCTTTGCCCACACCGTCACGTGGCCGCGCTCGTCCAGCTCCACGCGCGCCCTGCGGTGGCTGCCGTCGGTGCGGTGGTACGCGATGAGGAGGGCCGACTCGATCGCCTCGACGAGCACGTCGAACGGGATCTCCTTGTCCTGCGCCAAGCCCTTCAGAAGCTTCACATCGATGTCCACGGCTACGCCTCCTCTTCCTTCTTGTCCTTGCGGTTGAATTCCAGCTCCACGCGCGCCCTGGCGATCTCCGTGAAGGCGATGCGGCGGGACGTGGGCTTGCGGCCCTTGACACCCGGGACCTCGAGATCGAGGCCCTCCTCGTCGACCGCGAGGATGCGGGCCACCAGCTCGCCGCCCTCGTTCAGGGTCAGCCTGGCCAGGCGGCCGGTGTTGCGTACGTAGTGGCGGTGCTCGGTCAACGGGCGGTCGGCGCCGGGAGAGCTGACCTCCAGGACGTACTCTTCCTCGCCCATCGCGTCGGTCTCGTCGAGCTTCTCGGAGATCGCGCGGCTCAGATCCGCGCAGGTGTCGAGCTCCACGCCCTCTTCGGAGTCCACGATGATCCGCAGCACCCGGCGACGGCCGGCCCGGGACACTTCGATCTCTTCCAGATCCAGCTGCTCGGCGCTGACGAGCGGTTCTACCAGCCCGCGCAGCCTCTCGCTCTGGGTGGTGCTCATCCGGGTGACTCCTCGGCCGCGTGTGCTGTTGTGGGGATCGTCGCGTGTCTGGGTCAAAGGGTATCCGGTCCCAAGGGGTGTTGCCGTCCGCCGGCCCCGCGAGCGCGGGTACGCTCGCCTGCGGTGATCACTTCCGGACACATCCGGTCAAGACAGGTCCAGGCCCGAAGGAGAACAGGTGCGGCGCACGGGGACGACGCGCAGGGGCGCGCTCACCGCGACGGGGGCGATCGCCATGGGGGCGGTGCTGGCCGGCTGCGGAGACGGTGCCGACGAGAGCGGCGGCCGGAAGGGCTCGTCACCCGCCGACGCCCGTACCGCCTCCGACAGCGCGTCGGCGGTACGTGCGGAGACCTCGCTCCGGAAGAAGGCCGCCGGTGTGTCCGCGTCCCTGCTGGGGCAGTACGAGAACGTGCTCGCCGCCCATCCGGCGACCGCGGCCGGGCTCACCCCGCTGCGCGACGCCGTACGTGCCCACGTCCAGGCCCTCGCCCCGGGCGGCGGGGCCTCGCTCGAATTCGTCCGGACCCGGCCCGCAGGCAGCCCCCCGGAGGCCGTCAAGGCGCTGGCCGCCGGCGAGCGCCGTGCCTCGGCCGCGCACACGGCGGCCCTGCTGGACGCGCCGCCGGAGCTGGCCCGGCTGCTCGCCTCGGTCGCTGCGGCCGCTTCGGCGCACTCCTACCTGCTGACCGAACTGGCCAAGGAGACGAAGGCGTGAGCGACAAGGACCCGCGCGACGCGACGCTGAAGGCCGCACAGGCGGCACTGGCCGCCGAACACGCCGCCGTGTACGGGTACGGGGTGGCGGGCGGCCGGGTCGCCGCGGACCGCCGCGCCGAGGCCACCGCCGCGCACCACGCCCACCGGGCCCGCCGCGACGCGCTGGTGCGCACCGTGCGCGGCCTGGGCGGTGAACCGGTGGCGGCGGACCCCGCGTACGCTCTGCCGTTCGCGGTGCCCGGCGCGGCCGAGGCGGTGCGGCTCGCCGCCGTCCTGGAGGACCGGGTGGCGGACGTCTACTCCGACCTCGTACGGGCCGCCGACGGGCCGCTGCGGCGGGACGCCGCGGACGCGCTGCGGGAGGCCGCGGTGCGCGCGGTCCGCTGGCGGGGCAGCGGCGTACCCTTTCCCGGGCTCGTCGAGCGGGCCGCCGACGGTTCCCGCAAGGACGGTGCCGGTGAGAAGGACGAGGCGGCGGGTACCGACGCGAAGACCGGCCCGGACACGAAGGGCCGGACCGGCGCGACGCACTGAAGCAGGCTCTGAAAGGGAACACGGCACGTATGGGTTTTGAACCGCCGCAGCGTCTGGTGCGAGCGCTCGGCGAGTCGTACGGGGGTACGGCCGCCGGGGAATGGCTCGCGGAGCTTCCCGAACTGACCGAACGAGCGCTGGCCGGACGGGACCTGTCCGTGGACCGGGTCGCCGCCCCGGGCGGGCGCAGCAGCCTGGTCCTCCTGGTGCGGGGCGACGACGGCGCCCCGGCGGCGCTGAAGATCTCTCCGTCGGGGGCCGCGCCCGAACTCGAACGGGCGGCGCTGGCGCACTGGAACGGCTGGGGCGCGGCCCAGCTGATCGCGCCGGGTGAGGACCTGCTCCCCGGACACGCCGGGGCCGGCGCCCTGCTCCTGGAACGGCTGCACCCCGAGGTGTCGCTGCGCTCGCTGCCGGAGGCCAAGGCCCTGCTGGAGGCGGCGGGCACGGTACGGCGGCTGTGGGTCGAGCCGCCCGCCGCTCACGCCTTCGAGACGGTCGCGGTGCGGACCGCGCGGCGGACCGCACCGATGCGGGCCGCCGCCGAGGCCGATCCGGATCTCGGACCCCTGGTCGCCGCGGCTCTGGCGGTGCGCGGGGAACTGCTCGCCCACTCCCCCGAATCCCTGCTGCTGCACGGCAACTTCCGGCAGAGCAAGGTGCTCTCCGGAGAGCGCGCGCCCTGGCTGACGGTGGGGCCCGAGCCGCTGGTCGGCGAGCGGGCCTACGACCTGGCGCGGCTGGTGCGCGACCGGGTCGAGGACCTGATCGCCTCCTCCGGCGGAGCGATGACCGCCCGGCGCAGGATCAAGCGGCTCGCGGAGGCCCTTGAGGTGGACCGCGAGCGGCTGCACGGCTGGACGCTGTTCCGCGCGGTGGAGTCGGGCACCCGGGCGCTGGCCGCGGGCCGCCGCCAGGAGGGCGAAGTGACGCTGGAGTTCGCGGGCTGGCTGTAGCCGGACGCGAGGGGCCGGGGCACGCCGGGATACGGGCGGTCCGGCGGGGCAGCGGCCCGGCGGGGACTCCTTGACCTGAAGCATGATTGAGGTTCTAGCGTGGCGTCAGGTTCATCATCTGACGACGGGAACGCACTCATGATCCTCGTGACCGGAGCCACCGGGAACATCGGCAGTGCCCTGCTGAAGGAACTTCACGCACACGGTGCCGGGCCGCTCCGGGGGCTCACCCGCGACGCCTCGCGGGCCGTCCTGCCCGACGGGGTCGAGGCCGTGCAGGGCGACTTCGCGGATCCGGCGTCGCTGAAGCCCGCACTGGACGGGGTGCGCTCGATGTTCCTGGTCTCGCGGCTGGGCCCGGACGCCGACATCCTCGAAGCCGCCCGGCAGGCGGGTGTGGAGCACGTCGTGCTGGTGTCGTCCATCACCGTCCTGACCCACCCCCGCCTCGGGCCCGCCGGCGAGAACCTCGCGGTGGAGCAGCTGCTGAGGGCCGGCGGCATGGCCTGGACGATCCTGCGGCCGACGCAGTTCGCCTCGAACGCCCTGATGTGGGCGGCCTCCGTCCGCGACCACGAGACCGTTCACGCGCCCTACGCCGACACGGCGCTGCCGACGATCCACCCGGCGGACATCGCGTCGGTGGCACGGGTGGCGCTGACCGAGCCCGGCCACCGGGGTCAGAGCTACGCCCTGACCGGTCCGGAACCGGTGACCGCCCGGCAGCAGACCGAGGCCATAGCCGCCGCGCTGGGCCGGGAGGTTCCCTTCGCGGGGATCAGCCGCCAGGAGGCGTACGCGCAGATGGCAGCGGTCTTCGGGGCCGAGGCCGCCGACGCGGTGCTCGACGTCACCGGCGGCGACGTGAACGACGAGCTGCTGATGGTGCGTGACACGGTCTCGCAGGTCACCGGAGCCCCCGCCCGTACCTTCCGGCAGTGGGCTGCGGAGAACGCCGACGCCTTCCGCTGAACCACCTGGACCCGCCCCGGACAGCACTTCGTCCCGCCGGAGGAACCGGCGGGACGAAGTTCTTGCCGGGACAGGGCCCCGGACGGCGTTGCGGGGTGGTCAGCCCTGCTGGGTGAGACGGGCGATCGCCTCGTCGACGGTGAGCTCCTCGCGCTCGCCCGTGCGGCGGTCCTTGAGCTCCAGGACGCCCTCGGCCGAGCGGCGGCCGGCGACCAGGATCTGCGGGACGCCGATCAGCTCGGAGTCGGTGAACTTGACGCCGGGCGAGACGCCCGCGCGGTCGTCGACCAGGACGCGCAGACCGGCCGCGTTCAGCTTCTCGGAGACGTCGAGGGCCAGCTCGGTCTGGAGCGCCTTGCCCGCGGCGACCACGTGCACATCGGCCGGGGCGATCTCCCGGGGCCAGCACAGACCCTTGTCGTCGGCGGTCTGTTCGGCGAGCGCGGCGACGGCGCGGGAGACGCCGATGCCGTACGAGCCCATCGTGACGCGGACGGGCTTGCCCTGCTGGCCGAGGACGTCGAGGGAGAAGATGTCGGCGTACTTGCGGCCGAGCTGGAAGATGTGGCCGATCTCGATGGCGCGGTCCACCTGGAGGCCGGTGCCGCAGTTGGGGCAGGGGTCTCCGGCCTCGACGACGACGACGTCGAGGTAGTCGTCGACCTCGAAGTCACGGCCCGCGACGACGTTCTTCGCGTGCTTGCCGTCCTTGTTGGCACCCGTGATCCACGCGGTGCCCGAGGCGATGCGCGGGTCGGCGATGTAGCGGACCTTGTCCAGCCCCTGCGGGCCGACGTAGCCGCGCACCAGGTCGGGGCGGCCGGCGAAGTCCTCGGCGGTGACGAGCTCGACGACGGAGGGGGCCAGGTGCTCACCGAGCTTGCCGAGGTCGACCTCGCGGTCGCCGGGCACGCCCACGGCCACGATCTCGCCGTCGACCTTGACCAGGAGGTTCTTCAGGGTGGCGGAGGCCGGCACGCCCAGGTGGGCGGCGAGGGTCTCGATGGTCGGGGTGTCGGGGGTGTCCAGCTCCTCGACGGGACCGGTCGCCGAGCCGTCGGCCGGGGTGGCGTTGAACGTCACGGCCTCGGTGTTGGCGGCGTAGTCGCAGTTCGGACAGTCGACGAAGGTGTCCTCACCGGCCGGGGCGGGCGCCAGGAACTCCTCGGAGGCCGAGCCGCCCATGGCGCCGGAGACGGCGGAGACGATGCGGTGGTCGAGACCGAGCCGCTCGAAGATCCGGATGTAGGCGGCGCGGTGCAGCTGGTACGCCTCGGCGAGACCCTCGTCGGTGGTGTCGAAGGAGTACGAGTCCTTCATCTGGAACTCGCGGCCGCGCAGCACTCCGGCGCGGGGGCGGGCCTCGTCGCGGTACTTGGTCTGGATCTGGTAGAGGATCACCGGCAGGTCCTTGTAGGACGAGCACATGTCCTTGACGACCTGGGTGAAGATCTCCTCGTGGGTCGGGCCGAGGAGGTAGTCGGCGCCCTTGCGGTCCTTGAGCCGGAACAGCAGGTCGCCGTACTCGTCGTACCGGCCGCTCGCCTGGTACGCCTCCTTGGGCAGCAGCGCGGGGAGGAGGACCTCCTGGCCGCCGATGGCGTCCATCTCCTCGCGGACGACGCGGCTGACGTTCTCGAGGACCTTCTTGCCCAGCGGCAGCCAGGACCAGATGCCGGCGGCGGTGCGACGTACGTATCCGGCCCGGACGAGCAGCTTGTGGTTGAGCGTCTCGGCGTCCGCCGGGTCGTCGCGCAGTGTCTTGATCATCAATCGGGACATGCGCTGGACCTGGGCCATGGTGAACTCCTGCTCGGAAGGGTGGTGTGCAGGAGGTTAGCCGGGCGGCACGGGCGGGCGGAAATCGATTCGCTCAGCCACGCTCCGCGCGGAGCAGCGGAAGCGGTGCTCCCATGACCGCGTACGGCTTGGGAGCGCTGGGGAAGTGCACCTGCCGGGCCAGGTCCCGGTAGCCGAGAGAGCGGTACAGACCGCGGGCCGGGCTGTCCGTGTCGATCGCGGAGAGGATGGAGCGGGGCTGGTCCACGGCATCGGTGATGGTGGTGATCAGGGTGCGGCCGATCCCGTGGTTCTGGAACTCCGGGTGGACGTGCAGTTCGGTGATCACGAAGGAGTCGTCGAGCCAGTGTGCGGAGCCGGTGGCGCGCAGGCAGGGCTCGACGACGGTGGACCACCAGTGGCCGCGTTCGTTCGGCATGCCGTAGACGAAGCCGACGAGCCGGTCGTCCGGGGTCAGGGCGCCGAGCGCGCGGGCGCAGGGGTGGTCGAGGTGTCTGAGGACGATGTGGCGGCGTACTTCGATCTCGTCGGGGCCGAGGCCGAAGGCGACGGCCTGGACGGCGAGCGCCTCGTCCACGCGTGCGGCGAGATCGATCGGTCCGATCCGGACGCTGGGTGTGTGGGGGCCGCCCCCGGAAGCTGCTGCCATGGACAGACCCTACTGTCCGTGGCGGTGGGCGGGGTACGGGCCGGCGCGGAACGGGTACGGCACGAGCGGCCGGGTCAGAACAGCACGCTCATGAACGCGCCGACCTCACGGAAGCCGATGCGGCTGTAGGACCTGCGCGCGGGGGTGTTGTAGTCGTTCACGTAGAGGCTGACGACCGGGGCGATGTCGGCCAGCGCGTAACGCAGGACGGCCGCCATACCGGCCTCGGAGAGGCCTCGGCCGCGGAACTCGGGGGCGACCCAGACGCCCTGGATCTGACAGGCCTGTGTGGTGGTGGCGCCGATCTCGGCCTTGAAGACGACCTTGCCGTCCTCGATGCGGGCGAAGGAGCGGCCGGCGGCGATGAGCTCCGCGACGCGGGCCTGGTAGAGGAGTCCGCCGTCGCCGGCCAGCGGGGAGATGCCTACCTCCTCGGTGAACATGGCGACGCAGGCCGGCATCAGGATGTCCATCTCGTCCTTGCGGACGCGGCGGACCAGTGGATCGGGTGTCACGTCGGCTGCGGGGCTCTCGGTGACCATGAGGGGCTGGTTGGCCCGGACCTCGCGGGCGGGGCCCCAGCCCGGTTCGAGGAGCCGCCACAGCTGTGCGGTCGGCTCGGCGGGGCCGACGATCGAGGAGCAGCGGCGGCCGGCCCGGCGGGCCCGGTCCGCGAAGGCCCTGACGGCTTCGGGGCCGGCGCAGATGGGGACGAGGTTGGCCCCGGAGTAGCAGAGGGAGCGCAGCCGCCCGTTGGCGTACCAGCCCCACATCTCACCGCCGAGGCGCCATGGGTCCAGGCCCGCGATCTGGACCCGGGAGGTCACGAAGGCGTTGGCTACTGGTTCGCTCTCCAGCACCGCGAGTGCGGCGCCGAGGTCGCTGGGTTCGAGGACCCGAGTGGTGGTCTGCGTCAACACGAGGGGGCCTCACCATGCGGTCTGCGTATTTCCGCACTGTACCCAAAGAGCCCGGGAGGCGCCGCTCGTGGCCGTGAACAGCTTGCGCGGAACGCGGTGACCTCGCTCACGGGCAACGCCCCGCGCCCGGTGGGCGGATTCTTGGGGTCCTCGCAACACCTGATGGCTTATGTGGCCGTCAGTAGATCACGCAGGCGCTCGGCTGGGGTTTT
>NZ_JBICXG010000046.1:0-38784 GCF_043200175.1 Streptomyces sp. NPDC048462
GCCGAGACCCGCGAAGTCCTGATCGCCTCACTGGCCATGCTCCGCTCCAAGCACGCAGACCTGCCGTCCCGCAAACACGGCAACCCCCCGCAGTAAGTCAAGAACGGCGGGGCGCGGTGGGTCCGCTCCCTTGGGGGGCCAAGCCGCTGAGCCCTGTAATCAGGAGACATTTGATGGTCAAGCAGGACCGTGCGGCGCGCACACGTCAGTCGTTGATCCATGCCGCTGCCGAAGTGTTCGCGCAGGAGGGCTTCGCCCCCGCCTCGCTCGCTGCGATCAGCCGCCGGGCCGGGGTGAGCAACGGCGCGCTGCACTTCCACTTCGAGAACAAGAAGATGCTCGCCCAGGCCGTCGAGGACGAGGCGGCGGAGACCGTGCGCCGGATCATCGAAGAGGCGGTGAACGGGGGAGGCTGGGCTCTGCAGGTACTCGTGGACACCACGCACGAGCTGATGAGCAGGCTGGCCGACGACATCGTGATCCGGGCCGGCTTCGAGCTGGGCGGGGATCTGGCCTGGCGGGCGGAGGCCCGGCTCCGGCAGCGGTGGCAGCGGTGGATCGAGGACATGCTGCGGCGTGCCGGCGCGGAAGGCGGACTGGCCGAAGGGGTGTCACCTGCCGACGCCTCGCCCGCCATCGTGGCAGTGACCGTGGGCCTCGAGGTGCTCGGCGGCGAGGACAAGGAGTGGCTGTCCACGGAGACGATCGCCGGATTCTGGGATCTGATGCTGCCGAGACTGGCGAGTCCGCAGAGTCCGTGCAGGTCGGTTCCGTCCCCGAGGGGCCCCCTCCGGGGCGTCGTGACGTCGGCCGTACCAGCAACGGACTGATCATGCTGTTTTGAGGGTCCGACAGGGCGGAGACCCGTCGGACGTCCCCTCCGCACCCCTGGGTGCGGAGGGTTCTCTGTTTGTGCGATCTGTGAACGTCCAGGTCATCGACGTGAGATGGGCTCGGTCGAGGGAAAATAAAACAGCGTAGACGGTTTGATATTGACAAACCGTGTGTCCTGTTTTTTACTCAAGGTACTTCCGAGTGGCTCAGGATTCATGCACGAATAGGGGAAACGGCGTGGATATCGATGTATTGGGCGCGTTGGCCGTCCGCGAGAACGGGCTCTCGGTGACGCCGACGGCGCCGAAGCCACGTCAGGTGCTGGCCCTGCTGGCGCTGCACGCCGACCAGGTCGTGCCCGTTGCCACGCTGATCGAGGAACTGTGGAGTGACCGCCCACCACGCAGCGCTCGCACCACGCTGCAGACCTACGTACTGCAGCTGCGGGACCTGATCGCGACCGCTCTTCTGCGGGACCCGGAAGGGGCCGAGCCGCGCTCCGCCAAGGACGTGCTCGTCACCACGCCGGGTGGCTACCTGCTCAGAACCGGCGGTGGCGCCAGCGATGTGCGCGAGTTCGAGCGGCTGGCGGGCCTGGGGTACCGGGCGATGGACGCGGGCGACTTCCCGGGCGCGGCTCGGCAGTTGGGCGAGGCGCTCTCGCTGTGGACCGGCTCCGCGCTGGCCGACATCCAGGCCGGGACGCAGTTGGAGATGGAGATCCGGCGGCTGGAGGAGACCCGGCTCTGTGCTCTCGACCAGCGCATCGAGGCCGATCTCCGGCTGGGCCGGCACCGCGAAATCCTGGGTGAGCTGACCGTGCTGATCAGCCGCTATCGCACCCACGAGAACCTGCACGGCCAGTTCATGCTGGCGCTGCACCGCTCCGGGCGCCGCAGCGAGGCGCTCGACGCCTATCAGCGACTGCGCTCCGTTCTGGTGCGGGAGTTGGGGTTCGAGCCCTCCGCCGGACTGCGGCGGCTGCAGCGTTCGATCCTGATGTCAGGTCCGGAGCCCACCCTCGATCCGGTTGCTGCCGGTGGCGAGCGTCTCAGCCGGGTCGGCTGAGGAGAAGGCGGTCGAGATGCAGGCCAGATCGCAGCGGACCCGCCAGAGGCTGGTCCACGCGGGCGCTGAGATGTTTAACCGGAACGGCTATGCCAACGCGACACTGGGGCAGATCGCCGTGGCCGCAGGGATGACGAAGGGCGCGCTGTACTTCCACTTCTCCTCCAAGGACGGGCTCGCCGACGCGGTGCAGGAGCGGGGGCGCGCCATGTTGCAGGGCTTCGTCACAGAGCGCTGGGAGGCAGGCGTACCGCCGGTGCAGATGCTCATCGACATGACGCACTGGCTGGCCAGGACGCTCCACGACGACCCGGTCATCCGGGCCAGCTTCCGGATCACCAATGAGTGCGCCGGGCGGCAGCCACCCGTCACCGACTTCCACCAGGACTGGATCACCGAGGTGCTGCGGCTCCTGGACCAGGCCCGCGAGGCGGGGGCGCTGCGGGCCCGTGCGACGGGCAACGGGCCCGCGACGCTGCTGTCCGCGACGGTGTGCGGCATCGGGGTGCTGGCCGGCACCGGTATGCCGTTCCCGCTGCTGAGTGACCGGGTCGCCGCGCTGTGGGAGCCGCTGCTGTCGGCTCTGGTGCCACCGGAGGACGTCGCGGACTATCGCACCAGCCCGCCGGTTCCTGCCGCGAGCGCCCCCTCGGCGCCGGAAGCCGAGGCGGGGGACGCGCGGCCCGGGACACCCTGTGCACCGCGTAAGACGACAGGGCTCGCTCGTACGACGTAGTCGCGAGGGAACGGTTCTCCCGGGGACCGGGTCACGGCCGCACCGTTCAGCACGGGCGGCGCCTGCCCCCTGTTCGGACGCACCTTCGAATACTTTCCTCGCCGGTCAGCCGGGACAGACACTTTGGAGCCCATCCATGCCCCACGAACGTCAAACTCCCCTCAGGACGGGTGCCGTTGTGCCGCCCCGCGACATGGTGACCGATCTCGTCGCGGTGCTCGCCGACGCGCTGCGGCTGAAGCCCGAGAAGATCGATCCCGAGCAGACCTTCCGGTCGCTGGGCGTCGACTCGCTGCTGACCGTGGAGTTCGTCGCCACGGTGAACGGCCGGTACGGCTCCGCCGTGAAGGCCTCTGTGCTGCTCGACCATCCGACCCCGCTGGACTTCGCCCGGCACATGGCGCGTGAACTGGGGCCGCGGGCCTCGCAGGCCGCGCAGAGCCCGTCGTCCGGGCCCGGGATCCGGGCCATGGCCCCGGTCGCGGGCCCGCCCACGCCGTTGCCGGCGCCCGTACCGGCGCCCGAGTCCGTTGCCGGGCCTGTGCCCCTGCTGGGCGGGCCGGTTCCGGCGGCCGCATCCCCCGACCCGGGGGCGCGGCAGATCCTCGACCTCCTGCGGGAGGAACTCGCCCGCCTCCTGTGCTGTGACCCCTGGGACATCGACCCCACCGCCGCCTTCGGTCTGCTGGGGGTGGACTCCATCATCGGCGCGCAGTTCGTGGCGGTCCTCAACCGTACGTACGGCATGAACGAGCGGGCGGTCACGCTCTACGACCACCCCGATCTCGCGGCCCTCGCCTCGCACATCGCCTCCGCCGGCAGGGCCCCGGCGGCCGTGCGGGCTCCGGTGACGGCGGTTTCGGGGACGGCCGCTCCGGAGCCCGAACCGCTGGGGGTACGGGCGCTGCTCGACGCGGTACGCGAGGACCGGCTCACCATCGACGAGGCGCTCACGCTGCTGCCCGGCCGGGCTTGAACAGGCGGGCTCGAACAGGCGGAAGACCATGGACGAACGAGAAATACTCATCCGGTTCAAAGCCGGAACCCTGGAGCGCGGGCAGGCCGTACAGCTGCTGGCCGAACTGGAGGCCGCGCCCGGCCCCGGCCCCCGTCCGGCCCTGGCACCGGCCGGGGACCCGGCCCCTTCGCGGGGCACCGGTCCGGGGACGCCGCAGCTCCGGCCGCAGACGCCGTCAGCGCTCCCGCAGCAGCTGCCGTCGCAGCCTCCGTACAGCGCCGACGTCCTGGACACCGACGACCGGTTCGCCGTCGTCGGCATGGCCGGCCGGTATCCGCTCGCCCCCGATCTGCGTGTCTACTGGCAGAACGTGCGCGAAGGACGTGACACCTCGTCGGCCGCGCCGCTCACCCGTCCCGGCGGGTCGCCGCTCGGCGCGGGGCAGCGCGGACACTTCCTGGACGGGGTCGCCGACTTCGACGCGGAGTTCTGGGGGCTGACCGGGCAGCGGGCGAGCCTGATCGACCCGCAGGAGCGGCTCTTCCTCGAAACCGCCTGGGAGGCGCTGGAGGACGCCGGCTGCACCGGCACCCGACTGGACTCCCTGACCGGCCCCGACGGGGCGCCGCGCGGCCTCGGGGTGTTCGTCGGGGTCAGCTCCGCCGACTACGCGTTGGTGGCCGCCGAGGCCTGGGCGCGTGGCGGCCGGGAGATGCCGCAGAGCGGTCACTGGAGTCTGGCGGGCCGGCTGTCCGGCCTGCTCGGACTGAGCGGCCCGGCGCAGGCCGTCGACACCGCCGAGTCCTCCGCGCTCGTCGCGGTGCACCTTGCCGTCGGTGCGCTGCGGCGCGGCGAGTGCGCGGCAGCCGTGGCCGGCGGGGTGGAGTTGCTGCTGCATCCCTCGCGCGGCCGCCAGGGCGCGGGCGAGGGGGTGGGCGCCGTGGTGCTCAAGCCGCTCGCCCGCGCACTCGCCGACGGTGACCATGTGCATGCCGTCCTACGTTCCACCTCGACGGGCGCCGGCGCCCGGACCAGCACACCGGATGGTCGCGGGACGACCGGCACACCGGGCGTGCGCGAGACCCGGGAGACCACCGCCTGCCGGGTGGGCCACGCCGGGGCCGTCACCGGTCTCGCGGCCCTGACCGCCGCTGTTCTCCAGCTGCGGTACGGCACGCTCGCGCCCGCCCGGGGCGGGGACACCGCCACGTCCTGGCCTCGGCCCCGCGACGCTTCGGGCCGGGAGCTTCCCCGGGTGGCCGTCGTCGAGGTCGCCGGTGCGGGCGGCCCGTTCGACGCCCGTGCCGTCCTGGAGGAGTTCGTCCCGGACCGGCATCCGCGGTCCGGCCACGACGAGGCGTGGGACGACACCGTCGAACGCGACGAGCTGATCCTGCTGTCCGCCCCCACGCCCGGCCATCTCGCCGCCACCGCCGCGAGGCTCGCCGACTGGCTCGCCTCGGACAACGGCGGGAGCGGGAACACCGCCACCGGTGACGAACGGGTGGCCCTCCCGGATGTGGCCCGCGCCCTGCGGGCCGGCCGCGCCGCACAACCCTGCCGGATCGCGCTCCTCGCCCGCGACATCCCCCAACTGGTGAGCTTGCTGAGGGGGTTCGTGGGCCGGAGCGCAGAGGCCGAGGAATCCGGCGCCGAGGTACGCGACAGCCGTGCCCGGCTCGGCTGTGTCCCTGACAGCGGTGTGCGCTACGTGGATCTGCGCACGGGCGGATCCGATCTGCTGGGCCTGGGCGAGGCGCCGGAGACCCGCGACTTCCTCGGCGCCCTGTGGCGCGGTGGCCGTACCGAGCAGCTGACGCGCCTGTGGCTGTCCGGGCTCGACGTCGACTGGGCGGCCCTGGAGTCCCGGCCCGGCCCCGGCGGCGCCCTGGTGCCGCTGCCCCCTTCGGCCTTCCTGCGGCGCCCCCTGTGGATCGGTATCCAGGTGGCCGCGCGGCAGACGGGGAGGGACGGATGACCGGCCTCGCAGTGGCGGGGCACTCCGTCACCGGGTTCGAGCCCGACCGGCCCGAACCCGTCAAACTGTGGTTCTGCCCCAACGACGAACTCACTCCCGGGGTCGCCACCACCCTGGCCGCACACTGGCTGGACGAGCACGAGCGCGAGATCGCGAGCCAGTTCCTGTTCGAGCGCGACCGGCGCCAGTACCTCGTCGCCCACACACTCGTACGGCGGGTACTGGCACTGGAGGGCGGGGTGCCCGAGGCGGAGGCGGTGATCTGGCGGTCCTCGCGGGGGCGGCCGTTCCTGCAGAAGCCCGTGGAAGGGCTCCCGCGAGGCGGCCGGGAGCTGGACTTCAACCTGTCCCACACCACCGGCCACAACTTCCTCGGCGTGGTCCGGCGCCATCGGATCGGGGTGGACGTGGAGCGGCTCGACCGAGGCGACCAGGGATTCGAGGCGATCGTGGAGACCTTCGCGGACGAGGAACAGGCCTGGGTGGCCCTGGCCGCACCGGGCCGCCCCCGCAACCGCCGGGTGCTGCGGCTGTGGACGCTGAAGGAGGCGTACTCCAAGGCGCGCGGCCTCGGGCTCGGGCTGCCCTTCGACAGCTTCGCGTTCACCCTTGCCGAGGACCGGGGCGTACGGGGATTCCGGCCGCCCGGGACCGAGGGCGTGCTGCCGTGGCGGTTCATCGAGCTGGAGCCGGTGCCCGATGTGCTGGCGGCCGTCGCCGTGGCGGCCGATGCCGATGTGCCGTCCGTCTTCCACCTGCACCACGGTTTCCCGTGGGACCGGAGCGCCCCCCGGCTGCTGGCACTGCCGGAGCCGGTGGCCGTGCCGGCGTTGCCGTTCTAGGCGACGGCGGGCAGGGGGCTCCCGGCACCGGCCGGGATTCACCGCCGGCTCGGTCCCCAGCGCGATCGGGACCCGCTGCCCGGCAGCCCGGTCGGGGCGCGCACCAGCGGCTCGACCGGGGCTCCGGTCCGGTACCAGCGGGGCTTCCAAGTTCCTGGGCAGACTTCCCAGGAGATGACGGCGGCCATCACAGTGGCCCGGAGACGAGGAGGTGGCCGGTGCGGCTGGCGCGGCAGGGCGGACAACTCGGCCTGCTCGGGGAGCTGTTCGAGGCTGCCCGGCGGGGCGACGGTCGCGCGGCGCTCGTCACCGGCAGCCCCGGCACCGGCAAGAGCGACCTGCTGCGGGCCTTCGCGCAGGACGCCGGGCGCACGGGCGCGCTGGTGCTGAACGCGTCCGCGTCCCCGGCCGAGACAGATCTGCCGGCGGGGGTCGTGGGGCAGTTGCTCAGCGGCGCCGGACCGGACGCCGAACGCCACCTCCGGGTACGGGGCCCCGTACCGTGGCAAGGCACCTCGGCGCGCGAGGAGCGCGGCGGTGACCCGGCCGTGCTCCACGAGGCCCTGCGCGAACTCGCCCCGGACACCTCCGTGGTGATCCTCGTCGACGATGTGCACCACATGGACGAGGCCTCCGCCCGGTGCCTGCTGTATGTGTGCGGACGGCTCGCGACGAGCCGGATCCTGCTGGTGATGAGCGGGGTCCCGCAGCCCTGCTCCCGGCCCCCGCTGTCACTGCCGCTGGCCGAACTGCTGAGACATCCCCGCTGCGAGGCCGTACCGCTCACGACGTTGGACAGGGACGGGGTCGCCGAATTCCTGGCCGCGTCCTCGGGCGGCGCGATGGAACTGCCGACGGCGCGGCGGCTCGCCCCCGACTGGCACCGCTTCACCGGCGGGAACCTGCGGCTGCTGCGCGGGCTGCTCGACGACCACCGGGCCTGTGAACCGGTGCGCCCCTCCCGTCCGGTGGCGGGCACCGCGTTCCGGCGCGGCGTCACCGGCTGCCTGCGGGGAGCCGGTGCTCCCGCGGTGTCGGCCGCGCGCGGACTGGCCGTGCTCGCCGAGGCCTCGACCCTCACCCTGCTCGCCCGGCTGCTGGAGACCCCCGAACGCGCTGTCGGCCCCTGCCTGGACGAGCTCGACGCGATCGGGCTGCTCGACGCCGGACGGCTGCGCCACGAGGGTGTCCGGGCGGCCGTGCTGGAGGAACTGTCCGCCGAGGAGTCCCACCGGCTGCACACCGCGGCCGGCCGGATGCTGTACGAGAACGGCGCCGAACCTGCCTCGGTCGCCCGCCACCTGGTCGCCGCCGATACGGCCGGCGGCCTGCCCGGTCCGGCGTGGGCCGCCGAAGTGCTCGCCGAGGCGGCCCGGCACACGATGAGCTGTGGCGGGGCGCGGCAGGCCGCGGACTTCCTGCGTGCCGCGCACCGGGCCGGCGGCCACGAGGAGGCCGGGCTGGTGACGATGCTGGCCCGCGCCGAGTGGGAGAGCGATCCGGCAGCCGTGATCCGGCACCTGCCCGACCTCGAACGGAGCCTCGGCGCCGGGGCGGGGGCCGAGGCGGACACGGAGGGCGCGGTGGGGCTGCTGCTCTGGCACGGGCGTCCGGCCGGTGCGGCGCGGGTCCTGCCCGAACCGCACGGCCCCGGATGGCCGGACGAGCCGGCGGCGGCGCTGGCGTACGTCTACCCGGGTGCGGGCACCGGGTCGTTCCCGCACGATGCGCCTGGGACCGGCCGGGAGCCGGCCGAGGCCGCGGCCGAGCAGCGGGACGAGGCCGCCGAGCGGGTGCTGGAGTCGATCGTCTACGACCACGCGCCACCGGCGCCCGTCGCCGCCGTCCTGTCGGCGCTGCTGCACACGGGGGAGACCGGACGGGTCGCCCGGTGGTGTGAGCTGCTCGCCGGCGGGGACCGGACACGGGCGACCCCGGCCCGCCAAGCGGTGGCGGCCGCCGCCTCGGCCGTGGTGCACGGGCGCACCGGCGAGCACGACCTCGCGGCCGAGCACGCGGGCCGGGCGCTGTCGCTGCTGTCGCCGGGGGCCTGGGGGGTGGCCATCGGGATGCCGCTGTCCGCCGCGGTGCTGGCGGCGACCCGCCGGGGTGCGTACGAGGAGGCGGCGGCGCGGCTGCGTGTCCCGGTGCCCGCCGCGATGTTCCGCACCCGGGCCGGGCTGCACTATCTGCTGGCCAGGGGCCACTACCAACTGGCCGTGGGGCGTCCCGAGGCCGCCCTCGGCGATTTCCACGCCTGCCGGGACCTGCTGGCCGACTGGCGGCTGGAGCCGCAGGGCGCCGCCGGCTGGAGCACCCCCGCCGCCGTTGCCCTGCGCGCCCTGCGCGGTGAGGACGCCGCGCACGGCGATCCGATCGCCGGGCTGACCGACGCCGAGCGGCGGGTCGCGGTGCTGGCGGCCGGCGGCTGCACCAACCGGGCCATCGCGGCCCGGCTGTACGTCACCACCAGCACGGTGGAGCAGCACCTGACCCGGATCTACCGCAAGTTGTGCGTGAAGTCCCGCCGGGACCTGGCGGAGCTCGTGGCGGCGCGCCCCCCGGCCCTTGCCCGCGGGACGGGCCCCGGGGCCGGGGAACGGTCAGCGACGTGGGACCGAGGTGCGCAGCCCCCGTCCGTTCTTGCGGCCGAGCAGTCCCGCGGCCACCAACTCTTCCAGTACAGCGGCCGGTTCGTGCTCGGGTGTCTTGAAGGACTCGTACAGCCGGTTCTGGATGGCGAGTGAGACGTCGAGGCCGATGGTGTCGAGCAGCGCGAACGGCCCCATGGGGTAGCCGAATCCGGACCGGATCGCGTGGTCCGTCTCCTCGATGTCCACGTCGGGCCGCTCCAGCAGGGCGAGGGCCGCGCCGAGGTAGGGGAAGAGCAGGCTGTTGACGATGAAGCCGGTGCGGTCCGGGCACGCCACCGTCGTCTTGCCGAGGGTGCGGCAGAAGGCGCGGGCCGTGGCCAGGATCTGCTGGTCCACCGTCTCGGTGTGCGCCAGCTCCACCAGTCGCATCACCGGCGCGGGGTTGAAGAAGTGGATCCCGACGACGTCGGCCGGCCGTCCGGCCGCATCGGCGCAGGTGGCGACGGAGAGGCTCGATGTGGTGGTGGCCAGCACGGTGCCGGGCGCGCAGACCGCTCCGAGCCCGGCGAACATCGCGCGCTTGACGTCGATGTCCTCCGCCACCGCCTCGATCACCAGATCGCAGTCGGCCAGTGCCGTCATGTCATCGGCGCCGGTGAGCAACTCCCGGGCGGAGTCCTTGGTCCGCACGGTGACCCGGCCACGCCGGATGCCCCGGGTGAGGGACTCCTCGACGGCCCGCAGCGCCAGGCCGGCCTTCTCCGCGGTGCGGGCCACGAGGACCGTGGGGTACCCGGCGGCCGCCGTGACCTCGGCGATCCCGCGCGCCATCGCGCCGGAGCCGAGCACACCGACCCGCCGCACGGCTGCGGCACCCTGGTCGCCGGGGCCGTCGGCCGCGCGGCCGGTCGCGGCGCCGGTCTCGTCGTAGGTGTAGAACCCGTCGCCGCTCGTGCGGCCGAGCCGTCCGGCCGCGACCATGCGGCTGAGCAGCGGGGCGGGTTCGAAGGCGCAGTCGCCGGTGCGCCGCCACAGCTCCGTCAGCGCGGTGTGCGCGGTCTTGAGGCCGATGTGGTCGAGCGTCTCCAGGGGGCCCGCCGGCAGTCCGCAGCCGAGCCGCATGGCGGTGTCGATGTCGTGCTGGGTGGCGTACCCCTCGTCGAAGAGGATGACTGCCCGGTTGAGGAACCCGAGGATCAGCGCGGCGGCGTCGGCGGCGGGCCGGGCGCCGACCGCGACCGGGCTCAGACCGGCCGAGGCCACCAGCGCGTCCACGGCGGCGGCGGTGTCCGGGGAGGTCAGCGCTGTCCGTACCGGTTCGACGGGGCTGCCGGCGACGGGCGGGGTGAACAGCCGCAGCCCCGCGATGTCGTCCGGGCGGCCGGTGGCGACGGCCAGCCGCGCGACGGACAGCGACGCCGTGGTGGTCACCACGGGGGTGCCGGGCGGACAGGCCGCGACGATCCTGCCGAGCACGTCGCCCTTGACGGCCGGGTCGTCCGGCACCGCCTCGATGACCAGGCCGGCCGCGCGCAGCGCCCCGTGATCGGCGGTGAAGGTGACACCGGGGCGCTCCGGGCCGTCCTCGGCGGCGAGGGCGGCCTTGAGACGGCCTGCTGTCCGGGCCAGGACGTCGAGGTCGCTGTCCACGGCGACGACGGTGTGGCCCGCGAGGTGCAGCAGACGCAGGAGAGCCTCGCCCGTCGAGCCCAGGCCGACGATGCCCGTCACGGGTGTGGTGGTCTGTCGCGCAGTCATGAGGTCCGCGCCTCCTCTTGCCGGAAACGATTGATGGCGTCGATGTGCTTCTCGCGCAGTTCCCCGTTCCGTACGCCGAGCCCCTCGCGCGGGGCGAGCGCCAGGACGCCGACCTTGCCCTGGTGGAGGTTGCGGTGGACCTCGTACGCGGCCTGGCCGGTGTCTTCCAGCGGGTACGTCTTCGAGAGCGTCGGGTGGATCTTCCCCTTGGCGACGAGGCGGTTGGCCTCCCACGCCTCGCGGTAGTTGGCGAAGTGCGAGCCCACGATTCTCTTCAGCGACATCCACAGGTAGCGGTTGTCGTACTCGTGGGTGAAGCCTGACGTCGAGGCGCAGGTGACGATCGTGCCGCCCTTGCGCGCCACGTACACGCTCGCGCCGAAGGTCTCGCGGCCCGGGTGCTCGAAGACGATGTCGACGTCCTCGCCGCCGGTCAGTTCGCGGATGCGCTTGCCGAAGCGCTTCCACTCGCGCGGGTCCTGGTTGTGCTCGTCCTTCCAGAACCTGTAGCCCTCGGCGTTGCGGTCGATGATCGCCTCGGCGCCCATCTTCCGGCAGATCTCCGCCTTCTGGTCGCTGGAGACGACACAGACCGGGTTGGCGCCACCGGCCAGGGCCAGCTGGGTCGCGTACGAACCGAGTCCGCCGCTGGCGCCCCAGATCAGCACGTTGTCGCCCTGCTTCATCCCCGCGCCGTTGCGCGAGACGAGCTGGCGGTACGCGGTGGAGTTGACCAGCCCCGGGGACGCGGCCTCCTCCCAGGTCAGGTGCTCGGGCTTGGGCATCAGCTGGTTCGACTTGACGAGCGCGAGCTGCGCCAGGCCGCCGAAGTTGGTCTCGAAGCCCCAGATGCGCTGCTCGGGGTCGAGCATCGTGTCGTTGTGACCGTCCGAGGACTCCAGCTCCACCGAGAGGCAGTGCGCGACGACCCGGTCGCCGGGATGCCAGGCGTTGACGCCGGGACCGGTGCGCAGCACGACGCCCGCCAGGTCGGAACCGAGGACGTGGTACGGCTGGTCGTGGCGGGCGGCGCCCGGGAAGCGTCTGGCGTACCGCTCCAGGAACCCGAAGGTCGGCAGCGGCTCGAAGATCGACGACCACACGGTGTTGTAGTTGATGGCGCTGGCCATGACGGCGACCAGCGCCTCGCCCGGACCCGGCTCGGGGGTCGGCACATCCTGCAGGTGCAGTGACTTGCGCGGATCCTTGTCCACGGAGGCCATCCCCTCGAAGATGCCGGCGTCCTCCTTCCGGACAACGGTGCCGCGATAGGTCTCCGGGAGCCGAAGACCCGCGAAGTCCTGGGGCGTCGCGTCCTCGGAGAGAAGGGCGTTGATGATCTCGTCCACGTGAATTCCCTGATTCTCTTGAGAGCCGAGGAGGGCGAAGCCGGCCACAGTTCATCAGCGTGGGACACGGCGCCGCCGCGGAGCACCCCTGTCCGCCCCCTGAACGCGCGCCCCGGGCCCCTAGGGGCCTGTTAGGGGAAGCCCTGGGGTGGTGGACACGGCCATCCTGAGCCTGTATCGCGGCTTCGCTCGGACCGGCTAGGAGAACTCATGACGGCAATCCCCGACAGCCCCTGGTTCAGGAACTACCGTCCCTCGCCGGACGCACCCGTACGTCTGGTCTGCCTGCCGCACGCCGGTGGTTCGGCCAGTTTCTACTTCCCGGTGGCGCGGGAGCTCGCACCGCAGGTGGAGGTCCTGGCCGTCCAGTACCCCGGCCGGCAGGACCGCCGCACCGAGCCGGCCGTCACCCGCCTGGAGACGATGGCCGACCGGATCGCCGAGGAGCTGGGACCGTGGGCGGACCGGCCCTACGCGCTGTTCGGGCACAGCATGGGCGCCGCCATCGGCTTCGAGGTGGCCCGCCGGATGGAAGCGAAGGGCCACGGCCCCACCGCTCTGTTCGTCTCCGGCCGCCGCGCTCCCTCGCTGGACCGCGCCGACGAGCGGCAGCCCGGCACCGACGAGGAGGTCGTCGCGGAGATCCGGAAGCTGAACGGGACCGGCGGCGCCCTGCTCGACGACGAGGAGACCCTGCGCATGATCCTGCCCGCGCTGCGCGCCGACTACGGGGCGTTGCGCGGCTACCGCTACCGACCGGGGGAGCCGCTGGACTGTCCCGTCACCGCGTTCACCGGCGACCAGGACCCCAAGGCGCGCGTCGAGGACGTCCGGGCATGGATGAACCACACCCGGTCCGGGTTCGGCCTGAGGGTCCTGCCCGGCGGGCACTTCTTCCTCGTCGAGCAGCAGGACGAGGTGCTCCGCACGATCCGGGAGCAGCTGGCCGGTACGCCGGTGGCGGCGCCGGCATGACCGTGTACTCGCCCGCCCCGGGCGGCATCGGGATCCTCGGCACCGGCTCGTACCTGCCCGAACGGGTCGTCACCAACGAGACCGTCGCCGCCCGTGCCGGGGTCAGCGCCGAATGGGTCGAGCGCAAGACCGGCATCCGGGAGCGGCGCTACGCCGCGGATCACGAGGCCGCCTCCGATCTCGCGACCGAGGCCGCGGTGCGGGCCCTGGCCGACGCCGGGGCGCGGCCCGAGGACCTCGCCTGGATCGTCGTCGCGACCTCGACCCCAGACCACCCGCAGCCGGCCACGGCCGCGTTCGTGCAGCACCGCCTCGGCGCATCCGGGGCGGCGGCCTTCGACCTGAACGCGGTGTGTGCCGGGTTCGTCGCCGCGCTGCACACCGGCTCCCGGCTGCTGGCCGGGCCCGAGGCCGATGGGCGCCGGCGCCTGGCGCTCGTCATCGGCAGCGAGGTCTACTCACGCATCATCGACCCCGAGGACCGCAGAACCGCGCCACTGTTCGGGGACGGGGCGGGTGCCGTGGTGCTCGGGCCGGTGGCCGGGGACCGGGGGCTCCTGGGTACCGGCATGCGCACCGACGGCCATCTGCACGGGCTGATCGGTGTCTCCGCGGGCGGCAGCAGGCAGCCCGCGTCGGAGAAGACCGTCGCCCGCGGGGACCACTTCTTCCGGATGCGGGGCCGTGACGTACGGGCCTTCGTGGAGCGGGAGCTGCCGGACGCCGTCGCGGGCACCCTCGACGCCTTCGGGGTGAGGGCCGACGCGGTCGACCACTTCGTACCGCACCAGGCCAACGGCGAAATGCTGCGGAGCGTGGCCGCCGGGCTCCGGCTGACCTCGGCGCGTGTCCACCTCCCGGTGGAGCGGCACGGGAACACCGGAGCCGCCTCGATACCGCTGGCCCTGGACGAGGCCCGGCGCGCGGGTGAGCCGTCCGACGGCGACCTGGTGCTGCTGGCGGGGTTCGGCGGCGGAATGACAGTGGGCACCGCTCTGTTGCGCTGGGGCCGCTGACGGCCTCGGGACTGGTTAGCCCGCATGTTGAGGTGTCGTGCATTCAGCGGGTAGGGCCGATTTCGATTGCGGCGACAAGGAGGAGGGGCGGTTTCGCGCCCCGGCGGGCGGGGCCGGTCGGCGCGGGCGCGCGGCAACCGTAAACGCGCCCCCACTCCCGATGTCGGTCACTGGTTCGATCGCCATGCGCTCCCTTCCGTCCGACCCTGCCGCAGTAAATGCGTACACCCCACGCCGACTGCCGGACTGGCCTGGCTCGGGGCCACGTTTCCCCGACTGACCTGGAAGACCTCTCCAAGGTCAATATCAGCGCAGCCGCATGGCGGTCGGCTCTTCGCCCGCCGACCACCCTCACCGCGCCGCACCGGTGGCTTGAGCCCCTGCTTTCCTCCCTGCGGCAATCGACCACCGGCCCCCTTCACTACCCCGGCCCCCGACCGCCCGCCACGACGAAAGCCGCCGCGCGGTATGCGGCGCGTGGGAGGCTCGGCCCGGCTCCACCGGCCCCGGCCACGCCTCCATGCTTGTGAACGTCACGGTTTGCGCCACCCGAGACGCAGCAACGCTGCTGCCGCCTACGGTCCGCGGGTGAGTACGCCGCCGCGCGCGGAGCCTGCTCAGCCAGACGACTCCCACCTCCCACCCGCAGTCGCCGACGGGCCATAGTTCCTTGTTGCTGCTGGCCTTTCCGTGCCTGGTGCGGCCGAAGGTGAACGCCGGCATCGGGCCAGGGCGTGGGTGGTTGAGGACGTGGGGCTGGTGTGGTAAACGCGCGCGCGTTTACTGACAGAAGGGCACAGTGCCTCTGACCTGCGAAAACGTGAGGCTAAGGGGCGAAAAACCGCCCCGTAGGGGGCGAAAAATAGCCCCTTAGCTGATGCTCTGTCTGCGGCCTTCGGCTCAGGCTGGGTTGGCGCCGTCGAGCGTGATGGTCTGAACCATGATCGTCAGCGGGCGTGGGACCATGCCGCGGACGTCGAAGAAGGACAGGCACCCCTCGTACTGCTCGTCGGCGTCCGTGGAGCTCCCGGTGATAAGGGGGTTGAGAAGCACGATCGCGGGTCTGCCGGGGCCGGACGGCGGCCGCGGCCCGGCCGATGCCGATCTGCGGGGCGGCCAGCCCCATGCCCTTGGCGAAGGGATGAACCTGTCAGATCCGTTCCATGGCGGCGTACAGCTGGTCGATGCACCTCTCGGCACCCTCGCGCTCGGCGGGAAGGTCGAAGGGCCTGGACACTTCGGCGGTGACCGGGGCGGCGTACTGAACGACGCCGATCTCACGCATCCGCTGGCTGGGTTGCTGTGCCTCGGTCATCTGGACTCCCCGAGGGTCGTGTTGAGGTCGGGACGTGCCCCGAACCTCCACTCAAGACGGTATTGGGCGTGCAGGGCCGGGGTGGACGTCGTCCAGGTGAAGACACGCATCCCGTCCTCCTCCCTGCGTGCCAGCGCGGTCCGCAGCGGGGCAGCCTCGGCGGTATCCGCCTTCACCGGCCCAAGAGCGTTGACGGGACGCGGCAGTTCATCGTCGACCTCTCCGTAGAGGAGATACACACTCACGGTAAAGACGCAGTCCCGGTCGGCCGGGAGGGGGTCTGTACCGGTCCCGGCCGAGCACCCGCTGTGGCTGTTCGTTGGAGGGCCGCTCGAACGCAGGTCGAGGTCTGTGGGCCGGTGGGGTGAACGGGGCTAGCGTCGGAACGCCAACAGCTTCTGGCCAGGGCCCCGTCCGCCTTCGATCCGTCGGACAGGCCTGGGGAATCGACCGGGCAACGGGGAGGAAATCGTGGAGATTCAGGTTCTGGGCCCGCTGAGTGCCGACGTCAACGGGGTGTCGATCGTTCCGACCGCGGGGAAGCCGCGGCAGATTCTGTCGCTGCTTGCCTTCTACCCGGGCCGGGTCATGCCCGTGCCCACGCTCATGGAGGAGCTCTGGGGCACCAACCTGCCCCAGAGCGCGATGACCACCTTGCAGACGTACATCCTCCAGCTGCGCCGCAGGCTGGGCACCGCGATGGGGCCGGACGCGCCCGGCACCGTCAAGGAGGTGCTCGCGACCCGGCACGGCGGTTACCTGCTGCAGATCCCGCAGGAGTCCGTCGACGTGCACCGCTACGAGCAGCTGGTGTCGGCGGGGCAGAGCGCCTTCGACGAGGGCGAGGACGGGCGGGCCGCGAGCCTGTACCGCGAGGCGCTGGGGATGTGGAACGGGCCGGTGCTCGTGGACGTACGGGTCGGGCCGATTCTGGAGATCGAGGTCCTGCGGCTGGAGGAGAGCCGCCTGGTGACCGTGGAACGGCGCATCGACGCCGATCTGCGAACGGGCAGGCACACCGAACTCCTCGCCGAACTCACCGATCTGATGGCACGCCACCCCCAGCACGAGGGGCTGCACTCGCAGGCGATGGTGGCGCTGTACCGCTCCGGCCGCCAGGCCACCGCGCTGGACGTCTACCGCAGGCTGCGCACCCGCCTCATCGAGGACCTGGGCGTGGAGCCGTCGCCGCAGCTCCAGCGGCTGCACCAGGCGATGCTCACCGTCGACCCGGCGCTGGACACGCTCAGCGGATCGCGCCGCGGTTCCACCTTCGATCTGTACGCGGCCTGATCCGAGCAGGTGTCCAGGCACCGTCAAGGCCGATCGGCGACCTTGAGGCCGATCGGCGAACCCACCCAGGAGGCAGGACAGATGCGCGAGGAACAGCCGCCGGTACAGCTCCACTGCTTCGCGCATGCCGGAGCCGGTGTCTCGGCGTTCTACAACTGGCCCGGTGATCTGGGCCCCGGGGTCGAGACGCTGCCCGGACTGCTGCCGGGCCGCGATGCCAGGCGCCGCGAGCCCCGTGTCACCGGGCGCCAGGGGCTGCTGGCCGATGTGATGGACACCTTCGCCCAGGCACCGGACGCCTCCTACGTGCTGTACGGGCACAGCCTCGGCGCGATGGTCGCCTACACCGTCACCCGCGCTCTGCACGAGGCCGGGCTGCCCGGTCCGGCGCTCCTCGCCCTCGGCGCCTGCCCGCCCCCCGACGCCGCCTCCCTGCTGTCGGACGCCGCCTGGGGGCCAGAGGACGAGCTGCTGGAGCTGCTCGGCGAGACCGGCACCCTCCCGCCGGGGGCAAAGCCCGGCGGGCTCTGGCACCGGGCCGTGCTGCCGGTGCTGCGCGACGACCTGGCCCTCGCCCACGAACTGCGGATCAACGCCCACGAACAGGTGGTGGGCCCGCCGCTGTCCGTGCCGATGCTGATCGTCTCCGGCGCGGACGACCCGCTGGCGCGGCCGGACGTGATGGCGGGCTGGCGGCACTGGAGCACGGGACCGATCGTGAACCGGACCGTGCCCGGGGACCACTTCTTCGTACGCGGCCACGAGCTGCCCCGGCTGCTCGGGCGCGCCTGCCGGGTCGTCCGGCGCACCCGGCCGGCCCGCGCCATGGCCTCGGCCCGCGGCTGACCGCCGCCGATCACAGGAGGACAGACATGAGGGACAGCCGATGAGACGCGTCGTCATCACCGGGATAGGGGTGGTCGCCCCCGGCGGGGTCGGCACCAAGGCGTTCTGGTCACTGCTGACCGAGGGCCGCACCGCGACCCGCCGCATCACCCTCTTCGACGCCTCCTCGTTCCGCTCGCAGATCGCGGCCGAGGCCGACTTCGCCCCGGCCGACCACGGCTTCGGCCCGCAGGAGGCGCGACGCCTGGACCGTGCGGCCCAGTTCGCGCTCGTCGCCGCCCGCGAGGCCGTCGCCGACAGCGGACTGACAGCGGGGATACGGGCCGAACGCACCGGGGTCACCCTGGGCACCGCCGTCGGCTGCAGCAGCGGACTCGACGAGAGCTACGCGCACGTCAGCGAGCACGGCAGCCACTGGCTGCTGGATCACACCCGGGCCGAGCCGAGGCTCACCGACTACCTCGTGCCCAGTTCCATCGCCGCCGAGGTGGCGCGTGACGTCGGCGCGCAGGGGCCTGTCGCGGTCGTCTCCACGGGCTGCACCTCCGGCCTGGACTCGCTCGGCCACGCCGTCGAACTCATCCGTGAGGGCAGTGCCGACGTGATGGTGGCGGGTGCCGCGGAGGCACCGGTCACCCCGATCACGCTGGCGTCCTTCGACGCGATCCGCGCCACCTCCCCGCGCAACGACGAGCCGGAGACCGCCTCCCGTCCCTTCGACCGCAGCCGCAACGGCTTCGTGCTCGGCGAGGGCAGCGCGGTGCTGATCCTGGAGGAGTACTGGCACGCGCTGCGGCGCGGCGCCCATGTGTACGCGGAGATCGCGGGCTTCGCGAGCCGGTCCAACGCCTACCACATGACGGGACTGCGCCTGGACGGGCACGAGATGGCCGAGGCGATCAGGACCGCCCTCGACGAGGCACGGCTCGACGGCACGTACGTCGACTACATCAACGCCCACGGATCGGGCACCAAGCAGAACGACAAGCACGAGACGGCGGCGTTCAAGCGCAGCCTGGGCGAGCACGCCCACCGGGTGCCGGTCAGCTCGATCAAGTCGATGATCGGTCACTCGCTCGGCGCGATCGGTTCCCTGGAGATCGCCGCCAGCGCCCTGGCCATCGAGCACGGAGTCGTGCCGCCGACGGCCAATCTGCACGATCCGGACCCCGCGTGCGACCTCGACTACACACCGCTGGTCGCACGGGAGCAGCGCACCGACACGGTGCTCAGCGTCGGCAGCGGATTCGGCGGCTTCCAGAGCGCGATGGTGCTGACCACCCGGCGGCTGGGGGCGGCCGCATGACCGCCGTGGCCCCCGAGGAGGCCGGACTGATCGCTGCCCGGAGCGTGGAGGCGGCCGTCACCGGCATCGGTGTCGTCGCGCCCGGCGGCGTCGGCGCCGAACAGTGGTGGGCGGCCGTGCTGCGCGGCGAGAACGCCATCGGGCCCGTCACCCGCTTCGATGCCTCCGGCTATCCCGCGCGCCTGGCCGGCGAGGTGACCGGGTTCGTCGACGCGGACCACGTCGCGAGCCGGCTGCTGCCCCAGACCGACCGGGTGACCCGGTTCTCGCTCGCCGCGGCGGCCGAGGCCCTGGGCGACGCGGACCTCGACCCGGCCCGGCTGCCCGACTACGCGGTGGGCGTG
The DNA here is from genome assembly GCF_043200175.1 of Streptomyces sp. NPDC048462. NCBI lineage: Bacteria > Bacillati > Actinomycetota > Actinomycetes > Kitasatosporales > Streptomycetaceae > Streptomyces > Streptomyces sp. NPDC048462. The sequence goes on from NZ_JBICXG010000046.1 coordinate 19,213, forward strand.
GTCACCGCCAACGGCAGCGGCGGTTTCGAGTTCGGGCAGCACGAACTCCAGGCGCTGTGGAGCAAGGGCAGCCGGCACGTCGGCGCCTACCAGTCCTTCGCCTGGTTCTACGCCGCCAACTCCGGCCAGATCTCCATCCGGCACGGGCTGCGCGGCCCCAGCGGAGTCATCGTCTCCGAGCAGGCGGGCGGCCTCGACGCCGTCGCCCAGGCCCGCCGCCAGCTGCGCAAGGGGATACGGGCCGTGGTCACCGGCGGAGTCGACTCGGCGCTCTGCCCCTGGGGCTGGACGGCCCATCTGGCCGACGGCGCACTGAGCACCGGCGACGATCCCGACCGCGCCTACCTGCCCTTCGACGCCGAGGCGTCGGGCCATGTCGTCGGCGAGGGCGGCGCCCTGTTCGTGCTGGAGGACGGGGACGCCGCGCGCGGTCGCGGCGCCACCGTCCACGGCACGATCGCGGGCTGCGCCGCCACCTTCGACCCGGCGCCCGGCACCGGGGAGCCCCGGCTGCGGGCCGCCGCCGAACTGGCCCTGGCGGATGCCGGTGTCACCCCGGACGACATCGACGTCGTCTTCGCCGACGGGGCGGGCGAACGACATGCCGACCGGGCCGAGGCACAGGCGCTGGCCGCGCTGTTCGGCCCGTACGGGGTGCCGGTCACCGCACCCAAGTCGATGACCGGGCGGCTCTCGGCGGGCGGCTCCGCCCTCGACCTGGCGGCCGCCCTGCTCGCCCTGCGCGACCAGGTGATCCCCCCGACGACCGGCACCGCACGGGTCGACGCGGACTGCCCCGTCGACCTGGTGACCGGCAGTTCGCGCCCGGCCGTGCTGCGCACCGCACTGGTACTGGCCCGGGGCCGGGGCGGCTTCAACGCGGCCACCGTGGTGCGCGCCGCGCGCTGACCGCGTCCCCGCCACGGGACGTTCTGAATCAATCCCGAGGAGAAAGGCACTTCCGTGGACCGGCTGGAGCTCACCGAACTGACCACCCTGCTGCGCGCCTGCGCGGGCGAGGGGGAGGGCATCGACCTGGACGGCGACGTACTGGACACCCTTTTCCTCGACCTGGGCTACGACTCGCTCGCCCTCCTGCAGACCACCGGCGTGATCGAGCGCGACTACGACGTGCTGCTGGACGAGGAGGCGCTGGACGACGCCGAGACCCCGCGCCAGTACCTCGACCTGGTCAACCGTGCCCTGGCCGCCCGGATCGCCGCCTGATGAGCGGCGACTGTCCGCAGGAGCCGCGCACGGGCGCGTGCGTCGTCGCGGCCCCGCCGAGGAGCTGAACGTGTCACACACCCGGCCCGGCCGCCCCGCCGCGCAGGCGGCGGCGCCCCGGCTCACGGAGCTCGCCGACGGCGTCTTCGCCTATGTCCAGCCGGACGGCGGCTGGTGCCTCAACAACGCCGGAGTGATCGTCGACGGCGGCACCGGCCTGCTCGTCGACACCGTCGCCACCGAGGCACGGGCCAGGCGGCTGCGCGCCGAGGCGCTGCGGGTCGCGGGCGGCCCACCGCGTCTGGTGGTCAACACCCACTTCCACGGCGACCACACCTTCGGCAACTTCGTCTTCCCCGAGGCCGTCGTCATCGGCCACGAACGGGCGCGCGCCGACATCGCGGCGGCCGGGCTGCACATGGCCGGGCTGTGGCCCGACGTGTGCTGGGGCGACCTGGAGGTGGTGCCCCCGAGCATCACCTACAGCGACCGCATGACGCTGTACGCGGGGTCCCTGCGGGCCGAACTGATCCACCCGGGCACCGCGCACACCACCGGCGACACCGTCGTGTGGCTGCCCGGGCAGCGGGTGGTGTTCACCGGCGACCTGGTCATGTCGGGTGTCACGCCGTTCTGCCCGATGGGTTCGGTCGCCGGCTCCCTGGCCGCCCTGCGGACCCTGCGCGCACTCGGCGCCCACACGGTCGTGCCGGGCCACGGACCGGTGGGCGGGCCCGGACTGCTGGACGACAACGAGGGATACCTGCTGCGCCTCCAGCAGCTCGCCAGGGACGGGGTGGCCGCCCGGCTCACCCCGCTCCAGGTCGCGCGCGAGGCGGGCCCCGGCGCGTACGCCGATCTGCTGGACGCCGAGCGGCTGGTGCCCAATCTGCACCGCGCCTACGCGGAGGAGCTCGGCGCGGCACCCGGCGATCCGCTGGACATTCCCGCGCTGTTCCGCGAGATGTCCGAGCACCACGGGGGGCGGCCGGCCTGCCACGCCTGAGGGGGCGTCAGAACGACTGGTGGTCGGGGGTGACGCGCCGCTCACGCGTGCGCAGCTCCCCGTCCTCGTACACCAGCACGTCCTCCACCACACCGCTCGGCGCGATGACCGGCGCCGGGTCCCAGGGGCGGCTGACCACCACCAGCGTGTAGTAGTGCGTGACCAGGGTGCCGTCCGGTCCCGGGTCCACGCGCAGCATGTTGTGCCAGTGCCGGCACCGCACCGGTTCGGTGCCGAAGCGCCGGGTGTGCGCGGTGTGCAGCGCCGCCGCGATGGCCTCGCGGCCGTGCACCGGCGGGATACCGGGTGACGGTGCGAACACCCCGTCCTCGGTGAACGTGGCGGCGAACTCCTCCGCCCGCAGATCATCCAGCAGCCGGACCTGCCGGGCGTAGAACTGCTGGACCTCCACGTAGAGCGCGGTCCGGTCGGTGCCGAGCCGCGGCTCGGTCGCGTACGTCGTCATACTGCGTCTCCTGCTCTTGAGGCCGTCCTGGCCGGCTGCCGGTCGTAGGTGACCACGCTCAGCCGAGGTCGTCGCGGGTCACGACGCGGTGGCGGGTGCGCCACTTGCCCCGCGAGCGGACGAGCACGTCCTCCATGACACACACCCGGTGCACCGCCGAACCGCCCTGACCGGGTGTCACGTACACCAGCGCGTAGCAGCGCGTGTGCAGCGTCCCGTCTGCCTGCGGCCGCAGGTCGAGCATGCCGATCCAGTGCCTGAACCGTTCCCCGCTGCGTGCCTGCTGGGCCTGGTTGCGCCGCACGTTCGACGCCAGAGCGACGCGTCCGCGCACCGGCTCGTCCAGTGTGGGGACGTCGAAGACGGCGTCCTCGGTGAAGGTTCCCGCCCAGCGCTCGGCCTCGTGCTGGTCGAAGAGCTGCATCTGGCGTCCGTAGAACTGCTGGATCTGCGCGTACAGGGCGCCGAACTCCGCCTCGGTGAGCACCTCTGTGGGTGCCTCGAAGGCGGCTGCGGTGTCGGTTGTGGTGGCGACTCGGGTGCGGCTGAGCATCTCGGTGGTCATGTGACCGGCCCTCCGTTCCATCGGATAGGGACACTCTCTGCGGCACAGATCGAGCGCTCTTCGAAGATTCCTCAAGCGTCCTGGTCGAACGTGTGAACCGCAGCCAGTGAGACGGCGGCCGCGCCCCGACCAGCCGGAGGAGAACGAGCATGCCGAACTTTGCCTTTCCGGACCTTCCGCTGGACGGCCTGCTGCGCGGTGCGGCGGTGCGCGACCCCGACGGCATCGCCGTGCGGACCACGGACACGGCTCTCGGCTTCGGCGAGCTGGACACGCTGACCGATCGCGTCGCCGCCTGGCTGCAGCGGGAGAACGGGGGCCGGGCCGGTGTGCGTACCGGCGTCGCCCATGTCCTGGACCCGGTCTTCGTCGCCACCTACTACGGCACGGTCCGCAGCGGTGCGACGGCGGTGCTGGTCAACCCGCTGATGGGGGAGACCGGGCTGCGGCACGTCTTCGCCACCGCCGGGGTGGAGGTGGCGTTCGTCCCCGCGGCCACCGCCGAACTGCTCACCAAGCTGCGCGGCGTGCTGCCCCGGCTCCGCACGATCGTGGTGACCGACGCACCTGACGGGGTGACACCGGGCGACACGGTCTCGCTGCACATGGAACTGGAGTCGGCCCCGCAGGGCTGCGGACACCGCCCGTCCGACCCGGGCTCGATCGCCTGCATCCAGTTCACCACGGGCACCACCGGCCGCCCCAAGGGCGTCCTGCTGACCCACCGCAACCTGGTCGCCAACGCCAAGCAGACCGCCCTCGCCCACCGGCTGGACGCGGCCTCCGTCACCCTCAACCATCTGCCGCTCTACCACGTCATGCATCTCAACTCAGCGGTGTACGCCGGGTCGTGCCAGGTGCTCTGCCAGGACCCCGATCCGTTCGCCTCGCTCGCCGCGGCCGCCGCGGCCGACGCCACCCACTACTACGGACTCCCCGCCCGGCTGCACCGCCTCGCCACCGACGAGCGCCTGGCCGCCGCCTCGGGGCCCCCGCCCGGCGGCGCCCGGCTGACGGCCGTGCTCTCCGGCGGTTCCGGGCTGCGGCCCCAGGCGGCGCGCGCCCTGCGCGACCGGCTCGGCGTCCCCGTCATCCAGGGCTACGGCATGGCCGAGCTCTCCCCGCTCACGCACTGCCAGCGGCCCGAGCGCTACCGGACGGGTGAGGTCGGCGGGACCGTCCCCGGGACCGAGTGCCGTCTCGTCGACGTGGACTCCCGCACCCCGGTCGAGGTCTGGTCCACCGGAGAGGTCCAGGTCAGAGGCCCGCAGCTGATGGCCGGCTACCTCGGCGAGGCACAGCCGTCCCGGATCGACGAGGACGGCTGGTTCTCCACCGGCGACGTCGGCTACCTCGACGACGACGGAGAGCTGCGCCTGGTGGACCGGCTCGACGACATCTTCAAGTACGACAACGAGATCGTCTCGCCGAGCCAGGTCGAACGGGTCATCGGCGAGGACCCGCGGGTCGCCGACTGCATCGTCGCCGACTGGCCCGACGACGTGCACGGCGGCCTCGTCTGGGCCGGGATCGTCCTGCGTGAGGACCCCGGCGGCGCGGACGCCGGACCCGTGCCCGGAAACCGGGGATCCGGGCATGCCCCGGGGTCCGACGTCCTCGCATCGGTCACCGAACGCGCCAACGAGCGGCTCGCGCACTTCGAACGGATCCGCCTGACCGAGGCGCTGGAGGCGGTGCCCCGCACCCCCACCGGAAAGCCCGAACGACGCGCGCTGCGGCAGCGGCTGAAGACACGCGCCGCCGCATGAACGCCCGCATCCCGCCCCACCACCAGGAGCAGACCATGGCGATCTTCGTCAACAGGCCGACCGCGCACGGCGCCATCGACGCCGCCCGCACCGTCACGGGCCACGCGCCGCTGGCGATGCCCGAGGAGAGCGCATGACCACCGGCCGGCCCGACGCGATCGTCGCGGGCGCCGGACCCGTCGGCCTGACCGCCGCTCATGAACTGGCCCGCAGGGGCCTGCGCGTGCGGCTCGTCGACGCCGCCGCCGGCCCCGCCCGCACCAGCAGGGCCGTGGCCACGCACCCGCGCACCCTGGAGACGTACGACCAGATGGGCGTCGTCGACGACATGCTCGTACGGGGCCGCCGCAACCGCGCGTTCACCATGTACGCCGAAGGGCGCCGGCTGGTGCGGCTGGAGGCCGACTACGCCACGATGCCGACTTCGTACCCGTACACCCTCGTCATCGGTCAGACCGAGACGGAAGAGGTGCTGCGCGAGGCGGTGGCCCGTCTCGGTGTCGAGGTCGAGTGGGGGGTGCGCCTCACCGGCTTCGAGCAGGACCCCGATGCGGTGCGCGTGACCCTGACCGGGCCGGACGGCACCGAGGAGAGCGTCGAGACGTCCTGGCTCGTGGGCTGCGACGGAGGCCACAGCACCGTACGCAAACTGCTCGGGCTCGAACTGCTCGGCGGGGCCGGTGAGACCTGGATGCTCGCCGACGCACCGGTCGCCACCGACCTGCCGCCCGACACCATCTACTGGGCCCACACCGGCGGACACGCGCTGATGATGGTGCCCTACGCCCGGGAGGGGCACTGGCGGCTGCTGGACACCGCACCCGTCGGGCGGGACACCGACCCGCGCCCCGTCGAGGAGCGGCTGACCGAGAAGCTGACGGCCGGGCTCGGCCGCCCGGTCCGGGTCGGGGAGAGCGAGTGGACCTCGGTCTTCACCTTCCAGCAGCGGATGGTGGAGCGGATGCGCGAGGGCCGCGTCCTCGTCGCCGGGGACGCCGCGCACGTGCACAGCCCCGCCTCCGGACAGGGCATGAACACCGGCATCCAGGAGGCGTACAACCTCGGCTGGAAGCTGGCCATGGTCGAGCACGGCCACGCGGGCCCGGAACTCCTGGACACCTACAGCCAGGAGCGGGTGCCGATCGGCCGGGCGCTGCTCGGCTCCACCCGCGCCGCCACCTTCCTCGTCCAGCTGAAGAACATGTTCGCCTCGGTGGCGCTGCCCGTCGTCTTCACCTTCGTACGCAACGTGACCCCGCTGCGCCGGGCTGTTCAGCGCAAGGTGCTCGGCGGCATGTCCGGGCTGCGCATCGGCTACGGCGATTCGCCCCTGACCACCGGCGACGCCTCCCGTCGCAGGCCCGGCGCCGGTCCTGCCCCGGCGCCCGGACCCGGCGAGCGGATCGCGCAGGCCCCGGTCCACGACCCGGACGACTCCGGCTGCGCGGGACTGCGCGCCGAACTCCGCGACCCCCGCTGGTCCCTGCTGCTCGCCGCGGGCGGTACCGGGCCCGGCGACGTCCCGGTGGGCGTGGCCGTCACGGCCGCCGCCCAGTACTCCGAGTGGCTCTCGGTGCGCACCGTCGGCGGCACCGGCCCCGACGGGCCCGCCCCGCTCGCCGACCCGGAAGGACGGCTGCGCGCGGCACTCGGCCTGGCGCCGGGCAACTGGCTGCTGGTGCGCCCCGACGGCTACACCGCCGCGCGTGCCGGCGCCCTGACCCGGGCCGCCCTGGGCCGGGCACTCGCCCCGCTGCGGCCGTCCCAGCCGCTCGCCGACGAGGCCAGGACCGAACCGGGACTCGTCCTCCCCGCCCCCACCCACCGGCTGAAGGAGTACTGACCGTGGCCGACAACGACCCCGTAGCCCTGATCACAGGAGCCACCAGCGGCATCGGACTGGCGGTGGCCCGTCAGCTCGGCCGGTCCGGGCACCGCGTCTTCCTGTGCGCACGCACCGAACAGGACGTCAAACAGACCGTCGAGGACCTCCGGGACGAGGGCCTGGAGGCCGACGGACTGGCGGCCGACGTCCGTTCCCGGGAGTCCGTGGCCGCGCTCGTGAGCGCCGCCGTCGCGACATACGGACGCGTCGACGTACTGGTCAACAACGCGGGGCGCAGCGGCGGCGGCGTGACCGCCGACATCACCGACGAGCTCTGGTACGACGTCATCGACACCAACCTCAACAGCGTGTTCCTGGTGACGCGCGAGGTGCTGAGGAACGGCGGCCTCACGGGCACCGGCGGCGGGCGGATCATCAACATCGCCTCGACGGCCGGCAAGCAGGGCGTGCTGCTCGGCGCCCCGTACAGCGCCTCCAAACACGGGGTCGTCGGCTTCACCAAGGCGCTGGGCAGGGAGCTGGCCCCCTCGGGCGTCACGGTCAACGCGGTCTGCCCCGGCTACGTCGAGACGCCGATGGCGCAGCGGGTGCGCCAGGGGTACGCGGCGGCCTGGGACACCACCGAGGACGTCGTGCAGGAGCAGTTCGAGGCGAAGATTCCGCTCGGCCGCTACTCGACCCCGGAAGAGGTCGCGGGACTGGTCGGCTATCTGGCCTCCGCATCCGCCGCATCGATCACCGCACAGGCGCTCAACGTCTGTGGCGGACTTGGCAATTTCTGAATCTGTGAGGAAGAGGTGATGTGTGGTGTCGAGTGAGCGTGTGTACCGCACGGCGCATTCGGTCGAGGTGGCCGCACCGGCGGGGGTCGCGTACGGGCTGATCTCGAACGCGGTGCAGTGGCCGCTGTTCCTCCCGCCGAACGTCCACGTGGAGCGGCTGGACTTCGACGGGCGCGACGAACGGCTGCGGATGTGGGCCACGGCCAACGGGCAGGTCCGGTCCTGGATCTCCCGGCGCGTGCAGGACCCGCAGGCGCGGCGGATCACCTTCCGCCAGCAGCACCCGCAGGCCCCGGTCGAGACGATGAACGGGACCTGGACCGTCGAGGAGCGGCCGGGCGGCACCAGTGTGCTGACCCTGCTGCACGACTTCACGGTGACCGGTGACCGGCCCGAGGACGCGGCCTGGGTGGAGCGGGCGATCGACACCAACTCGGGGGCGGAGCTGGACCACGTGAAGCGGCTGGCCGAGCGCTGGTCCCGGCTCGACGAACTCGTCCTGTCCTTCGAGGACGCCGTACGGGTCAAGGGCCCGGCCGAGCTGGTCTACGACTTCCTGTACCGGGTGAGCGACTGGCCGGAGCTCGTGCCGCACGTGGCACGCCTCGAACTGACGGAGGACACCCCCGGCGTCCAGGTCATGGCGATGGACACCCGCACCGCGGACGGCTCGACGCACACCACGGAGTCGGTACGGGTCTGCTTCCCGCAGGCGGGCCGCATCGTCTACAAGCAGACCACCACCCCCGCGCTGATGGACGCGCACACCGGTGAGTGGTCGGTGCTGCCCGACGAGTCGGGCGTGACGGTCATCTCCCAGCACAGTGTGGTGCTGCGCGAGGAGGCCATCGAGAGCGTGCTCGGTGAGGGCGCCGACCTGGCACAGGCCCGCCGCTTCGTACGCGAGGCGCTCGGCCGGAACTCGACGGCCACCCTCAACCTGGCCAAACGCCATGCGGAGTCCGCGATCCGCGTGCTGTGACCGGACCCGCCTGCCGTGCCGAGGCCGGACGCCCCGGCACGGCCGATGTCCACCGCTGCTCCGGTCCCGCTCCAGCTGCCGCTGTGAGGCTTGCCGCTACGGACTTCCCCGGAGGGGAACGGGGTGGCAGCAGTGGCGGGCCGGACTCTCTCCGGACGGCCGAAGGGTCAGTGGTACGTGTACTCACCACTGACCCTTCGGCCGGCCACCGGCGCCGCGCTCCACGACATCAGGACGGATGAAGAGATGAGCACGGACAACAGAGCCCGGATCGCGGAATACCTGTCCCGCTTCTTCCCGGTTCAGGACCTGAAGGCCGACGACGACATCTTCGAGCTCGGCTTCGTCAGCTCGGTGTTCGCGATGCGGCTCGTCTCCTTCGTGGAGCACGAGTTCGGCATCACCGTCGAGAACGAGGACCTGGAGCTGGAGTACTTCTGCTCCATCGCCGCCCTCGACGCCTTCGTCGCACGCAAGCTGTCCGTCCCGGTCCCGGTCGCGGGGTAGCAGCGACCGGCGCAGGAGGGGCCGGCGGAGCCGCCGGGGCACCACGAATACTTCCGCAGTCCGCTCGAACACGGCTCGAACCGGATATGAGCCGCGCTCGGAGGCGAGCCGGGCAACGGCTGGGATCCGGCTCCGGGTGACTCGTTGAACGATCGAGAAATGGCAGACGACGCGTCGAGTACGGCTCCGGTGCCGCACGAGGCGTGCCCGTCACAGTCGTGCGTACCGGCGCGATATGTGGCGCGCACCCTGCGACGACGGAGCTGACTCCCGCTGCCATGACCATCACCGCCGATCTCACCGGAACCACGGCCACCGGTCACAGCTGGTGGGAGTCCGACGCAAGCGCACGGGCATCCCGGCTCGAAGCGCAGCTCGGCGACCCCTACGACCCCGCGAACCCGCACGGGCTGCGCGCCCTGTTCGCCGCCGACGCCCGAAGCGCCCCGCCCGCCGCCACCGAGGACCTCCTGGCCGGCACGGACCTGGGCGCCGAGTTCGTCCCCGTCGAATACGGCGGCCGGCTCACCCGGGCCGACCTGCTCGCCCGTGTCCTGCGACCGGTCTTCCGCCGCGACGTCGCCCTCGGCTTCGGTTACGGCATCACCTCGCTGTTCGCCAGCGGCGCCGTCTGGGCGGCAGGCACCCCCGCGCAGCGACGCAGCACCGCCGACCTGCTGCTCGGCGGGGGCCGGGCCACGATCCTCCACCACGAACTGGCCCACTCCAACGCGATCCTGCGGCACGAGTTCACCGCCGGTACCGCCCCCGACGGCTATCGGCTGAACGGGCGCAAGGACGTGATCATCAACGCCGCGCGCTCCGACGCCCAGGTCGTCTACGCCCGCACCGACCCGGCCCCCGGACCGCACAGCCACTCGGTGCTGCTCCTGGACCAGGCCTGGCGGGACAGCCCGTCCGTGCGGCACCTGCCGCGAGTCACCACCCCCGGCATGCGCGGGGCCCTCTTCTCCGGGCTGGAGTTCGCCGACCACACCGTCCCCGGCGACGCCCGCGTCGGCAGCACGGGCGAGGGCGTGGCCCTCGCCCTGCGCACCTTCCAGGTCAACCGCAGCCTCATCTGCGGTGTCGTCACCGCCGCCGCGGACACCGTCCTGCACTCCGCGGTACGGGCCGCGACCACCGGCCGCAGAGGCCCGATCGCGCGCCGCTGGCACAAGCCGCTGGCCGGAGTCTTCGCCGACCTGCTGGCCTGCGACAGCATGGCCACCGTCGTCCTGCGCGCCCTGAGCCTGCTGCCCGACCGGGCCCATGTCTTCGCCGCCGCCGTCAAGTACGTGGTGCCCGACCTGCTGCGCGAGAACCTGGAGGAGCTCGCCACCGTCCTGGGAGCGCGCGGCTACGAGCACGACAGCCCGGAGTACGGCGCTCTCGGCAAGCTCGTACGGGACCTGCCGGTCGCCGGACTCGGCCACGCCGGAACCGCCTCCTGCCAGTCCGTGATCGTCCCCCAGCTGCGCGGCCTGGCCGAACACTCCTGGTTCCAGGAGGAGGAACCACCGCCCGAGCTGTTCCGCCAGGGAGCCGAACTGCCGTTGCTGGACTACCGGTTGCTGGGCCTCGCGGGCGGCGGCGACTTCATGGCCGCCTCCCTCGTCGGCTCCGCCGCCCGCCTCTCCTCGTACCGGGGCCTGGGCGGCCAGATCGCCGCGCTCGCCGAACTGGCCGAGGGCTTCGTCACCGAACTGCGCGCCCTGCGCGAGGAGTGCCGCCGGCTGCCCGGCTACGGCACCACGGCGCTCGCCGACCCCGCCGTCTGCGTACTCAGCGACCGCTACAGCCTGATCGTCGCAGCCGCCGCGGTGCTCGGCGTGTGGGAGGGCCAGGACGGCCGGGACCCGTTCCTCGCCAATTCGGCCTGGGCGGTGCTCGCGCTGTCCCGCCTCGGCGAGCGGCTCGCCATCCCCGTGCCCGAACTGCCCGAGGGGTGTCTGGCACAGGTCATGGAGGAACTGGTCCGCCGCTTCCGGACGGGCCGCAGTTGCGACCTGGACGGCATCACCCTCGCCCAGTGAGCCGGCGGCACCCGCGCCCGGGGACGGGGCGGACAACGACACAGGGAAGGAAAGACCGTTGACGCAGACAGAGCTGATGACCGCGGCGCCGGGCGCCGCAGCACGTATCACCGAGCCGATCCACGTCAGCGGCCCCGACGGGCCATGGGACCTGGTGCGCGAAGGCATGGACCTGTACGGCAACGCCGTGGTGCACACCACCTGGGGGGAGTGGCTCACCGGAGCCGTCGCCGACCCCTCGCTGCGCCCGCTGCTCGGCCGGGACTGGCAGCGCTACCGCCGCACCACCGACCCCACCATCCGCTACCGCTTCGTCGCCTCCCGGCTGGCCACCAAGTTCACGGCCGCGGCCGCGCTGGGCACCAGGCCCGCCGAACTCGACCTCGCGTACAAGATCGGCGGACGGCCCTATCTGAGAGGGCTCGACCAGATCGATGTGAGCCTCACCCACACCGACGACCTGATCGCCGTCGGCATCAGCCGCTGCGGCAGGATCGGGGTCGACGCCGAACCGGCCGACCGGCACATGTCGTTCGAACTCCTTCAGGACCATGTCTGCACACCCGCCGAACGCGCCGACCTCGTGGCGCTGTCCCAGGACGAACAGCGCGCTCAGCTGCTCCGGCTGTGGACCCTGAAGGAGGCCTACACCAAGGCACTCGGCCAGGGACTGCGCCTCGGCTTCACCGAATTCGGATTCGGCGCCGGCGAGGGCGGCCTGCTCGCCCCCGACGGGACACCGGCCGCCCGCGACGAATGGGCGTTCACCACCCGCCGGGTGCTGGGCCGCTACCTGCTGAGCGTGGCCTGCCACGACTCCGGACTGGACACCTCACGCGACACGGCGGCCCGCACCATGCTCGACGCAGGGTTCATGGGAGCCGTCGCGGGACTCCTCGCCCACGGATGACACCGCCGCGACGTTCGCGGATCCGTCCAGAGCCGGTGGAGAAATCCGGCCTTGCTCCGCTGCGCGGCTAACGTGCCGGATGACGGCTCCGAGCGCCGTATCAGGCCCGTATGGGCGGGCCTCGTATACCCGTTCCGTGCTCGCAGAGAGGGGAGGGAGGGGGTGCGCGCCCCGAACACACCATGACCGCCGATCATCTCTCACGTATGTCCCCGGACGGACCGATCACCGTCGTCGTTGATCCCGGAGGACCTCCCTACGACGCTCCGCCGTTCCTGGAGCTCCGGGGCCCCCTGGACACCCGGCGCCTCGAATCCGCGCTGGACCGGATCGCCGCCGGCCGTCCGGACGGCCCGGCCTGGCAGCACCGGCTCCGGCCCCACGGGCCCGGCCTGCACACCTTGACACTCACCATGAGCGCCCCCGGGGAGTTCCCGGCCGGCCTGTTGGCCGACCTGCTCACGGACCCGCCGGCCGGCCGCTCGGTATGCGCCGTCGCGCCGAGCCCGCTCCAGCTCGAACTGCTCGCCGACGCCGACGCCCACCCGGGCACGGGCCGCCATGTCGAACAGCTCAGCTGGGTCTGGCACGGGCCGCTGGACCCCGAACGCTTCACCGCCGCCTGGCAGTCGCTCTTCGACCGGGAGAGCGTGCTGCGTTCCGCCTTCGCCGACGGCCCCGAGCCGCAGATCGTGGTGCACGACCGGGTCAGGGCCGAAGTGCTGCGGCTGCCGCACAGCGCCGGGGACTGGGCGCGGGTGGTCGAGTACGACCGGTGCCGGGGCCTCGACCCGCGCCGCCCCGGACCGCTGCGCGTGACCGTACTGGGCGGTGACCCCGTCGTGTCGGCCACCGCCCAGCCCACCCGGGTGCTGCTCACCTTCCACCACGCGCTGCTCGACGGCTGGAGCGCGCGCCTGCTGCTGCGCGAGTTCTACCGCGCCTACCTGGCCGGCGGCCGCCTGCCTGGCGGTGAACGCCGCCCCGACATGGGCGACTACGCGCAGTGGCTCGCGGCCCAGGACACCGAGCCCGCACGCACGTTCTGGACGGATGCCACACCACCGCCCGGCGTCACGCACTCGCCCCTGCCCCCGGCCGCCGCCTCCGCTCCGGTGCCCGGCGGCACCCGGACCGGGACCGGGCGCACCCGGCTGCGGCTGACCGCCGTACAGACCGCACGGCTCGGCGCCTGGGCGGCCGGCTGGGGCAGCACCGAGAGCGGTGCGCTGCAAGCCGTCTGGGCCCTGCTGCTCTACCGGGCCGCCGGAACCGCCGACGCGGAGCCGGTCCGCTTCAGCGTGACGGTGTCCGGACGCGGCATCCTGCTCGACGGAGTGGAGCGCCTGCCGGGTGCCCTGCGCAACCCGCTGCCGATCTCCGTCGTCGTCGACCCGCGAGCGAGCGTGCCGGAGCTGCTCGGCCTGCTGCGTGACCGGGCCCTGGACATGGCCGCGTACGAGTGGGTCTCGGCGGGCCAGATCCGTACCTGGACCGAGGACCGGGCCGAGCTGCCCGACGCGTCGGGCAGCCTGGTCGCCTTCGAGGGCGGGCCGGACGGCCCGGACGAGCTCATCCGGGAACTCGCCGCCCAGGGAGTCCGTGTGGGCCCACCGGAGACGCTCGGCGCCCGAACAGGCTTTCCGCTCACGCTCGTCGCCCACCGCGACGGCGACGGCGGGCTCATCGTGACCGTCTCCTACGACCACACCCAGCCCGCCCGAATCGGCGGTGTCCTGGCGCACGCCGCATTCCTGCTGGACGAACTCCCCCGTGTGGCGGGCGCGTCCACCACCATCGCCGAGGTGCTGGCGCGGCTGGCCGACGCGGACGCGGAGCCGGAGACGGACACGGACGCGGGCACCGGTACGGGTACGGAGGCCGGTACGCCCACGGCCACTTCGGCGGACCACCCGGCCGGCACCGATACCGACGCGCCCGCGCTCATCACCCTGCGACCGGCTCGGAACCCCGGCGCGGGCACCGTCTGCCTCGTACCGTCGCACGGCACGCCCCGCTTCTGCTACGAACTGCTCGCGCGCTCCTACCAGGGCCCCGAAGCCCTCGTTCTGCTGAGCGCCGCGCTCGACGACCGGGCCGGGTACGACGCGCTCAGGCCGCTCATCGACGCGGGCGGGCACCTCGTGCTCGGCGGATTCTCCGGCTGCGGAGTCGCCGCGTACCGGATCACCCGGCTCATCGCGGCGAGCGGCGGCCGGCCGCCGCTCATCGTGCTCACCGGCGCCGCGACGTCCGCCGGCGATCTCGCCCGGCTGCTCGAATCCGCCGCCGAACGCGCCGGATGACGCACACGTCGGCCGGCCACCCGGCCGGCCGGGCGCGCCGACGCTCGACCGTTCAACGGACCTCACACCTCTGGAGAGCCATGTCCCGCCGCCTGTTCACCTCGGAATCCGTGACCGAGGGCCACCCCGACAAGATCGCCGACCAGATCAGCGACGCGATCCTCGACGCACTGCTGAGCCAGGACCCGTCCTCCCGGGTCGCCGTCGAGACGCTGATCGCCACCGGCCAGGTGCACATCGCCGGTGAGGTGACGACCAAGGCGTACGCCGACATCCCCGGCATCGTCCGCGAGACGATTCTGGGCATCGGCTACGACTCGTCGGCCAAGGGATTCGACGGCGCCACCTGCGGAGTCTCGGTGTCCATCGGCGCGCAGTCGCCGGACATCGCGCAGGGCGTCGACACCGCGTACGAGAAGCGCGTCGAGGGTGCCGCGGCGGACGGGGAAGGGGACGACCTCGACAAGCAGGGCGCCGGCGACCAGGGCCTGATGTTCGGCTACGCCACGAACGAGACCCCGTCCCTGATGCCGCTGCCGATCGAGCTGGCCCACCGGCTCTCACGCCGGCTGACCGAGGTCCGCAAGGACGGCACCGTCCCCTACCTCCGCCCGGACGGGAAGACGCAGGTCACCATCGAGTACAGCGGCAGCCGCCCGGTCCGTCTCGACACCGTCGTCGTCTCCTCGCAGCACGCCTCCGACATCGACCTCGACAACCTGCTGAGCCCGGACATCCGCCACCACGTCGTCGAGCACGTACTGACCGAACTCGCCGAGGACGGCATCAAGCTGGAGTCCGACGACTACCGGCTGCTGGTCAACCCGACCGGACGCTTCGAGATCGGCGGCCCGATGGGCGACGCCGGTCTGACCGGCCGCAAGATCATCATCGACACCTACGGCGGCATGGCCCGCCACGGCGGCGGCGCCTTCTCGGGCAAGGACCCGTCGAAGGTGGACCGCTCGGCCGCCTACGCGATGCGCTGGGTCGCCAAGAACGTCGTGGCGGCGGGCCTCGCGGACCGGTGCGAGGTCCAGGTCGCGTACGCCATCGGCAAGGCCGAGCCGGTCGGCCTGTTCGTCGAGACCTTCGGCACCGGCGCCGTCGCCCAGAACCGCATCGAGCAGGCGATCAGGGAGGTCTTCGATCTGCGCCCGGCCGCCATCGTCCGCGACCTCGACCTGCTGCGGCCGGTCTACTTCCGGACCGCCGCCTACGGCCACTTCGGACGCGAACTGCCCGACTTCACCTGGGAGCGGACCGACCGCGCCCAGCAGCTGAAGGCCGCGGCCGGTCTCTGACCGGCCGGCTCCTTCGTCCTTCGTGCTCCGTACTCCCGAGGAGAGCCCGACGTGCGCATCGTTGTCACCGGTTCCATCGCCGCGGACGCGGCCGGACTGTTCGCACCTGCCCCGGACCACCGGTCATGAAGGGCACCCGGTCCGCCGCGCTCCGTGAGGCGCTCGCCACCCGGGTGGTGGTCGCCGACGGTGCCATGGGCACCATGCTGCAGGCCCAGGACCCCACGCTGGAGGACTTCGAGAACCTCGAGGGCTGCAACGAGATCCTGAACCTGACCCGCCCCGACATCGTGCGCTCCGTGCATGAGGAGTACTTCGCGGTCGGCGTGGACTGTGTGGAGACGAACACCTTCGGCGCGAACACCGCGGCGCTCGGTGAGTACGACATTCCCGAGCGGGTGTACGAGCTCTCGGAGTCGGGTGCGCGTATCGCCCGCGAGGTGGCGGACGAGTTCACGGCCTCGACGGGGCAGCAGCGCTGGGTCCTGGGCTCCATGGGGCCGGGGACGAAGCTGCCGACGCTGGGACACGCCCCGTACGTGAAGCTGCGTGACGGGTTCCAGCAGAACGCGGAGGGGCTGATCGCGGGCGGTGCCGACGCGCTGATCGTCGAGACGACGCAGGACCTCCTGCAGACCAAGGCCGGCATCCTCGGCGCGCGGCGCGCGCTGGAGGCTCTCGGCAGCGACCTGCCGTTGCTGGTGTCGTTGGCCTTCGAGACGACCGGCGTCATGCTGCTGGGTTCCGAGATCGGCGCCGCACTGACCGCCCTGGAGCCGCTCGGTGTCGACATGATCGGTCTGAACTGTTCGACCGGCCCGGCGGAGATGAGCGAGCACCTGCGCTACCTGACCCGCCACTCCCGTATCCCGTTGCTCTGCATGCCCAACGCGGGTCTGCCGGTGCTGACGAAGGACGGGGCGCACTTCCCGCTGGGGCCGGAGGGGCTGGCGGATGCGCAGGAGACGTTCGTTCAGGAGTACGGGCTGTCGTTGGTGGGTGGTTGCTGCGGTACGACTCCGGAGCACCTGCGCCAGGTCGTCGACCGGGTCCGCGGCTCCGCCATCACGGCTCGGGACCCGCGCCCGGAGCCGGGGGCGGCGTCGCTCTACCAGACGGTGCCGTTCCGGCAGGACACCTCGTACCTCGCCATCGGTGAGCGGACGAACGCCAACGGGTCGAAGAAGTTCCGGGAGGCCATGCTGGAGGCGCGGTGGGACGACTGTGTGGAGATGGCCCGTGACCAGATCCGTGAGGGCGCCCACATGCTCGATCTCTGCGTCGACTATGTGGGCCGTGACGGGGTCGCGGACATGGCTGAGCTGGCCGGACGCTTCGCGACCGCCTCCACCCTGCCCATCGTGCTGGACTCCACCGAGCTCCCGGTGCTGCGGGCGGGGCTGGAGAAGCTCGGTGGCCGTGCGGTCCTGAACTCGGTGAACTACGAGGACGGTGACGGGCCCGAGTCGCGGTTCGTCCAGGTGACCAAGCTGGCATCGGAGCATGGCGCGGCGCTGATCGCGCTGACCATCGACGAGGAGGGCCAGGCCCGCACGGTCGAGCACAAGGTGGCCATCGCGGAGCGGCTCATCGAGGACCTCACGGGCAACTGGGGCATCCATGAGTCGGACATCCTCATCGACTGCCTGACCTTCACCATCTGCACCGGTCAGGAGGAGTCCCGGGGCGACGGCATCGCGACGATCGGGGCGATCCGTGAGCTGAAGAAGCGCCACCCCGACGTGCAGACCACCCTCGGTCTGTCGAATATCTCCTTCGGCCTCAATCCGGCCGCCCGCGTGGTCCTGAATTCGGTCTTCCTCGATGAGTGTGTGAAGGCGGGGCTGGATTCCGCGATCGTGCACGCGTCGAAGATCCTGCCGATCGCCCGGCTGGAGGAGGAGCAGGCGAAGGTCGCCCTGGACCTCATTTACGACCGCCGCTCCGAGGGCTACGACCCGTTGCAGAAGCTGATGGCGCTCTTCGAGGGCGTCAACATGAAGTCGATGAAGGCGGGCCGGGCCGAGGAACTCCTCGCGCTGCCTCTGGACGAGCGGCTTCAGCGCCGGATCATCGACGGCGAGAAGAACGGTCTGGAGGCCGACCTCGACGAGGCGCTCCGCACCCGCCCGGCCCTCGACATCGTCAACGACACCCTGCTGGAGGGCATGAAGGTGGTCGGTGAGCTGTTCGGCTCCGGCCAGATGCAGCTGCCCTTCGTGCTCCAGTCCGCCGAGGTCATGAAGACCGCGGTGGCCCACCTGGAGCCGCACATGGAGAAGTCGGACGCCGAGGGCAAGGGCACCATCGTGCTGGCCACCGTCCGGGGCGACGTCCACGACATCGGCAAGAACCTCGTCGACATCATCCTGTCGAACAACGGGTTCAACGTCGTGAACATCGGTATCAAGCAGCCCGTCTCCGCGATCCTGGACGCCGCCGAGGAACACAAGGCCGATGTCATCGGCATGTCCGGCCTCCTGGTCAAATCCACCGTGATCATGAAGGAGAACCTCCAGGAACTCAACCAGCGCAAGCTGGCCGCCGAGTACCCGGTCATCCTGGGCGGCGCCGCCCTGACCCGCGCCTACGTCGAACAGGACCTCCACGAGATCTACGAGGGCGAGGTCCGCTACGCCCGGGACGCCTTCGAGGGGCTGCGGCTGATGGACGCGCTGATCGCGGTCAAGCGCGGCGTCCCCGGCGCCTCCCTTCCCGAGCTGAAGCAGCGTCGGGTCCCCAAGCGGGAGGCGGCGGTGCTGGCGGTCGAGGAGCCGGATGAGGGTGTCCGCTCGGATGTCGCCACTGACAACCCGGTGCCCACGCCGCCGTTCTGGGGCACCCGGGTCGTCAAGGGCATCCAGCTCAAGGAGTACGCCTCCTGGCTCGACGAGGGCGCCCTCTTCAAGGGCCAATGGGGCCTCAAGAACTCGCAGTTGATCGAGACCGAGGCCCGGCCCCGGCTGCGGCACTGGCTCGGCCGGCTACAGACCGACCGGCTCCTCGAAGCAGCCGTCGTCCACGGCTACTTTCCTTGCGTGTCCAAGGGCGACGACCTGATCATCCTCGACGAGGACGGCTCGGAGCGCACCCGCTTCACCTTCCCGCGCCAGCACCGAGGCCGCCGCCTCTGCCTCGCCGACTTCTTCCGTCCCGAAGAGTCCGGCGAGACGGACGTGATCGGCCTCCAGGTCGTCACCGTCGGATCGCGGATCGGCGGCGAGACCGCCAAGCTCTTCGAGGCCAACGCCTACCGCGACTACCTGGAGCTGCACGGCCTCTCCGTCCAGCTGGCCGAGGCCCTCGCCGAGTACTGGCACGCCCGGGTCCGCACCGAACTGGGCATCGCGGCAGCCGAGCCCGCCGCGCTGGACGGCATGTTCCGCACCGAGTACCAGGGCTGCCGCTACTCCCTGGGCTACCCCGCCTGCCCCGATCTGGAGGACCGCGCCAAGATCGCCGACCTGCTCCGGCCCGAGCGCATCGGAGTCGTCCTGTCGGAGGAGTTCCAGCTCCACCCCGAGCAGTCCACCGACGCGATCGTGCTGCACCATCCCGAGGCCGGTTACTTCAACGCGGGAGGCCGCCGGGCATGACCACACAGCACTGTGCGAGTCGGTCCGCCGCGTAGCGGCGCTGTCCCCGACCGCCCGCGCGCCCCCGGACTGCCCCGCATCACGCCCAACCGGTCCACAGCGACACCCCCGCACACACCGGAACATCCAGAACTCAAGGAGTGCACATGCCCTCGCAGCCGCCCGCCGACTTCACGGACTTCAAGGTCGCCGACCTCTCCCTCGCGGCGTTCGGCCGCAAGGAGATCACGCTGGCCGAGCACGAGATGCCCGGTCTGATGTCGATCCGCA